>JBHEOR010000037.1:9365-22698 GCA_046260685.1 Desulfopila sp.
GGTCGATCAGCTGGGTTGTGTTGGTCATCAGCAAAATATTTTGCAGTGGAAAACGGTTAGCCGAACGACGCCTGGAAAATTCCATTATTTCGCCACACTTCATAGAGTTACGCGATTTTTTTGAAGGCGTAGCTTCACACTTTGCATGCCGTTGGTGAGTGGAGAAGACGTCTGAGGGGTGGACTTTTTCACGAGGATTCTGTATGATCGTTATTCTTGTAGAGAGAAATTGTTCTATATGACGAAGAATTCCTGGTCGGCCTATTACTGAATCATAATTGTCGCCGGAACACCACAGCGGATTATCACGATAATCTCACAACACACAGGGAATGCGAAAAAGCACTGGACCACTACTCCTCATCGTTCTCGGCATACTGCTTCTGCTCTCCAACCTTGGCATCCTCCCCACGGGGGAAATCAAGGCGTTATTGAAGCAGTGGTGGCCACTCCTTCTTATCATCATTGGAATTATACAACTTCTCGGTTCACGCTAATGGTTCGCTCAAAAATACGTCCGCAAATGTGAAGTTATTTTTGAGCGGACCCTAAGATGTGAGCCGAGCTCTCGTATCTTTGTTCATCGATCTGCAACGTGTAAACATTGTGCATGTTTTTCGCTGCCGATGGAATGCCATTCTTTCTTCTATTGACGCAACGGCTTTTGACCGGGTCCAACGGGCTTTAAATACAGAAATACAAGAAGCCATAAACCACTCATTCTACACTACAGGATATTATGCAAAGCTTTAAAACACATTGCGCACCACTGCTGATAGGCAGTCTCCCCATCGACAACCACGACAGGGCCATGGAACTTATTCTCCAGTCAACACCCCAAATACCGCTCTGGCCTCAGCTGCCATGCTACAAGGAAGAGGGCATGGTGCAGCAGTTCATTCCCGGAATGCCGGGCCTTGATGTCTGCGACGACACCCAGTTTGTCAACGGTGAAGGTGAAGATTTCGATGCTGAGTTTCTTGCCTTTTATGAAGACT
Source organism: Desulfopila sp. (assembly GCA_046260685.1). Lineage (GTDB taxonomy): Bacteria > Desulfobacterota > Desulfobulbia > Desulfobulbales > Desulfocapsaceae > Desulfopila_A. Next base: position 10,364 of record JBHEOR010000037.1, read on the forward strand.
ACCTTATGGCCACCGAAGGCGGCGGCAGCCTCGATGACAGCCGTTTCTGCCTCACCAGCGAAACTGCCAAAGGCTTTTTTGCCTTTCTCAAACACACAGAAAAAATCAAAGACAGCCTCACCGGCTTGAAAGCACAGACTACCGGGCCATTTACCTTTGCCACCGGAGTGGTCGACCACGACAACAAGGCTATTTTCTATAACGAACAGCTCAGGGATGCAGCGATCAAGCTTCTATCCCTCAAGGCCAGGTGGCAGATACGCAAGATGAAGGAGATCTGCCCTCAGGCTATCATGATTTTCGACGAACCCGCCATGGCGGGATTTGGATCATCGGCCTTTATTACCATTACTCTCGATGATATCAAAGCATGCTTTGGCGAGGTCTTTGGCGCCGTCCACCAAGAAGGAGCAACCGCCGGTGTCCATGTCTGCGCCAATACCGAGTGGTCTGTCCTCTTCGATGCCGGGGCCGATTTAATCAGCTTTGACGCTTATTCCTATTTCGACAAATTCATCCTCTACCCCGAGCACCTCAAACGATTTTTTCACGAAGGCGGTATTCTGGCAAGCGGCATCGTCCCCACCACCCCTGAATTTATCGACAAAGAGGACAGCGATTCGCTGACCACCAAATGGACAGAACAGGCGGCGGAACTGGAAAAAATCGGCATCCCCATGGAGCAGATTGTCGAGCAGACCCTGATCACGCCGAGCTGCGGCACGGGGTCGGTTTCGCTTGCCTATGCCGAAAAAGTGATGAACCTGGTCAAAGAGGTCTCCTCCAATATTCGGAAGAAATATAATATTCGCTAAATTTATGATAACAAAGCACTTTTTCAACAGGACCGGGAAAACACCCCCGGTCCGCCATGGCAAATATTGCATGTTACTGACAGTAAATATCGGTTGAATCATTGCCATGCGTATTAAAAACTATCACTCCGACACCCTGCATATCGACTATTTTGCACCGGGCAAAAACGAGGCATGGTGTATCTATGGTACAAACCGCTCCGGCATTGACAGCTTTATCAAGCTGCTCGCCGGAGAATCAAAGGGGAAAAACCGCAAGCAGCCCGGTGAAACCGCCGTTATAACCTTTGCCGAGCAACAGGAACTCTTCGAGGAAGAGCTGCGCCGCGACAACAGTGACTTTCTCGACCATCTCGACCCGGGCACCCCTGCTCATGCCTTTATCAAACATCCTGAAAAATGCAGTGACCTCATCCATGCTTTTGATCTGGAGAACTGCATGGACAAAGGATACCGGCAACTTTCATCCGGTGAAAGCAGAAAACTGCTCCTGCTCAGCGCGCTGTCCTATAACCCGGAAACCCTCATTATCGAAAACCCCTACGACGGTATCGACCACCAGGGATGCCGGGAACTCGATCGCATTTTAGCGGCGCTTGTCAACCATGGCCTGCGAATACTGGTAACTGCCGGCAACAGTGAAGATATCCCGCGCTGGTGCAGCCATCTGGCGATTCTCCATGACGGGTGTCTGGCATTTCAGGGAACGCGGCAAGAGACTCTGCTCCGCTATGAAGCAAGCGGACTCGCCGACGACAGCCCGCAGCTGCGGCTGCAAACCGACCGGAAATCAGCACCTCTCGAGGCCAATGAGCTCATCCGCCTGCGCAACGGTTTTGCCCGATATGGTGGTGTTAAAATCTTTCAAGGCCTGGATCTTACCGTGACAACCGGAGAACACACGCTCCTCACCGGCCCCAACGGCAGCGGCAAATCAACCCTTCTGCAGATTATCAGTGGTGATAACCAGAACTGCTATGCCAATGATTTGCGCATGTTCGGCAGAAAACGGGGCAGCGGCGAGTCCATCTGGGAGCTCAAACACAAGATGGGCATCGTCAGCCCGGATCTGCACCGAAATCATTATATCCCCGGCAGCCCGCTGCAGGTTGTCCTTTCCGGTATATTCGATTCCATCGGTGTCTATCAACACTACACCTCCTCCCAGAAAGAACGGGCGCTCAGCTGGCTTGACATGCTTGGTTTGCATGACAAGGCGCACCAGCCTTTCCGCCGCCTATCCTACGCCGAACAGCGTCTCTGCCTCATAGGCCGGGCGCTCATCAAAATGCCATGTCTGCTCATTCTCGATGAACCAACCCAGGGACTCGACCAAGGCAATCGTGAAAGCCTGCTCGATTTTCTAGAAACCATCGCCGAGCAGCACCTCAGCACCATCCTCTACGCCAGCCATAGAAGCGACGAATACCGATCGTTTTTCCGGCAACACATAGACCTTTCCATCCTGTAATTGCTCATCAGTGACAGATAACCACTGTATCGTCATAGATTTCCCTTGCGCGGCAACGGCAACATTGTATATTCACCGGTGCGGAAAACATATAGTATCCGGCACTGTTAGGGGAGTTTTTCTTTTACCGTAACGGGTACCCTCAACTGTCACCCAATACCCTGCCGCGCTCTTCATGACCAGAATTCAAGCCAATCTTCTGCTTCTCCTCACCGCCTTTCTCTGGGGATCCACATTTGTTGTCCAGCAGGTTGCAACCGGTGGGCTCGGCGCCATCATGTTCACCTCCGCCAGGTTTTTCATGGGCGGCCTCGTCGTTTTGCCCATCGCCTATCTTCAGTATAAACGCATCCAGCGCAGCCAATATATAATTACCCGAAAGCACTGGTGGGGTATGGTTGTCACCGGCCTGGCACTTTTCTGCGCTGCTGTTTTGCAACAAGTGGGCATTTTTTATACCTCGGTCGCCAATGCCGGTTTTCTTACAGCACTTTATGTACCGATGGTGCCTATATTTGCCTTTTCCGTCTTAAAGAGCAAAATTCACTGGTCCACCTGGCCCGCCTCCATAGGCTGTCTTGTCGGCACCTATGTCATGAGCGGCGCTCAGTCCATCAATCTCAGCGCCGGGGATATGTGGGTCATCGCCAGCGCCTTTTTCTGGGCTGTCCATGTCCTCATGGTGGGCTCCATGGCCACCAGAACCCAGGCGCCGCTGGTTGTAGCGGCCGTTCAGTTCATGGTTTGCGCCGCCGCCGGCCTGGTCGTCGGCCTCATTGTCGAACAGCCTAGTCCTGCCGATTTCAATGATGCGTATTTCGGCATATTCTATGCCGGTATTCTCTCCGTCGGTATCGCCTTTACCCTGCAGGTGGTGGCACAGCGCTTCAGTCCGGCGCCCGATGCCGCCATCATCCTCAGCGCGGAAACCGTCTTTGCCGCATTATCCGGTTTTCTCTTTCTCGGCCAGGGACTCTCCAAAGACCAGCTCACCGGGGCTTCACTTATTCTTGCGGGCATCCTCATGGTCCAGCTTGTGCCGTTGTACAGCGGCTCCAGAACAGGCAGAGAATAGAGATAGTATCCAATTCTCTGCTTCACAGCTCTTTTCCTTCTTGTGCCATCTTCGAATTTGCCTCCATTTAAAGAGCGCCTCCTCCATCATATGACCAACATGTCGGCTTTGTCAGGTGAGTAATTTTTATTTTTCATTGAAAATTTTAGTAATATCAGCTTGAATGTATACCATGCTCTGAACCGCCTGGAAGAAAACAAAGAGATGAACCAGGCGTCCCAAAAGGAAGCCATTGAGGAGATAAAAGAGATCGCCGCTCTTTTTCCGTATATCAGGATGTTTATTGTCGATGACAGCGGCACCATTCGAGGGAGTTCTTTTGCCCTGCCTTCAAACCGCAGCGACAATCTGCTCCAACAGCTTGAAAAAAGAGAGCGAAGAAGCGAGATTGCGACAACGTATCTGTTCGACCGGAAAGTATATCTCAAACATGCGTATTTTCCTTTCTGGCGCTGGCATATAGTCAGCTTTATACCTGAAGATGACTATTTTAAACCTCTTCTCATGGCCAAAAGGATCGTTCACTATGGCAATTTCGGCACACTGGCCGCCATGGTCGCTTCATTTTTCCTCCTTTTTCTTCTCCGTATTAACCGCCCTCTGCAGCGTATCATCAGTACCACGCGGGAAATTCAAAAGGGAAACTTTGACAAAGTCAACCTGCAAGGCAACGATGAAATCGTCAGAGTCGCCTCCTCGTTCGACAGTATGGTCGACAAGCTCAAGGAGGAACGGCAGGAGATCAATCGCATCCTCAAGGAACTCGGAGAATCCGAAGATAAATACCGGATTCTCTCAGAAAATTCATTGACACTGGTCATGGTCGTTACCTCGGATGCTTTCCAGTATATAAACGGGGCAACAGCGGCATTTTTCGAAATGCCCTACGAAAGCCTTATGGCAAAAAGCATTTATTCTCTGTTCAGTGATGGGCAGGACCAAATACTGCGTCAGCGAATCACAGCACTTACCAAAGAAGAGTCCGTCAGGGAACATGTCGAACTGCGCTACCATGCACCCTCCGGCCAGGAAAAATGGCTGGAGATGCTCGCCACCGTCATTCCCTACCAGGGTACCCCGGCCATTCTCTGCCATTGTCTGGACATCACCCAAAGAAAGCATATGGAAGAAAATCAGGAGGCCCTTCGTGTCAAGGCAGCCAGGGGAGAAAAGATGGAAATGCTCGGCACCCTCGCCGGTGGCGTGGCCCACGATCTCAACAATATCCTAAGCGGCATTGTCAGTTATCCCGAACTTCTTCTCCAGGGACTTGAACCAAACGACTCTCTCTACGCCCCACTGCAAACCATTAATCAATCAGGCGTTAAGGCAGCCGCGATCGTACAGGACCTGCTCACCCTGACGCGCAGAGGTGTTATCGTCACGCACATTATCAGTCTCAAAACCGTCATTGAAGATTATCTCGCCAGCCCGGAACATCAAAAACTTCTTTCCCATCACCCTAATCTTAGCATCCAATGTCACATTGATGAAAAACTCCTCAATATTCAAGGATCAGGTCATCATCTTTCCAAAACAATAATGAACATGGTCTTCAACGCCGCCGAAGCCATCCCCGAGGAAGGCGGCAATATCTGGATCACCGTCAAGAATCAGTATATTGATTCGCCCATGACCGGCTATGAAGAGGTGGTCGAGGGAGAATATGTCGTTGTTACGGTCAGCGACGACGGCAAGGGTATATCAGAGCAAGATCTCAATAAAATTTTCGAACCCTTTTACACAAAAAAGGTCATGGGACGAAGCGGAACGGGCCTTGGCATGTCCGTTGTCTGGGGAACCGTAAAAGATCACAAAGGCTACATCGAGGTAACCAGCGAAAAAGACGAAGGAGCTGTCTTCACCCTCTACTTCCCCGCCTCCAGAGATGAGCTCAACCAGGAAGAGCCGACAACTTTGCCCACTCTGCGGAAAGGGCGCGGCGAGAAAATACTGGTGGTCGATGATGTCGAAGAACAGCTGATCATTGCGACATCTATTTTGCAGCGGCTTGGCTACACCGTCGAGACGGCAGCAAGCGGCGAGCAGGCAATTGAGATGGTGGAGGGAGCTGCGTACCATGTCATTATCCTGGACATGATTATGGATCCCGGAATGGACGGTCTTACCACCTATGGCAAAATTCTCGACATCAACCCCTCACAAAAGGCAATCATTGCCAGCGGTTTCTCCGAAACCTGGAGAGTGCGCCGTACCATGGAACTGGGAGCGGGCAGCTACATCAAAAAGCCCTACACCATCGAGACTCTGGCGGCTGCGATACAAAAAGAATTGTGAGTGCCCTGTGAGCCGCCAACTATATATTTCGCGGCCAACAATCCTCCTGCGAGAGCTCCGAGGCCATCTCTTAATGCATCGCCCTGGTATACCAGAGGCAGCTCCAACCTCCCCAGAATTATGCCGAAAACCGGTGCCATGACATAATCCTTTGCCGAAAAAAACGACGTGTCTATTCATTTGGCGAAAGCGGTTTGCACCCTGTTTCTGCCCTGCACCTTGGCCCTGTACATGGCTTCATCGGCACGCATAACCACGTTTTCGTGGCGCTCACCCTGCTGGTAGACGGACACACCAAAACTGCAGGTGCATGCACCAATATCGCTGAAGGTATTGGCCTCAATGGCTTGGCGCAGCTTTTCCGCCAGAACAAAAGCTCCGGATATGCTGGTTTCAGGGCAGATCAATAGAAATTCCTCGCCCCCCCAGCGCCCCACCGTATCGATGCTGCGTACATGGCTTGCCAGAATCCCGGCAAGTTCACGCAAAACCTGATCACCGGCATGATGACCGTAGGTATCGTTGATTGCCTTAAAGGTATCCACATCCAGCATGACAATCGCCATGGAAGCCGACGAGCGCGACGCTCTGCGACATTCATTTTCAAGGATCATCTCGAGCTTCATTCGGTTATACAGGCCAGTGAGGCCATCGGTTATAGCAAGCCTTTCCAGTTCAACATTTTTCTCTTCCAGATCATCATGGGCTTTGGCCAGAGCTTTATTCAACCGCGCCAGACTCCTGTTCCAGTACATGATGATACTAATCACAAAGACCACACCGCCCACTATCTGCCAGAGCAGTTTGGTGTCGAAACTATGTTCAAATCGTATGGCAAGCCAATCCCGGGTAATCCGCTCCATGAACTGCGGAGAAAACGACGCCAGTGCCTTGTTCAGTATTGGCTGCAGTTCAGAAGCGTGACTGCTTATGCCGATATGAAGGAAATCCCGATAGGGTGTCTGTCCGGCAATCTTAAGATTATAGAGTTTTTGTTCATGTATGGCGTAGCTCACCGTCTGCAGATTATCAATTGCCACATCCACCTCGCCTGCTGCCACTGCAGCGAGGCATTGTTCCAACTCAGCCATGATGGTGAGCCGGATGTCAGCTATATTTTGGGTGAGATATTGTATTATGGGATTGCCTTCAACCACTGCCACTTTCTTGCCGGAGAGAGAGTTTATCTTGGCAATGTATGATTCTTCATCGCGGCTAACCATAACGCTGACCGAATCAAAATACGGCTTACTCAAAAGAATCGAACCGGAGGTGTCATCGGTCGTGTTGATTGCCGCGATGATATCACAATCTCCTCGAGTAACCGCTTCAAGACTTTGTTTTCTGGTCGCTGTGGGAACGAGGGTCAGGGGCACACCTATTCTCTTACCGACACTGGTCATAATGTCGGCCACTATGCCGATATGTTGTCCGGTGTCATCGATGGCTTCAAAGGGCAGCCGCTGTGGGTCCGCGCACATTCGAATCTCCTCACTGTCAGCCAGATACTCCTGTTCTTCAGGAGAAAGAGGAACTCGTGAGCTTGTCGCGGTGCCATCCTCCGTATCAAACCAGCGTTCATACAATGCGGCTTTTTCCCGCTCGGTCACGGCATCCATTGCCTTCTGTACGATATTGCGAAGAATGGGGCGATCCTTGGCTGTACCGATGGATACAGGCGTATTTTCTAAATGGACGCTATCCATTATGGACACACTTTCAAGATTGGTGAGGAAATGTTTAATAATGAGATGATCAAACACCGGTTTCTCTGCCAGAGCAGCGTCGACTTTCCCGGTTGAAACCGCCTTCAAACATTCCAGAATGCCGTCTTTATCGACAACTTCGATGCCGGGATAATGCTCTTCTAGAATCTCCTGGTAATAGAAGTCCCTGGGAACCGCTACCCTTTTGCCGATGAGTTGCCGTATGCTTGTCAGCCTCTTTGCACCGCGTTTAAAAACAATACCTGAATAAATGGTTAAATAGGGTTCGGTAAAACGAATTGAGCTGCGGCGCTTGGGGGTTTCAACCACATCAATGAGCAGATCAATGTCGCCTGTCTCCAGCATGGACATAAACTCCTGCCACGTTGGACCGCTGACAAAATCAAGGTCCACCTGAAGCTTTTGCGCCAGCAGTTTCATATAATCGACACAAAATCCTCTGGCATTGCCCTGGTGGCTGAAATTGAAAGGCGGCCAATCCCGCAGATTATCCACCCGCAAAACCGGATGCCGACGCAAATACGCTCTCTCCTGCCTGGAAAGGTCGGGAAACGGCTTCTGCTCAACAGAGATCCAGCGCTGTGAAAGCGCCACCTTGTCTTGTTGGGAGACGCTGTCCATGGCTCTTTGCAAGAGGTCTCTTAGCATTTTCATATCGTTACGCACAGCGATATGCAACCCTTGGGGTCCCAGCCCCGGTGCCCGGCTCTCCCCGATTATTTGAAGATCAGTGAAAAAACGAGTGGCTATAAGATAGTCTACAACGCCCCGATAACCAATATAGGCATCGGCCTTGCCATAGGTTATGGCCTTGAGGGCCTCAAGGGGATTACTCACTTTGTGCAGTTGAATTTCGGGAAACGAGGATTCGAGCACCTCCTCTTGAATATAGCCTTGAGCAACGGAAACCGTTTTACCGGACAGACTGTCAAACGATGAGATGGTGGCATCGCCGCGCCTGGTGATGATAACATAGGGAAGGGTGACAAAAGGTTCGGTGAAATGCATGAACTCGTCACGCCCCTTGGAATACCACAGCGACGGCAGCAGATCGATCTCCCCCCGACGGAACATCTCCAGAAGTTCGCCCCAGCTGTGGCCATTGACATACTCAAAGGATATGCCAAGTTTGCGCCCTAGAAGCTCAAGATGATCGATGGCGTAGCCTTTGGGGACGCCGTGCTCACTAAAATCAAAAGGCGGCCAGTCATCTTCATTACCGACTCGTATAACGGGGTGACTGCGGAGAAACTCACGTTCAGAGGCGCTCAAGCCAAACTTCTGTTGCTTTTCCTGTGCAGATGAATTTGCTATGGATTCATGGTCACCACCCTTGGCATGGGCGCTAAACGCACTGCCACACAGAAGAGTGAGGATCACGAAAAAAAGAGCGCTCCACAATTGAAAGAGTGCTCTGCAGCTTCTTCGAAAAAGGAATGTGGGCATGTACTGTATAGTAAACTCGCCAGGCGAAGCCTATTGACCAGACGATACCCATACGTATACCTGTTATACGCGGGTATGGAATGGAAATACAAAAAAGTAGCTGACTCCCAACCAAACGCAGCCAATAGCACTCAAGGGCCAGGACAGCCGTGTTTCAGTGGTGATCAGAAAAAGCATATTAGCATACCCACAGAAATATGAAAGTACTCTTTGCAACGGCAGAACTCTTGATCTGGGACTTTTTCCAAATATCGGGAGTTACAGCTCAATGATTCCGATATGATCTATCCTGGTACGGACATGCGGATTGTTTATGAACTGGGGGGAGGATGTTTGATAGATAGGCGGTTTGAGTGCCACCTAGACTTCACGGAAGTAAGGGGTTCTGACCTTATTGATAAAATGGTGGACATTCTCGTAAAAATGCACGATTATCCGGGCCATGAGACACCTTCTTCACCCCAATACCAGGCTTGCCATCGGTGCCGTTGCCATCAGCTTTTCCGGCGTATGGGTCACCATAGCCCAAGTCAGTGCTTCTTCTTCTGCATTCTACCGTGTTTTTTTCGGGCTCCTCTTTCTGATCGTTTTTGCCATCCAACGGCGGGACATAACACCTCCTCGCCCATCACACTTTTTCCTTGCTCTGCTCTGCGGCCTCCTCTTTGCCCTTGATCTTTATTGCTGGCACAAATCCATCCGCCTTGTCGGTCCCGGGCTGGCCACACTTCTTGGTAACTGCCAGGTATTTGTTCTCGCCGGAGTGGGGATTTTTCTCCTTAAAGAACGATACAGCGGCCTGCTGTTGCTTGCCCTGCCCCTGGCCGCCATGGGGCTTTTTTTTATAATCGGCCTTGAATGGCCCGACACGACGGCGAACCACCGGCTTGGGGTCTATTTCGGCCTGGCCACTGCTCTGTTCTATGCCTGTTATATTATCAGTTTAAAATATCTCTCCGGGGTCTCCACAAGCACAATTCAGCCGATGCTGCTCGTCTCGTTTACCACTGCAATCTTTCTTGGAATCTACATACTGTCAGGTAAACAGACATTGGTTATCTCCGACCTTCCCTCGTTGTTCAGCCTGCTCAGCCTGGGTTTTTTCAGCCAGTGCCTGGGCTGGCTGCTCATCGCCACCTCCCTGCCGCGCACCAACACCACCTCGGCAGGCCTTATCCTCCTCCTCCAGCCCTCCCTTGCTTTTTTCTGGGACGTTCTCTTTTTTGCCCGCCCCACCAGTTGGCTTAACTGGCTTGGCGTTGCAATCACTCTTGGCGCCATCTACCTGGGACTGCTGTCTCGTCGCGAGAAGGTCTAGCCATTTTCCACCCTACTGGTTATCCTATTGGAAGAAATTAAAAATCAGCAGGCGACAGCTGCGGGACCCTTTGCCGAGCAGCCAAACAGCAGAGGACAGAGAAAATCAATTGCAGGATTCAGGGAGTAAGGAATATCATTATGAAAATAGTTCAGTATGAAACCATACCAGGCCGGCAGTTTAACGGCGAAGCGGTGAAGAATGTTACCGGAAGGATTGCCGTGGGAAAGGAGGACGGCGCTCCAAATTTCTGCATGCGTATTTTTAGCGTCGGTGTTGATGGCTACACGCCACGACATTCACACCAATGGGAGCATGAAATTTTTGTCCATGCTGGAAAAGGCCAGATCTTTCAGAACGGCGAGTGGCATGATGTGGAGGCAGGAACGGCCATTTTTGTACCCGGCAATGAGGAGCATCAGCTGCGCAACAACGGCGAAACGGAGTTCACCTTTGTCTGTCTTATCCCCGGGGGCGTTGCTGAACTTTGATCGCCTTGCAAACAGCCACGACGCCTTTATACCGTTACTCACAACCGACAACGCACCAAGGGGCCGAGGATTTCATGAATCTTGCAAGTCTTGCCGTACTTGCAATGGGGTTCAGGAGCTCTCCGGCACATTGACGGCCCTGCGTGGTGTGGTGGACTGGCGAGCTCTCAACACGCAAGCAGGGTACTGCCAAAGATTCTGCCGTGGTTCTGCCGTATATGAGAGAGTGCCGCTGTTTTGGCTTACTGCTGCAGCATATCCCGGCGCAGATCCGAACTTACCGGTTCATTGCCCAGCCAGATGGAGAGCAGGGCATCATTAAAATCCTTTCCCGCAATGACACCCTTCTTTTCACCTTTTATGCTGATTCTGGTCCCCTGACCCGGCACATAATCGAAAACTATCCTATCGCCCTCTGTCATGGCCTCTGTAAACATCGCGTTAAAGGCATCTATGCGGGACTGAAGTGTGTCGTGCGCGGCTTCAGCAAGATTTGCAGAAAAACCTTCATTCCATCCATCGACAAGCTTTTCCTGTCCTACTTCATCATAGAGAAAATGCATGACAACACGTTTATAGCCAGTATCGGCTATGGCCGCGGCGGCCTCATCTGTTGGGTTTTCCAGGTAGAGCTCAGCAATATATATCTTGAAGAAAAATTTGGACCGGATACCCGCACCATTGAGCTTCAAGCTGGTGCCATCCTCTGCGGCAAGCTCCTCTTCAATATTGACACCGGCGATTTCAGCCGCCCACACTAGCTGCCCCTTCAATTGACACAATGGAGAAACAAGCGCAACAAGACTTAGCAGCATAAAGAATTTCCGCATTCCTTTACCTCCAGGAAAATTATGGTAACCACAAAAAGGTACCGTCATCAGCAATTGGCCGATACCCCCAACAGCAATGATTACCTTAACGTAAAGAACAACATAAAACCAACCTTTTTTACTTCCATGACAGAGAGGCTCGACAGAATAATAGGTACATCCGACAATATTTTCGGCATCGCCTGCAATTTTTCTCAATTCGGAGTCTGCGCTTACCTGTTTTTTCTTTTTGAATACGGGAGACAGTTGCATTTTTTTAGGGGGGTAATCACTCTGTGATAACCCTCCCCTGCTATACTCTTGACAACATCACGAACAACGTATTGCAGGAGGGAGCTATGCAAACAGCAAACCGAAGAAAAGACAGCGGTGCGGAGCATCGCAGTGAAAAATTCTTGAAAAGCTGTCACAACCTGATCGGCAGCCTCTGTTTTTTCCTCTTTACCACGACGATCTTCCTGGGAGGATCCTATCTCTTTTTTGTCCAGCTCGCCGAATATGGCTGGTAGTGGGGTTGGAAAATGCCGGCTACCGCATGAGCGACGGCCGGCCAAAAGGATTTGAGGAGCGCTACGGGATACTATGGTTTTTCTTTCCAGTCCGGCCGAAGAGAGAGCTCAGTGAGCTGCTTTCTGGCTACGGATGCGGGCGCCTCCGTCAATGGACAGGTCGCCTTCTGCGTTTTGGGAAAAGCGATGACATCACGAATGGAACTGCTTCCGGTGATGATCATCAGCAAACGATCAAGTCCAAAGGCGATACCGCCATGGGGAGGTGCACCGAGACCAAGCGAACGCAGGAGAAATCCAAACTTTTGCTGGGCTTCATCTTCGGAGATCCCCAAAGCTGCAAGCACTCTGGACT
>JBHEOR010000370.1:0-568 GCA_046260685.1 Desulfopila sp.
CATCTAAACCCCACCGTTTCTGCTCTCACTCAACTCATACACACCGTCAACTGTCCATACGCCTTTATTTTTCGGCTCTAGCAGCCTGTCGGGCTATCCATGAGCCGGCTGCAAATCCGGCTGTTTGGCCCATATTACAGCCAGACTATACACACATAAACTACAGTACTTTATAAAATAATAATAATATTTGTACTTGACTATAACAACGTATTTTAGTATCGTCTGAATCACTCCAACTCTAAGTACTATATCTCAGGGGCATCGCATTTCATGGAATCTACAAAACGCAGCCTTGCAAAATCAATTTCCTGGCGACTTCTGGCAACTGTCATCACAGCATCCATCGCTCTGGGCTTAACGAACCAGTGGGAACTTGCTGCAGCGATCGGCCTGACTGATACAATCGTGAAGTTTTTTATCTACTTTGCCCATGAACGCACCTGGAACCGCATCGACTTTGGTCGAGAGCAGAAGCAACCGGAATATTTCATCTAAGGGGTTCACATGAGCACTGCCAGAACACTGTCAGAATTACCAAACATCGATGCCGGCACTCATCCCGAAG
>JBHEOR010000371.1:0-557 GCA_046260685.1 Desulfopila sp.
GGCCCGCCCCAGGCCGACGATGGATGCCACATTTTCGGTGCCGCCGCGACGGCCCCTTTCCTGGTGCCCGCCCGCCAAAAACGGTACAAAAGGCGTGCCCCGCCGAACGTATAAAACCCCGACACCCTTCGGTGCATGCAGTTTATGCCCGGACAGGGAAAGAAAATCGATGCAGGACTCCTGCATGTTTATGGGGACTTTACCAACCGCCTGGACCGCATCGGTATGGAATAAAATGTTCCGCTCCTTTGCCATTGCGGCCATCTCTTCCACGGGAAAAAGTACACCCGTTTCATTGTTGGCCCACATCACACTGACAATCGCAGTATCATCACTCAGGGCCTTTTGGTACTCATCCATGTCAAGCATACCGTCGGCGTCAACTTTCAAACGCGTTACTCTGTGCTTATGCCCTGTAAGCGCATCCAGGCTCTCACACAGGGTTTTGATAGCCGGATGCTCCACCCGGGTGGTCACAATATGTTTTCTCTCGGGAAAGGACTGCAATGCCGACAGAACTGCTGTAGAATCACTTTCGGTGCCGCAACTGGTAAAGG
>JBHEOR010000372.1:0-554 GCA_046260685.1 Desulfopila sp.
CGGCGGAACATTGCTATAATATTTTCCACATGGCCCTGGTTAAGAAAGTCGGCAATAACTTTCTTCAAATCATGGTCACTGACTTCGCTTTTAGATGTTTTCATAGTTTTCTATGATAAAGTGATTCTGCACAGAAAACTACTACAATAAGAATTGTTGTATGGATTGATGGCGTCGTAAAAATTCTTCATCTGCGTCGTTGCACCGCAAGGGCACTCGAAGTCTACGCTTATCTCCTGCGGGGCGCTGCCAATTTCTATCATTACGACGTACTCTAGTACGCCGAAATAATAGAACCCGGTAAATGGTAAATAAACAGTGTCCCCCCCTTTGTGAAGGGGGGCTCCCGAAATTTTATCGGAGAAAATTCCTCTTGGAGGGCTATTAGGTGATTGAGGTAGATATACCAGGTGGAGTGTCTTTAAGGATTTCACATCTCGTTCTTGACTATAATGGAACCCTGGCTCGTGACGGAGAGTTGCTTGATGGGGTAGCGGAGAAGATGAAAGCCCTTGCGATTCATCTTCAGCTCCATGTTATTACAGCTGATACCC
>JBHEOR010000373.1:0-553 GCA_046260685.1 Desulfopila sp.
GTGTATGGAGATACCATTATTGAGCAGGGAGGGCGGTTTATCCCCGCACCTGCGGGGAACAGGTTGTGTGCGCCTGTACGCACTTGTAAAGCTGCGGTTTATCCCCGCACCTGCGGGGAACAGGGCGGCTTGCCAGCCGAGCCAAGCATTTTTAGCGGTTTATCCCCGCACCTGCGGGGAACAGTTGGGAAAATTTCACAGGGACCGGAGGGTGGCCGGTTTATCCCCGCACCTGCGGGGAACAGGCCAGTTTTGGTGAACCTTTATACGGCTGTGACGGTTTATCCCCGCACCTGCGGGGAACAGTTTCAGAGCACACATTGGACGCCAACATCCACCGGTTTATCCCCGCACCTGCGGGGAACAGGTACCGGCACCCGGCGCGGATCATCCATTTGTCGGTTTATCCCCGCACCTGCGGGGAACAGGCATATTCGCAGACACCGGTTTAGGTAAAACGCGGTTTATCCCCGCACCTGCGGGGAACAGGCTTCGCCCGTTCCGATGGCCGTGGAATCAATCGGTTTATCCCCGCACCTGCGGGGAACAGATT
>JBHEOR010000374.1:0-541 GCA_046260685.1 Desulfopila sp.
GTGCTGTCCCATTTGGCGACTCCTATGATCTCAATTTTTACCGGAACCGTATACCTTGGTGTCCCCTGAGCAAAATGCACCGTTAGATATCTTCATTTATGAAAAATATTTAACACGATGTAAATTTTCCTGACACTTGCGCATAATCCACTTCTGCAAAAACATCGCAACAGGAGCAGTAGATTTGTTTTTTCAATGAAATTGCATCCTGTTATCGACAGTGATTGCATAAAATGTTCCAGCAACAATTTATTTACAATATATCCCGAGTTCTTGCCTTTTGTTCGTTTCATTTGTCACTTCAAACAGTTACAATTATGATCTTTATTCCTTGCACCTTTTACTGAACGATTACGTGAAGCAGGAATAGAAATTGAAGAAAGATTAATGGAAGAACCGGCTGGAGCTGTAATTCCCGATATAGCCAAAATTCAAAAATGCGATTTGATCATTATTGGTTCCCGTGGTCTTACTAATCTTGAGGAACTTTTCCTCGGCAGTGTGACCAACAGGGTTTTGCATACAACTCCCTGTTCTGTTC
>JBHEOR010000375.1:0-535 GCA_046260685.1 Desulfopila sp.
CATCATGACGTCCGAAGGATTATCGCTCAGATCATAGCGGCGTTCGAGTAACTGTTTTTGTCGGTCCATGATCTTTGCTTTCATTTCCTGGTCTTTTTTCATCATGGTTTCGAAATCTTGATCGCTCACTACAGGTATATATGTAGCATGGACCGGATCTACATCCTCGGGAATTCCCATTTTCTTTTTGCTTTCATACTGCGCTTGTATGAAAGTAGCGGTGGAAAGCAAAGTAACTCCGAAAATCGCCGCCTTAAGCAACATTCTTCCTTGTTTCATTTTAGCTGGTTTGCCTGCACATTGTTTTCAATATCATACAAGTTTTGTGCCAGGAAATTTGAGAATGACGGCGCGGGGAACTCGTAAAACCTAAATTTTGGTGCAATGACGAACAGATGAAGAGTTTTTACGACGCCATCAATGATGACAGCGCAACCTTCTGAGAATGCATGATGGTTTGATGTTAATCGTTGGCGTAATGAAGAGAAGTGGCTGTTTTATCGCTTTGATATAGGCCGATCTTTTTTTAACCTCG
>JBHEOR010000376.1:0-534 GCA_046260685.1 Desulfopila sp.
CATGTCAACCGGGTGTGATACGCATCCGGAAGAGGTCGAAGGTCTTGCGGAAACATGGAATACAACCGCATTCGGCTACTATACCTTCGATGACTGTCTTGCTTTGAAAAAGGCTCTGGGGCAGTTTGAAGGCGGAAAACTGGTTGTCAATATTGCGGAAATGCCCATTAAGTGCCCTGTCGCTCCCCTTGAATTTGCTTTTCTGGTTGACTGGCATCTGCATCAGCGCGGCATACGGGAAAAGGTTGACCTGCAGTTTGTCACTCCCCTGACCGGTGCCTTCACCAAGCCTGTTGCCACCGAGGTGCTGACCCAGGCTTGTAAGGAGAAAAACATCAACATTGTGCCAAACTTCGCCCTTGGCGCGGTGGACGGCGACCGCAAGGTCATCCAGGCCTTTGACGGCCAGGAAGTGGACTACGACCTGCTTGTCTCCATCCCCCCAAACTTTGGGGCAGAGGTAATGATTGATTCCGGAATTGCCGACCCCATGGGCTATATTCCGGTTGACAAGCATACCCTGCAGCCTGAGGG
>JBHEOR010000377.1:0-530 GCA_046260685.1 Desulfopila sp.
GTACGGAAGTGGTGCAAGTACTGGGTAGCAATCCGATGCCGATTCGCTGGTCGATCATTCGGCTTCTCGTCGGCCTGGTCCTGCTTATTGCCAGCTCGCGCATGTTGGTCTGGGGGGCAGTCGAAATAGCCCGGACTTTTGGTGTCAGTGATTTGCTTATCGGTTTGACTATTGTCGCGATTGGAACCTCGCTGCCGGAACTGGCATCGGCAATTATTGCCACCCGAAAAGGGGAGCATGATTTGGCGTTGGGCAATAAGGAGAAATGCATCCCCAGTCTGCTGCCCGTCGTGTGACTGGGGAAGCGATAAAATTCTATTGCAATTTCCATTGGGGGGGTCTTTTGTCAAAAAAGGCGGCAACTCCTTCTTTTGCATCATCGGTGGTGCACAGCCTGGCAAAGGCCTCGTTCATAAACTGGAACTGCTTCTGATAATCCATGTCCTCGGATTGATAGAAGGCGCTTTTCGCAATCTGCACGGCAAGAGGGCTTCTCTTGGCTAGGTCTTCCGCCCAGCTCAGAGCTGCTT
>JBHEOR010000378.1:0-529 GCA_046260685.1 Desulfopila sp.
GAGTCCGGATGAAAGAGGGAGAACTCTTTGGTCTTGATGGGATGAGCCTCATACACCGATCCGATGATATCTCCTGCAAGGGCGCCGATCATCCTGCCACCTCCACTCTCAAGCTTTTACATCGTAACATCCATGACCACTACATAATAATCATCATAGTCAATCTGTTCCAGTACGCCCATGAAGCTCTCCCACCAGGCTACAATCAACTTCCTGGAAGAGCCACTCAGACGATCTTGATGCCTGCAAGGACCGGCAAGAGTAACTAATCTGCCAGACAAAGAATTGAGATGGCAGTACCGATCATCCTTTTCTGCGTGGACATCCGGGTTTCTTTCTGTCTATTGGGTGAGGAGCGAGGAACTGAGAGTGCCGCTTGCGAAACGTCGCTATTACTGGTAGGTTACCGAAAATGAATCATCAGCAGAGGTCTATCTGCGCTCAACCTTTACCATTTTTTACTGATTTCTTTACCACATTGATGCCATCGGTTGCGTCGATCTGATTCCCCTCGCCGTCTATTCCAGGG
>JBHEOR010000379.1:0-521 GCA_046260685.1 Desulfopila sp.
CTGCTTTTTGTGCTGATATGGCTTATGATTCAGCCCGGTAGAAGCGGACTGGCAGATTACAGGCTGTGGTTTTGGTCGGCTATTGCGGGACTCGGCGTGGCCGGTAACTTTTGCTTCTATTTTTTGAGTATCGAGGAGGGGAGTGTCGCGGTTGCGGCCACCCTAATGTATTGCGCTCCGGTGTTTGTCTATCTGGTTTCATTCGCACTTCAGCTTGAGAAACCCACTGTTCTGAAGCTGACCGCGATTACAGTGGTGATGGTGGGAATAGTACTGCTCACGCAAATCTACGATGTCGGTGCCGAGGGAATTACGCTTCTCGGCGTGGGTGCCGGACTGCTTGCCGGGATGTCATATGCTATCTTCATCTTCGGTTTCAAATATGCTGCGCCTCACGGCAGTCCACAGGCGATCCTCTCCATCGCGTTCGCGGTGCTTGCCCTTGTTCTCATCTGGCCTGCCAGTATTGATGGTGTCGTTGAAGTGCTGAGTACGGAAGATTGGCCGCTGTTTGCGGCACT
>JBHEOR010000038.1:0-919 GCA_046260685.1 Desulfopila sp.
AAGGCCTGGACGATACCATTGATCTGCCATTCATTTACGTCGAGGTGCAGCTCTAATGCCTCTTCGATAACGTAGGATTTTGAACGTCTGGTAGCCTGGGCCAAGGCCTCAAGTCGGGTTTTTGTGGTCGGCTTGACACGAACTGTTACACTTGTAGCTTTACGCATGGCACCCTCCATGTAATTGTTTGTATACACATACATTGTATGCAGGTGTGAGACAATCGTCAAGAATTTAGAAGAAATTTTAGAAATTGTAAATGGGGTCGGACCAAGTTATGATACTGCAGTGGCGAGTACTGCAGTGGCGAGTGGTTAGTGGTTAGAGACAACATTTGGGGACAGAATTATTATTTTTCCCGCTCGCTTTGCTTGCGGGAGGCCTGGATTGCCGCGCTTCGCTCGCAATGACGACCGCGCTTCGCTCGCAATGACGGCATTTCTTCTTGGCATCTTATCTTTTTACTCGTCACTGCGAGGAGCGGAGCGACGCGGCAGTCCAGAGGGTTTTGGCCCAAGGCTGCTGTTCTTTTCTGGTTTGCCGCGCTTCGCTCGCATTGACGGGCAGAGGTACCGGGGTGGAGCACAATGGCTTACGGGGGTGGATTCGAGAGGAGGTTTGTGGCGGACACAGGGGCCCGCCCCTAGACGGATCCGCCCCTGCATGGCAATGTCTCAGTTCCTCTTCCTCCCCTTTTCCTGCTTTCTGCTCTTGCGTTGTTTTTTCTTTTTTACACCGGGGGTTGTGGCCAACCGTTTTTCGGCCATTTTGATGAAGACCTCATCGATGGTCTGCCCTCCCTCGGCATTGCCGTTTTCGCATTTGGTGTATTTACCGTCGGAGTCCATCTTCCAGCTGTTTCTTCTGTTTTCCAGCTGCACTTCCAGTATTTCCTGGAGCTGCATCTGCAGAACAAGAT
>JBHEOR010000038.1:929-22631 GCA_046260685.1 Desulfopila sp.
ATCCTCGACGGGGGTGACGACCTCGACACGTGATTCGAGATTGCGTTTCATCAGATCGGCGGAACCGAAATAATACTCCTCCTGGCCTCCATTTTTGAAATAATAAATCCTGGCATGCTCGAGGAATCGGCCGACAATGGAAATAACCCTGACGTTATCGGACAGCCCCGGGATGCCCGGCCGCAACCTGCAGGAATCACGAATGATCAGATCAATACTCCCCCCCGCCTGCGAGGCTCTGTACAGAGCGCGGGTGATATCCTTATCCTCCAGGGCGTTACATTTAAAAATGATCCTGCCCTCGCCGGCGCCGGTGTGGAGCTCGATCTCCCGTTCGATTTTTTCAAGAAGCGCATTCTTGAGCATATTGGGACAGGGCAGAATCTTTTTATAGAGCCGGACCGGAGAATATCCGGTGGTCAGATAATTGAAAAACTCGGTCAGATCATCACCGAGCACGGGGTCACAGCTCAGCATGCCGATATCACTGTACTGCCGTGCCGTGCCGGCGTGATAATTGCCGGTGCCCAGGTGGACATAGCGGCGCAGGCCATCATAATCCCTTCTCACTACAAAAATCACCTTGCTGTGGGTTTTTAACCCTACAACGCCATAGGTGACATGAATCCCGGCTTTCTCGAGCTCCTCGGCCCAGCTGATATTGGCCGACTCGTCGAAGCGCGCCATCAGCTCGACCACAACCGCAACCTGTTTACCGTTGTGGGCGGCATCGGCCAGATATTGGATAATTCTCGACTGTGATCCGGTGCGGTAGAGGGTCATCTTGATGGCCAGCACCTTGGGGTCCACACTGGCCTCCTTGAGAAAACGCTCGATGGATGTATCGAAGGATTCGTACGGATACTGCAGCAGTATGCTTTTGCGATCCCGTATGATATGAAAAATATTGGCTGCATCCTTAAGCAGGACCGGATGGTCACAGGGGTTGTGGGGGGCAAAGTGAAGTTCGGCCCTATCGATGCTGCACAGCTCCTTGAAGTCGGACTTGCCGATATACCCGTGCACGGCGTAGACATCTCCTTCATTGATGTCAAGTTCGGCAGCCAGCATGCCCTGGAGGTGGTTGTCCATCCCCTCCTCCACTTCAAGGCGGACAATCTGGGCGAATTTTCGATCACGCAGGGCTGTTTCGATCATGACAAGCAGATCGTTGGCCTGTTCGGCATGGGGTTCCGTTATGGCATTACGTGTTACCCGAAACAGCCAGGAGCTCTGTATAACCATGCCCGGGAAAAGT
The DNA here is from genome assembly GCA_046260685.1 of Desulfopila sp. GTDB lineage: Bacteria > Desulfobacterota > Desulfobulbia > Desulfobulbales > Desulfocapsaceae > Desulfopila_A. Next base: position 2,188 of record JBHEOR010000038.1, read on the forward strand.
GCTTCGAGATTGTTGGCAATAAGATCCTCGAAGGTGATATAGACATGCTGATGTCTATCACCGCAGTCTATGAAGCGAGGTACCCCGATACCCATGGGCACCTTGATGCGGTTTAAAAACGACTGGCCATTGTCGACCTCGCCGGTAACGACGAGCAGGTTCAACGAGAGGTTGGAAATAAAAGGAAAAGGATGGGCAGGATCTATGCCCTGGGGAGTCAGAAGCGGGTAGATATTGCCACAAAAATAGTCATCCATCTTGGCCCTGCGTTTTTCAGGCAGTTCTTTATATTTGCTGAAAAAAATGCTTTCTCCCTCCAGACGGTCGAGCAGGGTTTTTTCCAGCACCTCGCGCTTATCAAGAAGATGACGGACCGCAACACCGCAGGCCACTATCTGCTCTTCCGGCAGCATGCCGTCGACACTGAGTTTTTTCACCCCGGCCCCCACCTGCTGTTTGAGACCGCCAATACGCTTCATGAAGAACTCATCCAGGTTGGCCCCCAGCACGGAAAGAAAAAAGAGACGCTCAAGCAATGGGTTACGCTCATCCATCCCCTCATGCAGTACACGTTTATTGAACTCAAGCCAGGTCAGCTCCCGGTTGAGATACCAGCGGGGATCATTGAGATCAAAATCAACCGGTTGCGTGGAGGGCAAATTCTCTCCAACATCCTTATCCGTCTTTTTCATCGTAGCACCCTTTGCTCCTTGGCCTGTAATGTTATTCCTCAGTATGATTTGGGGTCAGAGTAAAATTAAATTCCTTTGTGTTTTCACGACCTGGCCAAACCACAGCCGGGCAGTTACACAATTTCATTATGCCATCGAATTTGATTATACCACCAAAGTGCTTTGTTTCATACTGATATGACCCCGCACTTGGACCCCGCACTGTGTTGCCCGCTCGCTTCGCTTGCGGTAGGCCTGGATTCCGGATCGTAGTCCGGAATGACGGGGTGGGGAATGTGGGCACCACTATTCCGGTATGGCCGGGTTAGTGGTGCGCTGATCAGTGATTTTTCAAAGGCATTATTTTGCCGCTTTTGCCGCTCTGTTGAGGCTGCTGAGCACTGCGCGGATGGAGGAGACGATAATATCGGTATCGATGCCGGCCCCCCAGTAGCGATTACCATGTCTGTCCTCTATTTCGATATAGGTGACGGCGGTGGCGCTGGAACCCGAGTTCAGAGCATGCTCGTGATAGCTGCACAGGGTGAAAGGTCCGGTGACATTTTCCTTGACGGCGTTGCAGAAGGCATCGAGAGGGCCATTGCCCGAAGCATTGAGGACCATGACCTCACCGTCGACATTGAGGTGTGCTTCAATATCGGCCGAGGACAGCGCTTTGTCGGCAAAATGGCGTTTCACCACGTTGAACCCTTTGAGTGCGTATGGCTGCATACAGCTGAGATATTCCTGGGTGAAGGCGCTCTCAATCTCGTGATTGTGCAGTTCACGGCCCAGCGTGTTGGTGAGTTTCTTGACGATATGGCCAAACTCGGGCTGCATGGCTTTGGGCATTTTGAAGCCGTATTCATGGTCGAGAATATAGGCAACGCCGCCCTTGCCGGACTGGCTGTTGATGCGGATGATGGACTCGTAGGTTCTTCCCACATCACGCGGATCCATGGGAAGATAGGGCACTTCCCAGTAGGCGGAGTCATCGCTTTCAACTTTGTCCATGCCCTTTTTGATGGCATCCTGGTGGGAGCCGGAGAAGGCGGTATAGACCAGCTCGCCGGCATAGGGCTGGCGGATGGGAACCGGAACATTGGTAACCCTCTCGTAGGTATCGATGAGGCGATTGATATCCTTGATATCGATCCTCGGATCGACGCCCTGGGTGAACATATTAAGGGCCAGGGTGATGATGTCGACATTGCCGGTTCGCTCACCGTTGCCGAACAGAGTGCCCTCAACCCGCTGACCGCCGGCCATCAGAGCAAGTTCAGTGGCTGCCACAGCACAGCCCCGGTCATTGTGAGTATGCAGGGAGATAATGGCGCTGTCCCGGTTTTTCATGTTACGGCAGAACCACTCTATCTGGTCGGCATAGATGTTGGGCGTGGAGACCTCCACCGTGGCCGGCAGATTGATGATCATGGGATCTTCGGGAGTGGGCGCCATCTCGTCCATCACCGCCTCGCAGATTTCCAGGGCGTAATCGAGCTCGGTACCAGTGAAGCTTTCGGGAGAATACTGAAAGCGGAAGGCGGTTTCCGGGTACTTGGCCTGCTCTTCCTTGAGAATCCTGGCACCGTTGACGCCCAGTTCGATGATTTCTTTTCTTCCCATATGGAAAACAACGTCGCGCTGCACCGTGGAGGTGGAGTTGTAGAGATGGACAATGGCTCTTTTGGCACCCTTGACCGAGGCAAAGGTTTTTCTGATGAGCTCCTCGCGGGCCGGTGTGAGCACCTGGATCTCGACGTCGTCGGGGATACGGTCTTCCTCGATGAGTTTGCGGGTAAACTGATACTCCACGTCGGAAGCGGAAGGGAAACCGACCTCGATCTCCTTGAACCCCATCCTGGTAAGAAGCCGGAACATATCGAGCTTTTTCTCGAGACTCATGGGCTGAATAAGGGCCTGGTTGCCATCGCGCAGGTCCACGCTGCACCAGGTGGGCGCCTTTTCGATTTGCCTTGATGGCCATGTCCTGTCGGGCAGATCCACCTGGGGATAGGGTCTATACTTGGCAACTAATTCCGCATTCATAATGTTGTGCTCCTTGGCTTTTTGTGAAGAAAGATCGTAGCTGCCCACAGGGAGCTCCGGCACCCTGTGGGCAGTTACAAACGATAAAAAAAAGGCCACGGTTCTTGCGAACCGTGGCCTTTTGGGGTCAATCTCTATATGTGAGTTTTATATCACAACTCCCCCGCTTGTGCCGCAGTTCGCGCTGGCATCGTCAGTGGTAGCAGGTGTAGAGCGAGGAGGTGGTTTCTCATGGTGTTGGTTTACTCCTGGGAAATGGTTTATTTTTTGATGTTGCTTGTACTTTACTCATCACTTTAGTGAAATGTCAAGGGTGTTTTGCTGCTACTGGTGAAAGTTTTTCCCACTCGCTTCGCTTGTGGTTCTTTCTGGATTCCGGATCGGGGTCCGGAATGACGACGGGGGGAGGCGGAGATGACGCCGGGAGTGGCGGGGATGACGCCGAGGGGAGGCGGGAGTTCGGCAAAGTGGTTGACATCTCCGGGCTTCACCTCTATATTTTAGCAATCGTTCTGACTCTGTCAGATTTCAAGCAATCAAGCAATTGCAAACCCAAGGACAACGTAGTTATGAGCACAATCAGTGGTTCTCAGGCCATCGTCAAATGCCTTCAGGAAGAAGGGACCAAATCCATATTTGGATTTCCCGGAGGGGCTGTACTGGATCTCTACGACGCATTATTCAAGGCGGATATTCAACACATACTAGTCCGTCATGAGCAGGGCGCCATCCATGCCGCCGATGCCTACAGCCGTACGACGGGCAAAGTCGGCGTGGCCATTTTGACTTCCGGTCCCGGCGCCACCAACGGCGTCACCGGAATCGCCACGGCCCACATGGATTCCATCCCCTTGGTGGTACTCACCGGCCAGGTACCAACCAAGCTGATCGGCAACGACGCCTTCCAGGAGGTGGACATCGTCGGCATCACTCGACCATGCACCAAACACAATTACCTGGTGAAAAGCACGGAAGATCTGGTTCCCACGCTGCGCCAAGCCTTCCATATCGCCAGAACCGGCCGCCCCGGCCCTGTCCTGGTGGATCTGCCCAAGGATGTTGTTGCCGGTATGTGCAAATATCCCGAAAAAACGCCGGTTAACATACCGAGCTACCAGCCCAACTACACGCCCCACCACCGTCAAGTGGAAAAGGCCTGCAAGCTGATCATGGAGGCCAGGCGGCCCGTGCTCTACGTCGGCGGAGGTGTTATTCTTTCCGGGGCCAACAGGGAGCTGACCGAACTGGCCACCACGCTCAATATTCCCGTCACCATGACGCTGATGGGCCTTGGCGCCTTTCCAGGGACCAACAAACTCTCCATGGGAATGCTTGGCATGCACGGCACCTACACCGCCAATATGGCAGTAGCCGAGTGCGATCTTCTGATTGCCGTTGGTGCGCGATTCGACGACCGGGTCACCGGCAAGCTCGATGAGTTTGCCGGCAAGGCCAAAATTATCCACGTTGATATCGACCCCACCTCGATCAGCAAAAACGTCAAGGTCGATGTCCCCATTGTTGCCGACTGCAAACCCGCCCTGGCGGCCATCAACAGTCATTTTGACCGGGAAGAAGGTTTTTCGCTGGCCGATGAGGCGGAAAAGCATATGCCCTGGTTCACAACCATTGACAGCTGGTCGAAAAAACATCCATTGTCGTACTGCAGCGACGACACGTTCATCAAGCCGCAGTACGTGGTAGAAATGCTCGACAAGCTGACCGGCGGCGATGCCATCATCACCACCGAGGTCGGCCAGAATCAAATGTGGGCCGCCCAGTTCTACCGCTTCAATCATCCCAGGCGCTTTATCACCTCCGGTGGGCTGGGTACCATGGGATATGGTCTGCCGGCCGCCATCGGCGCACAGATCGCCTTCCCCGACAAATGCGTTATCGACATCGCCGGCGACGGCTCCATCCAGATGAACATCCAGGAGCTGGCCACGGCCAGGCAGTACAACTGCCCGGTCAAGGTGGCCATACTCAACAACGGTTTTCTGGGTATGGTACGCCAGTGGCAGGAGCTCTTTTACGACAAGCGCTACTCCTCCACGGTGATGGATATCTGCCCGGACTTTGTCGAGCTGGCCAGGGCCTACGGCGCTGTCGGCCTGCGGGCAACCACAACCGCCGAAGTTGAGCCTGTTATCCGGGAGGCGCTGGCAACCGACAACATCGTTATCATGGATTTTGCCGTGTCTCCTGAAGAAGGCGTGTACCCCATGGTTCCGGCGGGCAAGGCCAATACTGAAATGCTGCTGGTATAGTGCCCAATTGGAAGTAGAAATCGCAGCCACTCTCTCAAGCTCGTAACCACCCTCACCCACGGAAAGACATCATGAAAACCCCACGAGTCCCTGTTGCCAAAGAAGGCTATCCCTTTATTTGCCTGGCGGGCTTCGCCACCCTGATACTGGCGCTGATCGAATGTTCCTGGGGGGCCTCTCTCGGCCTCTTTGCCACCACCTTTGTGCTGTATTTCTTCCGTGATCCGCAACGCTTTATTGCAGGAAAGGACCATGTCATAGTTTCCCCGGCGGATGGCAAGGTGATCTACGTTGAGAAAAAGCATGATGATGAGTACTGCAAGGAAGAGGTCTGGAAAATCTCCATCTTCATGAACGTCTTCAACGTACACGTCAACCGCATACCGCTTGCCGGACGGGTCGAAAAGATTATCTACACTCCGGGAAAATTCTATTCCGCCGACAGCGAAAAAGGAGCACTTCTCAACGAAAAATGTGGTTCCGTCGTCAAGCACCATAGCGGCAAAAGTATTGCATTTGTCCAGGTCGCGGGACTGATCGCGCGCCGTATTGTCAACTGGCTTGAAGTTGGCGATACCACAACCAAAGGTGATCGGTTCGGTCTTATTCGTTTTGGCTCCAGGGTGGATGTCTATGTGCCGGCGGACAGTGCCGTTGCCGTGGAGAAAGGCCAGAAGGTTCGGGCCGGGGAAACAATTATCGGCTATTTGAATATTTAGAACACACCATGCGCATCATCAGCGGCACGGCCAAAGGGTTGCGGCTGGCCGCGCCGCCCGGCAAAAGCAATGGTATCATCCGGCCCACTTCGGACCGCTGCCGGGAGGCGCTTTTTTCCATACTGGGAGCACGGATCAATGATGCCAGAGTGCTGGATCTTTACGCCGGCACCGGCGCCTTCGGCCTCGAAGCGCTGAGCCGCGGGGCCCGGTCGGTGGTATTGGTGGACAACAGCCCCGTTGCCCTTACTCTTCTGCGCAAAAATGTTGCGTTGCTGCGTCACAGTTTTCACTCCGCCTCCTCAGCATTCCCTGGGGTTTCCATTCGGCGCGGCGATGTACGCCGAGGGATCGACGCTATTCTGGCAGGCGCCCAAAAAATAGAAACAGTCTTTGACATTATCTTCCTTGACCCGCCCTACGGTAAAAACCTGGCCCAAGCAACCCTTGTCGATCTTGATGGCGGCTCTTTTTTGGCAGAAGACGGATTAATTGTTGCGGAAGAACGGTCAAAAGTCGTATTATCCAGACATTTTGAGCATCTCAGCTGCACGGACACCAGAACATACGGTGATACCGGTTTTTGGCTTTACCGGCAAACATCCTCCACGGAATCCAGCTGAGTCACCGCCGGCAACGATAAACCCCAACACATACAACCACCATGGACACCACCACAGCAGTTTATCCAGGCACCTTCGACCCCATCACCAACGGCCATCTCGACATCGTCAATCGAGCGCTTGATCTTTTTGACAAAATCATCATCGCCATTGCCATCAATCCCACGAAACAGCCCGTTTTCAGCCTTGATGAACGTATAGAAATGATTCGTGAATGCTACCCCGATGCACATTCACGGGTCGAGATCGATCCGGTAAGCGGTCTTCTCGTCGATTACGCCCATAAACGCAACGCCAAGACCATTGTCCGGGGATTGCGCGCCGTTTCCGACTTCGACTATGAGTTTCAGCTTGCCCTGATGAACAGAAAACTGCGCAGAGAGGTGGAAACCATCTTTCTCATGGCCGGCTTTCGATGGATCTATATCAGCTCATCCATCATCAAAGACGCGGCCCGCCACGGCGGCAATATCGAGAATCTGGTTCCCTCCCATGTGGAACAGAGGTTGAAGGAGAAATTCAAGCAAACGTGATGCACCCTGCAGGCAAGTACTCTCGCACGCGGGTACTCCGGTACTCCGGCTATTCTACTCTTTGTCTTTACCTCGCATAATCTCCTCCCGTAATTCGCGCAACTCTAGATGGAAAACGGTTTTGAGTTGCTCAAGTTCAGATTTCATGATGGTGGAGACCTTTTCCATCAGCATATCATCGCCGTTCGCATCGACCTGTTGGGACAGACCATCAAGGCTGGAGTCGAATTCTCCATCGGCGCCTTTCTCTCCAAGCAGGGCCGAGGAGGTGGTCTCCAATGGCTCAAATGGCACCATTCGATCGATAAGGCCTGCCTGCCACTGAAGCACCCTGCTTGTCTCGCCGAGCAGGGCCTCCTGGACCTCGGCACTATCGGCCCCCTCCATCACGGTGAACTCAAGCTTTTCAAACACCGAGAGCAGCAGCCGGTTGGACTCCTGATCAGCATCATAGCGGTACTTTTCTATATGATTGGCGATGGTGGAGAGCAGCTCGACAAACGTTTTTTCCGCCGGCTTATCCTTCCAGACATGGCGGAGCTTTTCGATCTCTTCATGTACGCCGACGAGAATGGCATCATCGATCTCCAGGCCTATGGACGCGATGCAATTTCGTAAATCGGCCAGCTGCAGTAAGGCTTGATCTTGACCCTGATCCTGATCCTGATCGTTTTCGGCCGCCTCAAAAATAACCTCTTCCTCTTCACCGGCAGCTGCTATTCCGATGATATAATCTTCATTATCCTCGGGATGCATACTCGATGAGGGGGCCTCTTGCTCGGCGCCCTCTTGCTCGGCGCCCTCTTTTGCAGCGCCCTCTTCTGCAAACCGGCGCAGCAACGCATCGGCCGGCTGATACCCTTCAGGAGTCTTGTCATAGGGTACGGAGTCATCTTCTATGACAGTGGCAAAACCTTCGGCATCGAGCTCCGGGATATCCTCTCCGCTCCAGCCATCTTCCTCGTAATCTTCAGAAGCGAAGGCGATTTCATCTGCTCGTGCCGACGGATGCTCATCCTGCGCCGCTTCGTCAAAAAGGGCCTTGATATCTGCTTCTTCGCTGCCCGGCGCTGCTTCATGTCCAGGCTCCTCAACAACATCGGCCGGTTCAGGAATTACTCCTCCGCCATCATCCCATATCTCTTCAATCTCTTCAATCTCTTCAAAGCCGGCAGCATCAAAATCATCGGCTTCCTGCTCCGCATCCCTGTCTTTTTCATCGGCAACGGCTTCATCGTCAAAGACAAATCGGCCTTTCTCACTTTTCTCGGGGCGGAAGGCCTCGACGACGCTCTTTTCACGAGCATCTTCCACCAACTCTTCCTCCTCGCTCTGCAGATCGTTTTCTTCCGTACCGAACAGGGCATCGAACCGATCTCCCACCTCTTGCTCGTCGTGCTCTTCCACCGGCAGACGATCATGGTCGTCCTTATCCATTGCCAAGGCGGGAACGAGCTCGCCATCTTCCTCGGGCAGGGGCTCTTCTTCGATATCATCATCTTCTTCCCATTCAACATCCACCCCCGGGGGCATCACTGCTGCGCGGGAAACATCATCCTGGTCGACGGCTGCCGGGGCGGCACTCTCCTCCTCGGAGATCAGGGGTTTCGCCGACGTGTCATCCGGTTCTCTTGCTTCATCTTCTTCATCTTCGAAAAGCGCGTCAAATCCATCATCCGCTTCAAGCGTCTCGGACTCTTCATTATACACTTCTTCCACATCGCACGAGTCCTCCTGCTCTTCGCCAACTTCCTCGAAGAGATCCTCCCGGGCTTCTATTCCACCAATTTCCGTGGGATACCGGCGCCCGTCAGCCTCCTGATCGACCTCGTCTTCGAGCGCCTTGGCCTGCTCGCCGGTCTCTGCGCTCAGGGCTGGGGCCACCTCGCCCTCTTCATGGGGCGGCGGTTCTTCCTCGGAGTCGTCATCCTCGGCGATTTCCACCTCAGCACCCGGAGCACCCTCTACATCCTTTACCTCCTCGACACCCTCTACACCCTCAGCGGCATCCTCCATCGCTATTGCATCAATTTCGGGATGGGTTTCTTCAAAGGATGGTGCTATTTCGCCTTCCACCTCATCAACAGGAGTCTCAGCGGCCTCTTCCTCTGCTTCCGCCGCCGGCTCCTCATTACGCTCAGCCAACAACTCTTCCGCCTCTTCAGCCGCCACCATATCGTCATCAACCGGTCCGGCCTGTTCTTTATCGAATGAATCGGCAAAGAACTGCTCCACAGTGCTGTCAATATCGGGGTCGAGATCCGTCGTATCTTCTTTTCTATCTGCTGGAGTGTCATCGTCTTCGGCTGCCAGCGCTGGAGCAATTTCATCTCCATCAAAGGGCAGAGGCTCCTCATCGGAATCGTCATCGGCGTCATGTTCAACATCGATACCGGGAAATTCGCGCCCAGGGCTATCGCCTTCCAGCTCTACTGCTTCCTCAAAAAGCACGTCGTCGGTGTCGGCTAGAACGGCCGGCGCTTTCTCGTCAGCCAAATCCACACCGTCTGCCAGGGCGGGGGCCGGCTCGCCGGCATACTCGGGAAGCGGTTCTTCCTCGGAATCATCATCATCTTCGGTCTCGACATCTACACCGCGCAGGGCCATGTCCTGGTCAAGCTCACGGGCTGCTTCCAGTTCGGGTTCATCAAACATGCCATCGAGTTTGGATTCCATCTCGTCGGCCAGAATATCATCATCTTCGGTCCGGCTCTGTGCTGTTTCATCTTCCTCTATATATTCATCAGCCTCTTCAAACGTATCAGCACCTCTTTGCTGTAGCTCGGCCGCCGCCTTCTCCTCCTGAAAACCGTGACTATCTTCGGGCATATCGGCGAAAGCGGGCCGAATTTCTTCCTCATCACCTTCCTCGATATGATCTTCGACGACATTTGCCGCTTTGGCAATTTTGGCAATGGGTTGCGAGGGGCCGGATTGAGCTATGGCCGCCTTGAACACCTCAAATTTTTCAACCTCGGGCAGCAACACATCCTTTTCAGCCCGGCCGCTGAGATTATCCCGCACGACCCTCTCCAAACCCATGAATAAGGAATGAAGGAGCTTGAATGCATCAGGATGGGAATCACCGCGTTTGAGATTAATATAGGCGCCCAGAGAACCTATACCCTGCAGAAATATCCTTTTTGCCTTACTCCCGCCAAACTTTTGTTCCAGGCCCTTGACTTCCCTGCTCAGGGACTTGAGATCATATTCGGTGATCTCCCAGTCAATGCCATAGACCAGCGCCTTGAGATTGAGAAGCGAATCGACATCCGGCTGTTCGTCGGCTTCCTGCTGGAAATCCGCCATGGCCGGCTCACGAGCCGGAGATGTTACCCGGTCAGGGGATGAAAAGGGTACCGCCGCATCTCCTTCAACTCCCCGCGCAGCGCCTGCGGATTGGGTCGAGGCCGAAGCTATCTGCTTTTTCAGTTTTTCGAAACGTTCTATATCCTGACGCAGAATCTTTTTCTGCTCGACGGCCGGTATTGCATCATCGGAGTTGATTTTCTCTAGATTGGTGTAAAATGTCAGCAGCAGTTTTATGGCATTTGGATGGGCGGAGGCCTTTTCCTTGTATATATATTTTCCTATCTTTTCAAGTGCTTGAATATAAACAAGATTGACTTTATTCCCTGCCCAGACCCCCTTCAGGTCCTGAAGCTCGTCATTGAACTGCCGCAGAATGGTATTCGTAATTTCCCACTCTATGGAGAGGATGATTGATTTGAGCCGCGCCAGAGGAGAATCCTCATCATCAACATAATCGAAAAGATCAACATCACCACTGTCGAAATTTTCATCATAGTCGGTAATGCCTGAGGTCAAGTCATCGTCGTACCTGCCCTGCGTCAGATCATCATCATATTGATTTTTCTTATAATGTTCCACTGCATCTTCTCTCTAGAGTAGTTTTTTCTGGATTGACACAACCGTCGAAGAAATAATTTTTTTCAGTGTTGCCGCAACATTATAGCCGGTAATTGCACTGGCTTCATAGTATGGCACTTTGAGACGACTGTTGAGATCCTTTTCAAGAACCGAGGTTGGAAGAATGGGAATACCGTGCTCTTTTAAATCCACCTTATTATATTGTAACACTAAAGGAATATTGAATATACTTTCTTTATACGACTGAAGATTCTCATGCAGCTGATTGAGGGATCTGATGTTTTTGGAGCGCTGTTTCGCCATGGCATCGGCAACAAAGACAATGCCGTCCACCCCGCGAAGGACCAGTTTACGGGTTGCATTATATTTGACCTGTCCGGGTACCGTATAGAGCTGAATCTTGACGTCATAGCCTTTAATCTTGCCCATATCAAATGGCAGAAAATCAAAGAACAGCGTTCTATCCCCGTGTGTTTTGAGGCTCACCATCTCCGAGACGATTTGCTTTTTATAGGTGCGGTTGACGTATTCGAGATTGGTGGTTTTACCGCAACGTCCCGGACCGTAATAGACAATCTTTACTTGAACTATTTTTTCTTTCAGGTTAATAAAACTCAATTCCTGCCCCCCGCTCTATGAATTTCACTGTTTTCCCATCACCAGCAACACACGACGCCCAGGGACTATTTACTTCCCCACACCTTGCGGATTTTTTCTATGACATCAACGACATTCAAACGCAGAAAACCAAGGGAGATTTCTCTTCCAAACATGGAAATAAGGAGCAGCTCATCATCTATCTTGCTAAAATGGATATTGGACTCCTGGCCTTTATGAAAGAGAAGTGAAAATTCCTGTTCTCCGACCAGTTTCGCCATGGCATCGACGGTAGCAAAATTTCCGGCAGCCAAAGCAGCAAAGGAATAGACATCGTATTTACTTTCCCCATTATCCCTGGCGGTTATTATATTTCCCGCCATGTCTATTATTATGACACAGTCAACACCTAGCTTTATAAGCTTATCGGTCAAAATCGTGTCGATCTGCTCAAGCTGCTCTTGACTGACAATTCCGTAATTCATGCCGTTTCCCTCGTTGTTGTTTTTAGCCGACTCTCTTTCTCACCTGACAAAGTTGCTCTTCACCTGCACTTAAGGCACCCCGATACCCATGGACATCGAAACCAAAGAACCACCAGCGTCCACTCTGTTACACACATCAACCCATACAGGATTTTCTCCATGCATGGTATTTAATCACTAACATTATTTCATATTTATTGCAAAATTCCAGAAAAAAAATAACAATTTATCCTCGACAGCAGCATCTCCGGGCACGCTGGAAACACCAACACAAACAAATAACATATTATTTTTATTACTTTATTACGTATATACCAGACAAGCGGAGCCTCTGTCAATTTTGTAACTTGTGCCTCCAACGCATTGAAAAGTTATCAATTTCTGTGCCACCCTGGCGCTCAATCACATCAATGATAGGCATTCGAAAGGCAACGGTGATACAACACCGTGCTGCCGGGATGAAGGCGGAACACGGCTTTCCCAACACATTCAATACGCCTTAACCATAAATATATACTTTTTTCAATATATTGTGAAAAATTTTTCATTGTATTCCCTTTGAGATCTCCGTTGCAGGACGCTTCGCAATCTGCTAAAAAGGATCAGGAGGAAAAACAGTGACACAAAAAAAGACCAAACCACCGCTGCCGGTTCTCGCCAGGACTTCGGCAAACACCACGACCAATGGTGCGGCGGACACCACATATCTGATAGATACCCACTGTCACCTCGACATGGGTGCCTACAGCGACGATCTTGAAGCAATACTGCGCAATTGTTTCGCCCACGGTGTTCGTTCAGTGATCACCATCGGCATTGACACGGAGAGCTCACACCGGGCAGTACATCTTGCCGCCAGATTTTCCATGGTCCGGGCAACCGTTGGTATACACCCGCATGATGTTGGAGGTATTAATGATGCAGATCTCAGAGAAATCTCGGCACTCATCGAGCGGCACAGCGACAAGATCGTGGGCTATGGCGAAATTGGCCTTGACTATGTCAAGAAATACAGCCCGGCAGCCGTGCAGAAAAACTCTTTCAGCCGCCAACTAGACCTTGCCAAAGAGCATGACCTGCCTGTCATCATCCACGACCGGGAAGCCCATGGCGACATACTTGATATTCTCAAAGCCCACGGCCCCTTTGATAAGGGCGGCGTACTGCACTGCTTTTCCGGTGACCTGCAATATGCCCGGCAGGTTCTCGATCTTGGCTTTCATATCTCCATACCGGGAATCGTCACCTTCAAGAACGCCACCGAACTCAAGGATGTTGCCGCCAACATTCCCCTGGACAGGCTCCTGCTCGAAACAGATGGGCCCTTTCTCGCACCGGACCCCTATCGCGGCAAGCGCAACGAGCCCCTCTACCTGCTCTACACCGCGGCCGAGATTGCCCGGTTACGTGGTATCACCCTGGAACAAATGGCTCGGGCAACGACCCGTAATGCAATGCAACTCTTTACCCTTGATGCCGCCCCACCCTCTGCAGCGGAGATTGACCCATGATCCGTGAAAACCTCGAATACCTCAGGGCGAAAATTGCCGCCAAGGCCTCACGTTGCGGCCGCGGAGAACACAGCGTCCGGCTTGTCGCCGTCTCCAAAAGATTTCCCGCCGGCGCCATCAAAGAAGCCCGGGAGGCGGGGCAGCACATTTTCGGCGAAAATTACATCCAGGAGGCTCAGGAGAAATACGACCTCCTCAACGGTGAAGCCGATTTCCATTTCATAGGGCATCTGCAGAGCAACAAGGCGGCAACCGCCGCCCGCATATGCTCCATGATTGAGACGGTGGACCGCATCAAGCTTGCACGATCGCTGAACAAACATCTCGTCGGCATGAACAGGCAGCTTGATATACTCATCCAGGTCAATGTGGGCAGAGATGACAACAAGTCAGGAGCCCTGCCGGAAAACAGCGAAGAGCTTCTTCGGGAGATCACCAAACTTCCCATGCTCAGGCCCCGTGGTCTGATGACCATGCCGCCCTTTACCGAAGACCCCGAGGATGCCCGAATCTACTTCAGGAGACTGAGGGAGCTGGGCGACACTCTTTGTCACCATAAACTCTTTTTCGACAATTCCGCCGTTGAATTATCCATGGGGATGTCCCATGACTATGAGGTGGCTATCGAGGAAGGGGCAACGCTGGTACGCATCGGAACCGCGATTTTCGGGGAACGACCGGCCAGGTAGCATGATCGCCCCATTATAACTACTACTGATATAACTACTGCTGATATTACTACTGCTGATTGTCAACTCAGCCCATCTCCCCAGGAGTCTTCCCCTCGCAGGTAGAATGCTCGCAGGTAGAATGCTCGCTGGTAGAATGCTCGCTGGTAGAATGTATTGGCAATGAAAACAAATCTATTATAACAAACTCTACGTATTAAACACCTAATAAGGGACGCATATGAATATATCAATGATCGGCACCGGCTATGTCGGCCTGGTTACCGGGACCTGTTTTGCAGAATTTGGCCATCATGTCACCTGTGTCGACAAGGACGACGCCAAAATTGACAAACTCCACCAGGGAGCTATCCCTATTTACGAACCGGGGCTCGATACCCTGGTCGCCAAAAACAGTGCGGAAGGCCGACTGCAATTCACCACCAATCTCCATGAAAGCGTTGCCGATGCCGAAGCGGTTTTTATAGCCGTGGGTACTCCCAGCAGCCGAAGGGGCGACGGCTACGCCGATCTCAGTTATATTTTTGCCGCAGCCCGCGAGATTGCCGGGTCCCTCAAAGGCTATACCGCCATTGTTAACAAAAGCACCGTTCCCGTCGGCACCGCCAGGCAGGTGGCACGGGTGATCAGCGAGAATGCCCCCGACGCCGACTTTGATGTGGCATCAAACCCCGAATTCCTGCGTGAAGGTGCTGCTATCACCGATTTCATGAGGCCCGACCGGGTGGTTATCGGGGTTGAATCACAGCGCGCTGAAGATATCCTGCGGACCATTTACCAGCCGCTGTATCTCCAGGATACTCCCATTGTCAAGACGGATATAGAAACCGCCGAACTCACCAAATACGCGGCCAATGCATTCCTTGCCTCAAAAATCAGCTTTATCAATGAAATGGCGCTGCTCTGCGATTCCATTGGGGCTGATGTCGTTGCCCTGGCCAAGGGTATAGGCATGGATGGCAGAATCGGCAACAAATTCCTGCATCCCGGGCCGGGATACGGCGGCATTGATGAGGGTTGCCCAGGAGCACGGCCAGAATCTGCGCATCGTTGAAGCCGCGGTTGAGGCAAACTCGGCACAGAAGGCAAAAATGATAAAAAAAATCAGGGATATGCTTGAAGGCTCCGAAGCCGGCAAGACCATTGCCGTTCTCGGTCTGACCTTTAAACCCGAAACCGATGATATGCGGGATGCTCCATCGATAACAATATTACCCGCCCTTGTGGAAAAAGGCGCTATCATACGAGCACACGACCCTCAGGGGATGGAAGAATCAAAGAAATACCTGCCGGACAACATCATCTATACCAGCAACGCCTATGATGCCTGTGACGGCGCTGATGCGGTCATTCTGATGACGGAGTGGAATCAGTATCGCGCGCTCAATCTGGAGAAGCTTAGCAACATTATGAAAACCAGGGTTTTTATTGATCTGCGCAATGTTTACGAACCTGCAGCTCTCAAAAATGCGGGGTTTAGGTATACAGGGGTGGGGAGATCCTGATACATTCCGGATCGAGGCCGAAATGACCAAAAAAAACCTGCCCATTCGGGCAGGTTTTTTTCTTCCGTATTCTACTTCGGTATTTTGCTTCGGTATTTTGCTTTGGTATTTTACTTTGACGAGGGCGCGTCGGAGCTTGCACCTGCTGCGGTCTGCAACCTACTTTTTGGATGCTGACGCCCTTTTCGCCGCCTTCAACGGATTAACTTTAATGTTTGTGACCTTGATTTCAGGTTTCTTGTGTGTTGCAAAGTTGCAAATACCACGTTTCCACTTCGCCTTTGGAAAGAGATAGGTTCGGCAAAACTGACTGCCATCCTCTTCCACTATTCTTTCACAACCTTGACAATCTTCGATAACAGGTTGGAATTTTCCATCACTATATTTTACCGCAGCCTGCTTCTGCATAACTTCCTCCTGAGATATATAAAAATGTTGCCCGAAAATATTGACTACAACAATTGACTATGCCAACGGCTATCCAACTTCCCCGCACTGTCGGGTATTCACGTTGGAGTATTCACGTTTTAATATTTATGTTGTGCTATTCACTTAGCAGTATTCATAGAACACAATTCCTTACAATACCCAATATGGAGATTTTTTACAAGGACAATATCTCACCCGATGACTGCGATTTCAACTGTCTTCGCCGGCAATACATCAATTTGCCGCGCACCGCTTGTGCAGCATCCAAGATCACCAACATACAATTTGTATTAAAAATCATGCTGCCAAACACCATCTCTGGCACTTTTTTGCCTTATCCATCGCGTATCAGCCCACCGCCATCCCTTCTCAGCAGCCTGCATTATACCTTGTATAATACAATTTTTATCTGTTTTTCAAAGCTTTTAACTATTCCCACCATATCATTTTTGTGGATCGATTTTTGTTGCAATTTGTCACCTGGTTGTTTTATTACAACTGATACTATAGAATGAGGCATACGTACAATACCATTAAAGCCTGTATTGTAAACATGATGGCACTGTCGGGCAGCTTCGCGCTCAATCAGTGTATCGTTGAGTTTTCGTGTTTTGCTCTGCCGTCTTTTGTTTTTTTACAACTCCCATAGTCAGTTAATCGTCGGTTAATCTTGAACACTGTTTCAAGAGACACAGCTTAGTACTGTCCGCCCGGATTACGAACAGCAGGAAACACAATCAGCACCATAGTTGGAGACAGAACGATGCCGGTTTATATTTGGAAAGGCAAGAACACCTACGGAGAAAAGCGTAAAGGTGAATTAGAGGCAGTGGACCAGGCCGCGGCAATGAGCCAGTTGAAACGCATGCGGATCACTGCACCCAAGGTCAAAGAAAAGCCCAAGGATCTGTTTGAAAGCATCCAGCTCTTCCAGCCAAAGGTTACCGGAAAGGATATCGTTGTCTTTACCAGGCAGCTCTCCACCATGATCGACGCCGGTCTCCCCCTGGTGCAATGTCTCTCCATTCTTGCCACCCAACAGAGCAATCCCACCTTTAAAAAGGTACTCCGCGCAATCCAGAGTGATGTTGAATCCGGCACGACATTCGCCGATTCAATGCGCAAACATCCTAAGATTTTTGACAATCTCTACAGCAATATGATCGAGGCCGGTGAAACGGGTGGTATCCTGGACACCATTCTGTCGCGTCTTGCTATTTTCATGGAAAAGTCCATGGCACTCAAGAAAAAGATTAAAGGTGCCATGACGTATCCAATTATATGTCTGGCAATATCAATACTCATTCTTGCTGTTATTCTTATCTTTGTTATCCCCGTTTTTGAAGAGATGTTCACCACTATGGGAGGTGCCTTGCCCGTACCGACTCAAATCGTTATAGCCATGAGTGATTTTGCCAAAAACAACATTATATTTTTGCTTCTCGGCCTTGCTGTTGTGATTTTTGTTTTCAAAAAGATATATAGTACGGAAAAAGGACAGTTGCGTATTGACGCTCTCCTGCTTCGCTCCCCGGTCTTTGGAATCTTGATCCGCAAAGTTGCCGTGGCAAAATTCACCAGAACATTGAGCACCATGCTGCAAAGCGGCGTCCCAATACTTGAAGCCCTCACCGTGGTGGCCCGAACCTCCGGCAACAAGGTCATTGAACGTGCCGTCTTTCGCGTCTCCGACGCCATTGCTGAAGGGCGGCCCATTGCAGAACCCCTTAACGAAAGCGGTGTTTTCCCCAATATGGTGGTGCAGATGATCAATGTCGGCGAGTCCGTCGGCGCGCTGGATACCATGCTTGAAAAGATCGCCGATTTTTATGACGAAGAGGTCGACCAGGCTGTCGAAAACCTCACCGCCATGATCGAGCCGTTTATGATGGTTTTTCTCGGCGGCATGATCGGGGGCCTGGTGGTGGCCATGTATCTGCCGATATTCAAAATGGCTTCGATTGTCTAGGAGGCTGTTTGGAGGAGGGGAGTCAGCTCAGCAACATTGTCTGCGCACCTGCCCGCAAGCTGCCAGGACAACACTGCAACATCATGCATATATTGCAAGTAAGGCAACTGCTGTCAGTGGTTTTCTGTCAGTGGTTTTGCCAGACTAGAACACGGCTCACGGAAATACGTGGCTGAATGGTTTGTCTCCCCAGGTACAATTTTTTCATGAAATTTGAACAAAAAAAGACACATAAGTTGACATTCTTTTCTCAAAGTATATGATAAGAGGTGGTATATTTCGCTGAATAGGTACCTTGAATAAAATGTTACAGAGTGTTCTGCCATTTTATCTACCACTGGTATTTACTACATTCATAAAGGGGGAATTATGACACTGACTAAAGCTGATCTGGTACAGCAGGTCTATAAGAAGCATGAGAATCTGACCAAAGCCCAGGCAACCGAATCCGTCGAAGCTTTTCTGCGCATTTCCAAAAATTCGCTTATTTCAGGCTCAGATCTTCTGTTGAGCGGATTTGGCAAATTCAACGTCAAAGACAAGAATTCCAGAAGAGGCCGAAACCCGCAGACAGGGACAGAGCTGAAACTTGATGCACGAAGGGTTGTCACCTTTAAGCCTTCCGGGATACTGCGTGACCGGATAAACGGGTAGCGGCCCTGCAGAGGCGGGATTTTCCGTGGAGCCTCCACTGGTTCGCTCAGATAACCTCTCTTGATACTTTGTAATCGGCTCTCTTTGTAATCGGCTCTTCTGGCATCACGCCGGAGAGTCGATTTCTTTTCTTCTTTTTTCTCTCGCCCCATGAAAAACGTGATCAAAACTATCCAATTCAACGACATTCATGACTCAGGGCGCTACACGCTTCACCCTTTTCCAGACAGCGATTCCAGCTTCGAGAATGTAGGCCGTTCCCTTGCACGGTGCGGGGTATTGACCCCTCCCGTCCTTCTGCAACAGCCAAAAAACAGCTATGACATCGTCTGCGGTCGCCGCCGTCTTCACTACCTTGACAAGAAACTCCATCATCGGAGTTGCTGCTGCCGCATCCTTTCGTCTTCAACGCCAAGTGATGACATACTCACAATGCTCGTGGAAGACCAGCACGCCGCCGCTCCACTCTCTATTATGGAACAGGCCTGCTTTGTTGCGTTATGTCACCGCCTGTTGGGTGACGACAAGGCCGTGGAGAGCTACCTGAAGACATTGCCGGAGGGCAGAATAACCAAGGGGACCGGTTTTCTTAAACCACTGCCGCACTTGGATGACAATGCGCAAAAAATGCTTCATGAAGGTATTTTTACCGAAAAAATCATAGCGCCCCTGCTGCACCTGAGCAATGAGGACCGACTGGTCTTTGAGGATATTGTCAACAGTGTGCAGCCCGGCGGCAATAATCAGAAAAAGCTCATCGTCGCCTTGACCGATATAGTGAAAAGAGAAAAAATCACCATGGCGGCGTTTTGCAACGAGCCTGAAGTTCAAGCGGCCTTGACCGACCAGGGCATGACCACGCAGCAGAAATGCGCCAGGTTTTTAGAAATAGTCACCCATCACTGGCAGCCGCAACTGAGCACGGCGCAGCACCTTTTCAATGAACGAGTTGCGATGCTGCGCCTTCCCAAAAACTGCGAACTTTCACACTCTCCTTCTTTTGAGCGTGATGAGGTAACACTGTCGCTGCGCTTTGCAGCATTTGATGATCTGGAAACCCACTGGCCCGAGATCAGGGCCAATGTGGAAAGATGGCTCACCAGATAGTGCATGGTGACATTGCCCGTCTTCGCCGGTTGGGCGACATTGTCAATCAACACAAGGATAGCGGATCTCTCCCTCAACCAACATATCCTCTCCGCATCTGGTCCAGCTGGTGTTAACAAGCCGTATGGCACTGTCCCTGTCGGCCACAGCAAGATGAGAGACCACCCCCTGCCCGCCGCTTCCTGCAAAAATAGGGGCATAGAACAAATGCACCCTGTCGGCCAGACGTTGCCGTAAAAATGAACTGTGGACTCGGCCGCCGCCTTCCACCAAAACAGAGATGATATCCTGCCGGGCGAGCTCCTGTAGCACAATTTCCAAATTTATGGCTCCATCTTCATCACAGGCAACCGGTGTAACCTTCACTCCCAGGGCGCGCAGACTATCGGCCTTGACAGGATCGACGGAATGCCTGCAAAACACCCAGGTGACGGCCTCCGATTGAAGGTGGAACACCCTGGCGGTCTCCTTTAAAGCCAGGTTGCCATCAAGGATGATACGGACGGGATCTCTGCCGCCGGCACCATCGCAGCCGCCCAGCCGGGTTGTCAAAGACGGGTTGTCGATCTCGGCAGTAGCACGTCCCACCAGGATGGCATCATAATAGTCGCGAAGCTGGTGGACCCGCTCCAGCGAGGCAGCACCCGTCATTGAGCCGCTCCGATTTTTTTGGTAATTGAGCCTGCCGTCGAGGCTTATGCCGGCCTTCAGCGCCACCAGGGGCAGACCCGATGTTATATAC
>JBHEOR010000380.1:0-516 GCA_046260685.1 Desulfopila sp.
CTCAGTGAGCTGTGGACTCTTTTTAATTTTCTTAACCCCGGTCTGCTTGGATCTTTTAAGAAATTTAATGAAAAATTTGCAATCCCCATTGAGCGGGATCAGGACAATGAGGTGCGGAACCTCTTGCGTAAACTGATACGTCCCTTTATTCTGCGCCGTTTAAAAAGTGATGTTCTGCAAGAGTTGCCGGCTAAAACTGAAATTACCCTTGAAGTTGAAATGAGCAATGATGAGCTTCTGCTTTATGAAGCCCAGCGTTTAAAAGCTCTGGAAAATATCAATGCCCACAGTGATGAGGGAGCTGGACAAACACATCTGCGCATCCTTGGTGAAATCATGAAATTGCGCAGAATATGCTGTAATCCGAGTCTGGTTTTGCCGGATTGTAACATTGCTAGCTCCAAACTGAAGGTCTTTGGTGATACTTTGCAGGAATTGCGGGAGAACAATCATAAGGCGCTGGTGTTCAGTCAATTTGTGGGTCATTTGGAAATCATTCGCCACTATCTTGAGACA
>JBHEOR010000381.1:0-512 GCA_046260685.1 Desulfopila sp.
GTACAGGATAAATGGTATTAATAGTTGACTGATGAAGTTATTAGTGTAATCTTATGTGCTATTGTGTGGGGGGGTGATTTTATTGCCTGCCGCCTGACATCCGCTTGCGAAACTCGACGGTACCGAAGTGTTTGAGCAGATTAAGGCGGATGCGGAACTCCGGCAGATTGGTGAGGTTGAAGAAATGATTGATTTTGAACATTCCCCTGTCCCGTCAGGTCGGGGTCAGACAGTGCTTCTGGTCGAAGATGATCTTATGATTCTTGAGATGACGAGATCCATGCTCGAAACTCACTCTTATCAGGTTCGGGCCGTTTCGTCTCCAACGGAAGCCATCCGTTTGGCGCAATTAAAAGAGGATTCCATTCACCTGATGGTGACCGATGTGGTGATGCCGGAGATGAATGGCCGGGATCTGGCCGGGATCATTCAGGCCCTGCAGCCGGATATGAAGGTGCTGTTTATGTCCGGCTATACCGCCAACGTTATTGCTCACCACGGGGTATTGGATG
>JBHEOR010000382.1:0-509 GCA_046260685.1 Desulfopila sp.
GGCAGAGATAGTGCATGAATTCGAGTTCAAGGGCGATGTGGTCGGGCGCCTCCTGGACATCGAGGGTTAAGCCCGCATTCGTATACATATGTTGCACCGCAATGGTGGAATCTCCCATGAGCCGTCTTCCCGTCTCGAGATAGACCGACCCGTAAGGCGGCGCAAGAAGTTCGAAAGGGCCGACAAAAAGCCGTGCGTACTCGACCAGAAGGTCCTGATGGCGGCTTTCGTGAATGGCCTGCTCCATTTTTTCCGCTGACGCGGATTGTCCGTCATACGACCTCCGTCAAGACAGGCGCGCCTGGAAACTCAAATGAATCTACAGGCGCGCCGTAATCTTTATGGTTATTATTTCACGCTGTATTTTCGAATGTAATAAACATTCGGCTTGGTGCCTTCTTCGGGTTTATAGACAAAGTTTTTATGATTTTTCAGGAGTTTCGAAACCTCGCTGTTGGGATCGGAGATGTCACCAAAACGTCTGGCCCTGGCAGTGCACGATTCAACAC
>JBHEOR010000039.1:0-21335 GCA_046260685.1 Desulfopila sp.
CTCGTAGAGATCGAGCAGGACGCCGCCTACCGTCAATGGGGCATCCTCTTCGTAGAGGCTGCCGGCCTGCAGTTTCTCGGCAGATGCCGAAAGGAAGACATACCCTGGTGTGGTAACGGTGTAGGCCAGCAGGAAGGCCAGATAAAAGGCAATGATCCTGGTGGTGAAGAGATAGAGCCATTGCAACAGCAGCCAGCCTTTGTGCTGGAGCCAGCCAAGCAGGGTTGCCGTCTCCGGGGCAGAGCTGAAAAAACCGGCTGTTAAGTCGTCGACCAGGGTGACGCAGAGCTGGTAGGTAATCCAGGTGAAAAAAATAGTAACAATAAAAAGTAGCAGACTCCAGCCCAGCAAGCGTTTCTTCCCCAGAAGAAACGCAATGGATTGAGAGAGAGGGATATAGCGGTGCCCGCCGTCGGTGGATGATTGTTGCATGGAATTTCTTGAGAAGTTATGCGTTTGCGAGTATTTTTTCAAATGAGCGGGTTTTCAAAGCGCCGTTGTAATGCTTTCTCGTGGTGCCATGGTGCCACTCAGTCCGGCATCTGCCGGATTGAGGTGCGGTGGCAACTTCAGGGTGCCTTGATGGGTTACCCGTACTATAGTAGCAAATCCTGTACAGGAGTAAAGAGGCAAGGTGGGATGCAATGACAACACTTGGTAAAAAGAAAGACAGAGTCAATTATATTTGTCGCGAGTGCGGCTACATGAGCCTCAAGTGGCTCGGCCGCTGTCCCGAATGCGGCGAGTGGGAGAGCCTTGAGGAGAAGCTCAGTACTCCAGCGCAGCCCGCGGGTGTGGCCAAAGTTGTTCCGCAGCCTCTCCACCGGGCGCCGGATGGCGAAGAAGAGCGCATCCTTACGGGAATAGATGAGCTTGACCGGGTCCTGGGCGGTGGAGTGGTGCCCGGCGGAGTGGTGCTGATCGGCGGCGATCCCGGAATAGGAAAATCCACTTTGATGATGCATATGCTAGCCGCCATCGCCGGCGATACCCGTCAGGTGCTGTATGCTTCCGGCGAAGAGTCGGCCCGGCAGATCAAGATGCGGGCCACGCGGCTGGACGCCCTCCATCCGGAGGAATATCTGGCCACGGTCGCCAATGTCGAACAGATAGTCGCCATGACCCTTGAGATGCGGCCGTCTTTGCTGGTGGTCGATTCTATTCAGACGTTGAGCTGCGATGAGTTTCCATCGGCGCCGGGTTCGGTGACTCAGGTGCGGGAGTCGGCATCGCGGCTGTCCAAGATGGCCAAGGCGGAAAATATTCCGGTGGTGCTGGTCGGTCATGTTACCAAGGATGGCGCCCTGGCCGGCCCCAAGGTGCTTGAGCATATGGTGGATACGGTGCTCTATTTTGAAGGTGATCGCAACCATGCCTTTCGCATTCTGCGTACCCAGAAAAACCGCTTTGGCTCCACCAATGAAATCGGTGTGTTTGAGATGAAGGAAGAGGGGCTGGTCGAGGTCAAAAATCCCTCGGAAATTTTCCTTGCCGAACGTCCGCTGGATGTTCCGGGCTCAGTGGTTATCCCCAGCGTTGAGGGGACAAGGCCCATTCTCGTGGAAGTGCAGGCGCTGGTCAGCCCCACCAATCTGGGAACTGCCAGAAGAACGGCAATCGGCGCCGACCCTCAGCGTCTGGCCTTGCTCTGCGCCGTTCTGGAAAAAAAGGTTGGAATGGACCTCTATGGCCATGATATATTTCTAAACATTGCAGGAGGCATGCGTATTGAGGAGCCGGCGCTTGATCTCGGCGTCATTTCCGCCCTGGCGTCAAGCATGCTCAATAAATCGATCCCCTCGGCCACCGTCCTCTGCGGGGAGGTTGGGCTTGCCGGTGAAGTGCGGGCCGCGGGACAAGTAGAGATGCGGGTGCGGGAGGCGGAGCGCCTTGGTTTTCAGCGTTTTATCATGCCCAGGGGCAACTATGACCGGTTTCGCCGTAAATCAAAAATGGGGCTTGTCGGCGTTGCCACCATTCAGGAACTGTTGGAAGAGGTGTTTGATTAATGTGTTTGATATATTGCTTCCATACCTCCGCTACATTTTTTAGAGTTCGCCACGATCTGCACGAAAATGGTTATTTTCTGACAATCTCCTGGTAAGTCTCAAGGAAAAAGGAGCAAACAATGGACTTGCAAAAACATCTTGAACAGGGCTGGCATACCTTTGTACGGTTTATTGGGCCAACCCTGCTGTTGACCCTGGTCTTTTTCGCCGTGTCTTTTTTCAGTCTGGGCATTCTCGCTCCTGTCACCTCGGCCGGCTATTTTCAATCTCTTCTTTGTGCCCATCGCGATGGAAGGTGCCCTGAGGTGAAGGATCTGTTCTCTCATATGGCGCTTTTTGTGCCGCTCTTTGTGTTTGGCTTTGTCTCTTTTCTTGCCATGCTCCTTGGTTTCCTTCTCTTTGTCCTGCCGGGTTTTGCGGTGATGATCCTGTTGTGTTTTGCCTGTCTTTATCTTTTGCCGTTGATGACCGACAAGAATATGGGGCTTGTGGATGGGCTGAAAAAATCCTGGGATATGGCCATGGCTCCGCCAGTTGGCGATCATATTATCATAACAGTCGTTTATATCGGGCTTATATCCGTTGGTGGTTCACTGCCGTTTGTCATACTCCTGGCCCAGCCGCTGGCAACATGTATTGTTGTGTCGTTTTACCAGGAGCGTCTCAAGGTCGTGGAATAACACGGCAGGCTGGAGGATTTTCAACGTATCATTTCTCAAATATTGAGTGTATAGTAGTTGTTAAACAAAATAGTGTACAAGTTGCATTGTACAAGTTGCTACCTGCTTATCAACAGAGCGCAGCTGCTCGGCCGGGAATCACGATCCCTTGCTCCTCATACTTCGAGCTGAGTTTTGCTGGTAGTAATTACATTGCATAACCAATGAACAGGAGATTAGAAATGAGTGACCATCATTATGAAGACAGCACGGTGTGTGTCAAAGTCGCTATATTTTTCGTGGCTGTGCTCGCCGCTATCTTTTTTATAGGCATTATCAATTGACCCTGCTGCCGGCTGGTTGGATGCGGGTGTACGGGGCCTTCTGTGCGGCGCTGTAATTGAAGGCAGAAAAGAAAATGGAGAGCAGCGAGAAAAAGGTTGTCATTATGCTCTGCGACATGGTGCGCTACTCGCAGAAGACCGCCGATATGCGTCCTGTGGAGATTCGCGACTTTATCACTCACTATCATCATAATCTGCAGCAAATCATCAACCAGCCCGGAGGCGAGTATCAAGATATAGAGCCGTCAGCTGGTGATGGGGCTATTGCCATTTTTGAGAACCGAGAGGGAGAAGGCCGTTCCGAGCTCTGCGACCGGGCTGTCGAGGCGGCGGTCAATATGGCCGGGGCCATGGAAGATGGCCGCATTCCCCAGACCCGTATTGGTATTTTTGCAGGTGATATAATCGAGGCCGAAATAGGTGGCAGGACCATGCGGTTTGGTGCCAGCTTTTCCGTTGCCAGCAGGCTGGAAGAGTTGTGCGGCTATTTTGGCTCCAGCTTTCTTATGGATCGGGAGGTTGCTTTCTGGCAGGCCTGTGAAAAGAATAATACAGTGAGCATCGGGAAGATAACCCCCAAGAATTTTCACCACCCCATCCACGTGTATACCATTTATAAACCTGGGATTCATAATTGTCCCCAGGGTGTAGACAGGGAGAGGCTCCAGTGTTTTATTGAGCTCAAAAACGAAGCAGTGGCATTATTCTGCGGGAATCAGCTTCAGGGCATTCGGGCCGATTTTCCTCTGGCTCGTGAGAAACTCTACGAGGCGCAAAACCTCTTCGTCGAGTTGACCGGCAAAAAGGACGTGCCGCTGGAGCGGCTGCTCGAATATATAAGCAACAACCCATTTCCCGGCGATGAATTTAAAAAAGTCGGTATGATGCTGCGTGAGACCACGGGAGACTCCCTGGGTATACGGCTTCTCCACCTCTCCAACGAGCTGCTTCGGGCCATGGACGTTGATTTTTATCACACCCTGGTGGTTGATACCGAATGGGAGCGGCTCTTTAAACTGCTGTGGATGAAAAAGGGCGAAGAAGTTGTCAGGATGCATGCTCCTCCCGACGGCGTATATTATATAGATAACGGCAGTGTCAATGCCTTTGATGAAAAAGGCAATCTTATTACAACATTGACCGCTGGGAATGTCTTTGGTGAAATGGCTTATTTTTCCAGGGATCGGGTGCGCAATGCTACCGTTGTCGCCAATAGTGATGTCGTTCTGCGAAAAATATCAGGGGAGGATTTTGAACAACTCCCGGTTATCAAGAAGATTTTCAAGAGAATTGCAGAACAGCGCACGTATTCTTCGAACCATTCCTCTTCTGAAAGACTGGAATAGAGCGGCAAGTACAGTACATTGAGGGCCTGTTCATATACACCGACCCATCCGCCTGCCGGGTCACAGAAGCAGGCGGATGGGGAGAAGGTGCTGGTTTATTCGGCGACAAGAACGACGTATTGGCTGAATCTGCCGAATTTAACTCGAAGGAGCAGCCGTTTAGAGTTGCCGGATTGCTTGATGACCGCTTTGACATCCTCCAGATTTTCAACGCGCTGCCGATTAACTTCCTGGATGAGATGGCCCGGCTTGAGCCCTGCGGATGCCGCGGGGCTGTCCGGTTCTACATCGCCGACCACAACACCTGTTTCACCTTCATAACCCAGCTGTTCAGCAAGCTCTGCTGTGAGTTCCTGGAAAGAGAGGCCGAAGTCCTCGGAAAAATCACCGGCGGGCTGCGTGGCTCTACCGAAATCGTCGGGCTGCTCGCCGATGGTGACGTCAATCGTTTTTTCTCTGCCGTTCCGGATAACGGTAAGTTCCGCTTCGGCATCGGGGATTATCAGCGCGATCCTGTTGCGCAGGTCGTTGACGTCCTGCATCTTGATGCCGTTAAGTTCAACGATTATATCGCCCTGCTTCAGCCCCGCCTCGTCCGCCGGAGAATCCTTTTGCACTTCACTGACCAGTATGCCGTGTGCTTTCTCCAGGTTGAAGGATGTGGCCAGATCTTCATCGACATCCTGAATAGCTACGCCAAGCCAGCCCCTGACCACTTCACCGTGTTTCTTGAGCTGGTCGTTGATGGTTTTGACCATATTAATGGGAATCGCAAAGCCGATACCCATATAGCCGCCGGTACGGGAAAAAAGAGCGGAGTTGATCCCCACCACCTCTCCGTTGATATTAAGCATGGGACCGCCGGAATTACCGGGGTTGATGGCGGCATCCGTTTGAATGAAGTTTTCATATTCGTTGATACCCACGCGGCTTCTACCTTTGGCGCTGACTACGCCGACGGTGACGGTCTGGTTGAGGCCGAAGGGATTGCCGATGGCAATAACCCATTCGCCGACATCAAGGGCATCGGAATCTCCCAAGGGAAGAACCGGTAGATCATTGCCGTTGTCGATTTTAATGAGAGCGACATCGGATTGTGGATCACTGCCGATGAGCTCCGCCTCTTTCCTGGTGTTGTCGGATAGAGTCACCGTAATGCTGTCGGCATCGGCCACAACATGATTATTGGTGAGGATATAGCCGTCTTGGCTGATGATAAAGCCTGAGCCCTGGCCCCGCTGTTTACGTTTTTGAGGTTGCTGGGGCATCTGCCGGCGAAATTCAGGGCCGAAGAATCGTTTAAAAAACGGGTTGTTGAAAAACTCTTCACCCTGGAAATTATAATTTTTAGCTCCCACGGTCTTTTCCACTCTGACATGAACGACCGCCGGTGTTGCTTTTTTGACTACCGAGGTAAAGGCTCGTGACGTTTTTTGGAGTATCTCGGTTTCACTCTCGGCAGCCAGCGCGGACATCGATCCCACAGATGTGAGAAAGAACACTACAGCAAGAACGAGTGTGATGCTTTGGTGCATTTTTTGAGTGTTCTGCATTGGTAATAACCTCCTTTTGTTATTTTGGTATACCCGGAAATTCGAGATCATTGCCGTTGGTTATAAGCCGTGGGTATATTGTGTGGAATCAGCAGCGACGGCGCAGATATTCAAGTTGTCATGTGCTTAAGGCCACCTTGAAAAATGGCCCTTTTCTCCAATCTCTTCGTTGCGCGATAAAATTTTATCCTCGAAATATCAGTTATATGTCTCCGGTAAAATTCTCTCACGCGCCTCGACCTTGGAGAAAAAATCTCATTTTTCAAGGCAACCTTAATAGTAAAACTGATCGGTGGAGCGTCAAGTAAGATTACCGAAATGTAATTTTTGGAGGTGATCGGCTGGTTGAACAACGCAATGGGGAGTCTGGAGCTCAGCTGGAAGCACTGGAGGGAAGGAGCCACGAAAATACCATACAAACACCTTGATAGATCAGCTGCGCTTTGCCGGCAATCGGCAAAAGAGTAACCAACAAAAGTGTACAAATACGGCACGCCACGCCGCATTCTGCCAAAAGAGCGTCGAATGCAGCTTGGCAACGAGAAAGTTATGGTGTTCTTAACTTCGTATCATATCGGCAATCTGAAAGGCCACCTCCAGGCTCTGTTCGGCATTCAGGCGCGGATCGCAGGAGGTCAGGTAATTGTTGCTGAGCTCCTCGTCGATGATGTTGCGCGCGCCGCCGGTGCATTCGGTGACATTTTCGCCGGTGAGCTCGAAATGAACGCCGCCGGGTATGGTCCCCTCCGACCAGTGGCATTCGAAAAAGCAGGTTATTTCGGAGAGAATATCATTGAAGTTCCTGGTTTTTGTTCCGGAGCTTGTGGCATAGGTGTTGGCATGCATGGGGTCACAGCTCCACACGATGTTGTAGCCTTCCTTTTTGGCCTCGCGTAGAAGCGGCGGCAGCGCTTTTTCGATATTGTTCATGCCGAGCCGGGTGATCAGGGTTAATCTTCCTGGTTCGTTTTCAGGATTGAGGGCTTCAATGAGCCGTTTGATATTATCAAGATCATATTTCGGGCCAACCTTGACCCCGATGGGATTGTGCACCCCCTGAAGGAACTTGACATGGGCTCCGTCGACCTGGCGTGTACGTTCACCGATCCAGAGCATATGGGCGGAGCAGTCATACCAGTCGCCGCTGGTTGAGTCAATGCGGGTAAGCGCCTCCTCATAGCCAAGCAGCAGGGCCTCGTGCGAGGTGAAAAGCTGGGTCTGATGAACCTGAGGAATGTCGGTGGGGATGCCGATGGTGTTCATGAAACGGATGGCCTGGTCGATCTGTTTGGCGAGCCTGTTATAGGACCTGCCCATGGGGGATTGGACGACAAATTCCTGGTTCCAGGCCTGGACGCGGTTGAGAGCAGCGTATCCGCCGCGGGTAAAAGCGCGAAGCAGGTTAAGGGTGGATGCCGCCATATTGTATCCCTTGAGCATGAGCTTGGGATTGGGAAGGCGCGCCTTTTCGTTGAACTCGGCGTTGTTGACCATGTCGCCGCGATAGGAAGGCAGGGTGACTCCATCGATCGTCTCGTTATCAGAGGAACGCGGTTTGGCAAACTGGCCGGCAATGCGGCCAACCTTGATAACCGGCTTGCCGCCGGCATAGGTGAGCACGATGGCCATCTGCAGCAGGACTTTTAATGTCTCCCTGATCTTGGGAGCCGTTACCTGGGAAAAATTTTCGGAACAGTCACCACCCTGCAGTAAAAAAGCCTCTCCGTTGACCGCCTTGGCAAGCTGGTCCTTGAGCGATCTGATTTCGCCGGCGAAGACGAGTGGGGGCAGGGTCTCGAGATTAGCAAGGACCTTTACCACCTCATTCTCATTGGGCCAGTTGGGTTGCTGCAGGGCGGTATAGTTCTTCCAGCTCGATTTTGTCCATGTAGCTTGATCGGTCATGCCGTTCCTCTTGTAAAATTTTAACAATTAAGAGTGTGTAAATAAGTATTTCAGGGGTCATACAACAGATGCGGCGCGCTGCAGGAGGGCTCAAAAACAGCATGCAAATGCATAGGCAACTAAAGGCAACTAAAGGCAACTAGAGGCAACTAGAGGCAACACCGCTCCATATCAAAGGCATTTAAAATACGCTTTTCACGCTCCAGCTCCGGATTGTTCTGCCTGGAAGGAAAATGAAGAGAGTCAAGAAGCCTTTGCGCCGCACCACGATTCGGGATCGATTCTAACCCATTCCCAAGAATCTTGCCAGTGGCGGAATCAATTAATTCGGCATCACGCCCATTTGTGACCACTGCAAGGGGAATCTGGTATTGAGGATGAAGAACACGGGCCGCGGCTATGGCGGATCGTTCACGGCTGACAAGAGAGCCCGGGCCATAGCGAATGATCATGAAGCGGCGGCCTGCCATTTCAACGGTGATATCGATGGTGGATCTGACGAAGTTATGGGTGAAAAGGGTCTCAATATACAGGCGGGGCAGCAGCTCTTTTGGCCGGTAGCCCCTGTCTTCCACCATATACCGGCTGATATCCTGACGTATACGCTCATCGTCGGTGTCGGTAAGTTCTTCGCCGGTGAGATAGTCCGTGAGAAATCCGTAAACGAGATGATGGGAGTGATCGTGGCTCATCAATTTTCCTTATCGTTATTTTTGGGCGGATTCTAAACTGCGCCGGAGTTCTGCTGCACGGCGATACGCGTTTTGGCATCGATGCCATGGCGCTTCATTCTGTTCCACACAGTGACCCGTGATATCCCTAAGATTGCCGCAGCTTTTGATTGGTTGCCCTCCGTTTTTTGCAAAGCTTCCAAGAGTTCCTGTTTTTCTATCTCCTGCATGTTGAAGGAGTTTTTTCTGCTTGCCGGAGCCGTTCTGCGCTGCGGTTTATAGATGGTCTCGGGGAGATGACGCGGTTTAATGACTTCTTCATGGCACGTTACAAAGGCGTATTCAAAAGCACCTTTGAGCTCTCTGACATTGCCTGGCCATGAGTGGCGCATCAGAACGTCGATGGTTTCCTTGCTGATGGCCTTGATGGCCTTTTCTTCCTTGAGAATCATCTTTTTGAGAAACGATTCGGCGAGCAGTGGAATGTCGTCGACCCGTTGACGTAAGGGGGGCAGAAAAATAGGGATGACATTGATCCTGAAATAGAAATCCTTGCGATACACTCCTCTGTCGACCAGCTTCATGAGATCCTGATTGGTGGCGGAAATGATCCGGACATCGGTACGGATGGGGCTGCTCGAACCAACTCGCTCTATGACCTTTTCCTCCAGGACGCGAAGCAGTTTGGTCTGCGTGGAAATGGGGAGATCACCAATTTCATCGAGAAATATATTGCCTTCATTGGCCTTTTCGAAGCGGCCGATGCGGTCTTTATAGGCCCCGGTATAGGCGCCGCGGACATGGCCGAACAGCTCGCTTTCCAGGAGTGATTCCGTCAGTGCGGCACAGTTGACCTTGATGAAAGGGTTGTCTTTGCGCGGGCCAAGGTTGTGAATGGCCCGGCTGACAAGCTCTTTGCCGGTACCGCTTTCGCCGTAGATGATGACGGGGGCATGCGAGGTGGCGGCATTGCGTATCATGTCGAAAACCTGCTGCATGCCGGCGGATACCCCGACAATCCCCTGAAAGAGATCCTCCGAGTGAAGGTGCTGGCGATAGGCCTCTATCTGGTTGTCCCTTTCGGCGAGATCGGATATGTCGGCGATGGTGCCCACCGCGCCAATGACATTGCCTTCGGCGTCTTTAAGGATGGCGCCGTTTTTCAAGGCCTGGAAGTAGGTGCCGTCTTTACGGCGTATTCGGCATTTGCGCTGATCGACATCGCTGGAGTGGAAAAGTGGACACCAGTGAAGGTCGCCGTTGGAGCGTGCCTCCTGACAGATATCACAGCGCAGTATTTCACAGGAACTGCCGATTATTTCATCACGTCTGTAGCCGGTGATTTTCTCAAAAGCACTGTTCACAGAGACAATGGCACCATGGGTGTTGATGATTATAATACCGTCTCGAATGGTGTTGACCACCGTCTTCCAGTATCCGTCAAGTTCTCGTCCGATCATTGGTTCTCCTGTTAACCCTTAACAGTTGTAAAGGATAATACATTTAACAATTTAACAGAAGGAAGACAAGGCCCTTTGAATGGCCAGTGCCACGTTGTGGTGCGTTCATTTTTCTACAGCTGATATCTATATGATATGATTTATGAATTAAATTCTGATGATTTACTTAAGAATTTCTGATTTGCCGTTGGCGTAAAATTTGCTCATAAAGGTATTTGTACTGTTTAACAGGAGCAAGTATCTGTCGGTTTGCTTCCCAGCTTTTTGCACCGACAGGATACGTATGGTCTGGTATGGTCTGCGCATGGTCTGCTTTGTAATGTTCTAGTGTACTATTTTCTGTGCATGGCCGTGCTGCTCCCGTACCTCCCAAACTTTGGAGAGCTTGTTACAATTGATTGGAAACGTTATAAAAACTATTGATTTCAGAGATTCACTTTCCTCCATATCACTGTTGAAGGTGAGCCAGGTTTTTGGGAAAATGAATGCGGCTGAAATATTGGAAATACGGGGGGTTGACTCCGATATCCGGCAGGATTTATATAAGGTCCTGCCGCGACGAGAGTATGAAATTTTAGGCACTGAAAATGGTGCGGCGGAGGAACCGGACAGGGTTCTTATCCGTAAATGTTGTTGATCTGCCGAGGACCGCTGGCAGAGGAGCAGTTACAGCAGGGGAGTTACAGCTGTTGAGGCAAAAGGTTGGCAGCACGACTCCATACCAAAACTACATATCAAAATGTGTACAAGGACAAAAAGGACGAAATCAATGGCAGAAAGCAGTATTACAATCAAAGGTAAAAAGAAGGGATCCTTCATGGACAAGGTCAAGGAGATATTGCCGGAAGGCGGTAACCTCAACCTCTGTCTGACCTGTGGTGCCTGTGCTTCCGGTTGTCCCGCTTCTGGACTTGAGGACATGGACCCGAGAAAATTCCTGCGCATGTGTGCCATGGGCATGGATGAAGAGGCAACCAAGTCAAACTGGGTATGGATGTGCACCATGTGTCAGCGGTGTATCTATGTCTGTCCAATGAAAATCGATATTCCACAGCTGGTTTATAACGCCCGGGCGACATGGCCGCGGGATGAGCGACCCAAAGGAATTCGGGATTCCTGTGATATGGCCCTGCGTAACGAATCCAATAGTGCCATGGGAACCGCCCCGGACGATTTTATCTTTGTCGTTGAGGACGTTCTCGCCGAATATCAGGAATCGCAGCCGGAATTCAAAGACATGAAGGCTCCCATCGACCTTCCTGGTGCCCATTTTTTCCTCAACCAAAACTCCCGGGAACCGGTAACCGAACCGGATGAGCTGGTACCGTTATGGAAAATTCTGCATCTGGCCGGGGTGGACTGGACCTATGGCAGCAAAGGATGGGCGGCGGAAAACTACTGCCTCTTTCTTGCCGATGACAAGTGCTGGGAGCATGTCACCAGGGTTTCGGCCAATCAGGCCGATGAGTTGGGCTGCAAGGTCTTTCTCAATACCGAGTGAGGCCACATAACATTCTCAGTTCGGGCCGGACTGAAAAAATTCAACATTGACCATAACTTTGAAGTAGCTTCAATCTACCAATATTACGCCAAGTGGATTCGAGAGGGTCGCTTAAAGGTCAACTCCGACTGGAACAGGGAGCGCAAGATCAAGTTCACTATCCAGGATCCCTGCCAGATAATACGGAAAGGCTATGGCGAAGCTGTTGCGGAAGATTTGCGCTACGTTGTTCAAAAAGTAGTGGGTGAGGAAAATGTCATCGAAATGACGCCGAACAAGTCCAACAATTACTGTTGCGGCGGTGGCGGCGGTTTTCTCCAGTCGGGGTTCCAGGAGGAGCGCCGGGCCTACGGCAAGTATAAATTTAATCAGATTATTGAAACAGGTGCCGATTACTGTATAACAGGCTGCCACAACTGCCACGCGCAAGTTCATGACATCGCGCATCATTTTGGTGGCTCCTATAATACTGTGCATCTCTGGACACTCATCTGCCTGTCCTTGGGCATACTGGGGCCCAATGAGCGCGAGTACCTCGGGGATGATCTTAAAGAAGTCGACGTGTTTCATCCCGAAACCGCCCTGTTCTAAGAAAACAGCACAACTAATCGACATCTCTGACTTGGAGGAAAACACGCCATGAGTTTTCAGAAGAAATTATTATCGAACGAATTTTGCGTACTGGCTGAGATGCATACCCCCAAGGGTGTGAATATAGCCAGGCTGGTCAACGATGCCCGCCGCATTAAAGGAAGAGTGGATGCCATCGTCGTTCCCGACATGGACAACGGCATCGTCAGAATGAGTGGTCTTGCCGGCGGCGTGCTCATGCGCCAGGAAGGCATTGAGACAATTCTGCATATGTATTGCCGCGATCGCAATCGTCTGGCGCTCCAGGGAGATGCCATGGCGGCCCATGTCCTGGGGATCAACAACATCGTTGTTGTGCATAGCGAGGACATGAGCCAGAGCGATCACCGCGAGGCCCAGTCCGTCACCGATATCGATGAGGCGGAGCTCCTCGAAGCCCTGCGCGCACTTGCCGGCGGCAAGGACATGGGAGGATTTGAGCTGGACGGCATCCCATCCTTTACAGCAGGCTGTACCATTGCACCCTACGAAAACGACAAGGAACTTGATAAGGAGCTGGAGGCGGCCAGGAGAAAAGTTGCTGCCGGTGCCTCGTTTGTCATCACCCCGCCTGTTTTTGACATCGACATGTTCAAGAGCTTCACGGCAAAGGCAAAAGATCTGAAAGTTCCCGTCATCCCAACCGTTTTTCTCCTGAAGTCGCTTGCCATCGCCCAGTATATCGCCAATAGCGAGCCCGGCGCCAACATCAGTGATGATGTGATCCGCAGGATACGCAAATCACCCGACCGTGAACGTGAGGGCATCAAGATTGCCGGAGAGACCATTGCGGCACTGCGGGGTGTGGCCCAGGGAGTCAAAGTGCAGACGCTTGGCTGGGAACATAAGCTTCCCGAAATTCTTGATGCCGCGGGGATCTGAGATTCCTGTTGGGTGTTGCCGCCGGCAACTGCGGGGTAACTCGTAAGTGTCTGCGGGAAATGGGGCGACGCGCCCCCTCAACCAGTGAAATAAAAGGTAGAAATGCAGAATTCAAATACACTTCCAACCAGCGATAAAGTGCTTGTAATAGGCGGTGGTCTCGGCGGTATCAGAACCGCGCTGGATCTGGCGGAGGCTGAAAAGGATGTTATTCTGGCCGACAACGCATACAATATCGGCGGGTTGATGACCCAGCTTGACAGGACGTTTCCGACCAATAACTGTGATCTGTGCACGCTTTCCCCCAATCTCTCGGAGAGTGGCAGGCAGAAGCACATCACGCTTGAGACAATGACAACGGTGACCGATATCAGCGGTGAAAAAGGAAATTTCACCGCGACCCTGAAGACGGAACCGCGCTATATCAATCTCGACAAATGCACGGCATGCGGGGAATGCTACACCGCATTTCCGCATATTGTCCGTTTCAGCCCGGGGCTGGACCATCGAGCTCCGACCTGTATGCGTTATCCACAGTCTATTCCCCAGGCCTACTCCATCGATCTGGAAAAATGCGATGATGTTGAGGCACTGGTCAAGGTGTGTCCGGCAGGTGCCATCGAGCCCGACGACATCGGCAGGAACCGTCAGATCAAATGCGGTGCCGTGGTCCTGGCAACGGGAGCGGAAATCTTTGATCCCAGTGATCTTGACTACCTGGCCTATGCAACCCAGCCCAATGTCGTCACCAGTCTGGAGTATGAGAGAATTCTCTCCGCATCCGGGCCGACCCGGGGTAAGCTGCTCAAGCCATCGGATGGGAAGCAGCCCAAAAAGATAGCCTGGATCCAGTGCATCGGCTCTCGCGGCATTCAAAAGGGCGCCGGGGCTCACTGTTCCAGCGCCTGCTGCATGTTTTCCCTGAAAGAGGCGATGGTGACCAAGGAGCGTTTTCAGGAGGATATCGAGACCACCATCTTTTATATGGATATGCGGACCTTCGGTAAGGATTATGAACTGTATTACCAGCGCGCCGTCAATGATTTCGGCGTGCGCTTTATCCACAGCCGGCCGCACTCTGTCCTTCAGCCCGAACACACTGATACCCTGCAGCTTTCCTATACCCTGGAAGGGGATGCTCATCAGATCGCCGAAGATTTCGACATGGTGGTTCTCGCAACCGGGTTCAAGATGAGTGAGCAGAGCAGACGGCTCATCGAAAATCTCGGACTCGAGGTCAATAGCGAGAATTTTCCGGCGAGCCCGGGCTTCAATGCCGTCGCCACCTCCAAACCGGGTGTCTATGTCTGCGGTACAATGCAGGAGCCCAAGGATATTCCCGAGACCATCGTCCAGGCCAGTGCTGCTGCCTGCATGGCGGCAAAGGATATCACACCGGTCCAAGAGGACGATGAGCACAAGCAGGAACTGGTGGTCGAGCGGGATGTCAGCAAGGAAGAGCCCAAAGTTGGAGTTTTTGTTTGTGACTGCGGCGAAAACATCGGTGCCGTGGCCGATGTTGAGCAGATCGTCACCCATGCCGCGACCCTGTCGGGCGTGGCTGTGGCGCAGGCCAAGGGGCATGGCTGCAGCCGTGCTTCCATGGAGGAGATAAAGCAGACCATCATCGACGAGAACCTTAACCGAGTGGTCATCGGCGGCTGTTCGCCGCGGACCCATGAGAGTAAGTTTCAAGACCTTATTCGCCAGACCGGGCTTAACAAATATCTGATGGAGATGGCCAACATACGTGATCAGTCCACCTGGGTGCATGGCGCTGAACCGTCAAAAGCAACGGACAAAGCCAAGGATCTCATACAAATGGCCGTTGGCAGTGTCTGCGCCTCAAAGCCACTGTCCGAGCACAGCCTGCCCATGAACAAAAATGTCCTGGTGGTGGGTGGCGGTGTGACCGGCATGACCTCGGCACTGGAAATCGCCGAGCAGGGATATAAGGTCTATCTAGCTGAAAAGACCGCCCAGCTGGGCGGTGTTGCCCGTTCATTGAAAAAGACCCTGGAGGGCGACGATATTCAGGCCCTGGTTGAAGACCTTGTTGCCCGGGTAACGGCGCACGACAGGATAGAGGTGATAACCGGCGCCATCATCGTTGATCACAACGGTATGCCGGGCATGTTTACAACCGGCATGCAGGTAGGCAAACAATTGTTCTATCGAAAAATTGAACACGGCATTACCATACTGGCCACCGGGGCCAAGCCGGGCAGACCGAAGCAATACCTGCTTGGTGAAAATGACCACGTCGCAACCCAGCTCGAATTGCAGAAGATCTTGTATGAGGATGAGCAGGCAGTAAAAGACTGGGACAATGTTGTGATGATTCAGTGTGTCGGCTCCCGCAATGAAGAAAATCCCAACTGTTCGCGGATATGCTGCCAGAATGCAGTGAAGAATGCTCTGCGTTTGGTTGATATAAATCCCGATGTGCGGGTGTTTGTGTTGTACCGTGATATGCGGACCTACGGTTTTCAGGAGGAATATTATCAGAAGGCCAGGGAAAAAGGGGTTATTTTTGTACGCTATGACTTGGATAATCCGCCGGAGGTGAAGGAGGCGGGTGATACAGTTGATGTCAGTTTCACCGATCCTGTTCTCGGTATGGATCTTACCGTCAGTGCCGACTATCTCTGCTTGAGCACCGGACTTGTTGCCGATGTTGACTCCACCGAGGAACTTGCCATGAACTTCAAGCTGCAGCGCACCCATGACGGCTACTTTCTTGAGGACCATGTCAAGCTGCGGCCCGTTGATATGGCCATGCCGGGATTCTATGTCGCCGGTACGGCCCATTCGCCGCGGCTGGTGCGGGAGAGCCTGGTGCAGGCTCGTGCCGTTGCTTCACGGGCCCAGACAATGCTGGCCCGGGATGTCATCAATCTTGGTGCGGCGTCGGCCAGGGTGGATGGTGATAAATGTGCCGCCTGTCTCATCTGCGTTCGAGCATGCCCCTTTAATGTACCGTTTATCAATGCCGAGGGCTATTCCGAGATCGATCCGGCACAATGCCATGGCTGCGGACTCTGCGCATCTGAATGCCCGGCCAAGGCCATTCAGCTCATGCAGTTTGAAGACGACAGGATACTGGCAAAACTTGAGGACCTTTTCAGGAGTTTGGAGGCTGAGGCATAATGGAAAAATTTGAACCGGTAATCGTGGCATTCTGTTGTCACTATTGTGCATATACCGCAGCTGATATGGCCGGCAGCCAGAGACTGCCCTATCCTGCGAACGTCAAGATCGTCCGGGTGCCCTGTTCCGGCAAGGTCGATGGGCTGCATATCGTCAAGGCCTTTGAAAAAGGGGCCGACGGAGTGTATGTGGCGGGTTGCCTGGAGGGTGACTGTCATTTTAAAAACGGCAACATCCGGGCTGCCAAACGAGTGGAGTATATCACCAAATATCTGGAAGAGATCGGTATTGAGCCGGAGAGGCTTGAGATGGTCTATATGTCCGCCGGCATGGGCTATCGCTTTGCCCAGGTTGCCACGGAGATAACAGAAAAAATCCGCGAGCTCGGACCGAGCCCGATAAAATCAGCCACTGCCGGCCTCAAAAGCCAGGTGGCCAGTTGATGGAAAATTTCGAAAGGAGAGTGAACCACAATGATCACTGCTGAACGAAAACCCTTAGAAGAACTTATCGAGTATGTCAAGCCGTATAAGCGTATCCTCCTGCTTGGTTGCAATGAGTGTGTGACGGTATGCGCCGCCGGTGGGCGTAAAGAGGTCGGGCTGCTCGCCTCGGGACTGCAGATGGCGCTGTTGAAAAGCGGCAGCTCCATTGACATCAGGCAGCATACTCTGGAGCGACAATGTGATCCGGAATATGTCGAAGAGCTCCTTCCCATGATTGATGGCGTCGAAGCCGTGATGTCAATGGCCTGCGGCTGTGGCGTGCAGCAGCTGGCCATGCGTTTCAAGGACAAGCCGGTCTTTCCCGCCGTCAACACCAAGTTCATGGGCGCCTCGGAGCGTCAGGGTGTCTGGGCCGAGCGCTGTAAAGGCTGCGGCAACTGTGTTTTAGGCGAGACCGGCGGCATATGTCCCATTGCCAGGTGTGCCAAGCATTTGATGAATGGTCCCTGCGGCGGATCGGTCAGTGGGCATTGCGAAATCAGTGAAGATACCGAATGTGTCTGGCAGTTGATATGGGACCGCCTCAAGGCTCTGGGCCGCGAGGACAGTTACCTGGATATTACACCCGCCAAGGATTGGAGAGCAGGCGGAGGTGGTGGACCACGAAAGATTATTAGAGAGGATTTGGCAGAATGAAAACAGACAGTAATTTAGAAAAGGTTTTGAGCGCTGGTCATCTTGCGGTAACTTCGGAATGTGGTCCTCCCCGTGGCGCTATCCCGGCAGATGTGATAAAAAAGTGTGGCTACTTACAAGGTGCTGTTGATGCCGTCAATATCACCGATAACCAGACCGCCATGGTGCGGATGTCCAGCTTTGCCGCATCGGTATTGACCAGGCAGCAGGGCTTGAATCCATTGTTGCAGATGGTGACCCGCGACAGGAACCGGCTGGCCATGCAGGCCGATATACTCGGTGCATATTCGCTTGGCATTGATACAATACTTTGCCTTTCCGGTGATCACACCAAATTCGGTGATCATCCCATGGCGGCCAATGTCCATGATATCGATTCCATCCAGCTCATCCAGATGGTCAAGCAGATGCGCGATGAAGGCACGTTCCAGGGAGGGGCGGATCTTAAAGGCGAGCCGCCCAGGATGTACATCGGCGCTGCCGCCAATCCCTTTGCCGACCCGTTTGAACTGCGGGTCATGCGACTGGCCAAAAAGATCAATGCGGGCGCGGATTTTATCCAGACCCAGTGTATCTTCAACCTGGACAAGTTTGAGAAGTGGATGGAAGGTGTCCGCGCCAAGGGGTTGCATGAAAAAACGCATATCCTTGCCGGCGTTACCCCGATGAAGTCGGTTGGCGCAGCACGCTTTATGCGCAACAAGGTCCCCGGCATGGATGTCCCGCAGGACGTGGTTGATCGCATGGCCGCAGTACCAAAGGAACAGCAGCCTGAGGAGGGTGTGAAAATCTGCCTGGAAACCATGGAACGGCTGAAAAAGGTTGAAGGAGTTGCAGGATTTCATATTATGGCAATTGAGTGGGAAGAAAAAGTTGAGGAAATAGTCAAGGGAGCAGGCCTTTACCCACGACCGCAAATCTAGGGGCCAGCGAGGCTGGAGGCTTTAAAGCTCTTTGCAGCTCGAAACCACGACAAGCAAGATTGTCCAAGGAGGAAGAAACTCATGAGCGACAAGCAACTCATTCTGGTAGTGGATGATGATACTGATTTGGTTGAAATGATTTCCATGAAACTGGAAAACGAAAACTTCCAGGTTGCCAAGGCCTATGACGGTGTTGAGGCGTTTGAAAAAATTAAGGAAGCAAAGCCGGCTCTTGTCATTCTCGATGTGATGATGCCGAGGAAGGATGGCTATACTCTGTGCGATGAGTTGAAAAACTCCGATGATTATAAAGACATCGTTGTTGTACTTCTCACGGCGGTTTCCGATGCCGTCAGTTCTACCAATTATACTCATATGGGTGGCAAGACCACACTTGCCAATGACTATGTGCCCAAGCCCATCGATCTTGACAAGTTGATGGAGATAGTAAAGGACAATCTTTAGGCTGCCTTGAAAATGAGATCTTCCGGGACCACTGTGTCCCGGAGATCAATCCCTAAGGGCCATGTTATTTGTTGATAGGTCCTAAGCCCTAAGCCTATGCCTCGATCATAGGTGGAGCTTGAGTTGGTGGTATGGCTGATACGCTGAGATTAGGCGGTATCACGCTGAGTGACGAGTTGGTTCAGCTTGATATCCTGGATTCCGGGAGCAGTAATAAACGGTTTCTGGCACTGCTGCAAAGAGTTGCTTCCGCCAGAGTGGCAATACCAAACCTGCACCAGGGGCTTGCCGGCGGCAAACTGCAGTCAACGATCTGTCTTACAGCCGAGGATTTTGCCTCGCTGTCGCGTGATCCGGATGGTGAACTTGATGGGCGGTGGTGTAGTGTTCGGCGTTCTATTGGCACGATATCTCTGTTTCCCCACCGCTTTGACCTCGCTTTGTATGGGCGCCTTATCAATGTGCTCCATAAGCGTGGTATACCAGTCCATGGCATGAGTTCTTCCGTTTCCGCACTGGTTATTCATACCGACTACAACCTGCTTGAAGATGGGGTGGCTGCAATTTTGACACTGTGCCATCTTCCCGATAATCATACACCGCTCCGCCCTGTCCCCCTGCTCGACGGCCAGGCGGTGGAAACCGTGGCCGTCTATTGGGAGCCTCGAATACGGATTTACGGTATGGACATACAGCGTGGGCTCAGCTTGCTCCAGCTGGAGTGTGATCCGGAGGCATTCGCCCATGACCAATGGCTGCAGCTTGGTGCGCAGCAGGAAAAGTTCCGGCTTTTGGTGACACAGGCCGGCGAAAAACGGAGAAGCCGCTGCACGTTCCTTATCCAGCAAGAACACCACGGGGCTATACGGGCTGCTCTTTCCGGTTTGCCGGGAAGAAATTTCAGGGCTCGCCTGATTACCGAAGAGCGGGCCGACATGGTGTCCTTTCACGGCCCTCATTTCCATGATCGCTATGGTATTGCCGAGTTAGCCTATTCCTCGTTGAAGACCACCGGCTGCCGGCTGCTCGCCTCCGGATGTACCGGGACCTCGGTTACTATCGTCGTCGCCGGGGGGCAAGCCGAGACGGCAGCTGAGAAGTTGCGTCAAATATGCATTGTACCGTAAAGGGGCACGGCGCGCCGTGCCCCCTAATTTTTATAAACAGCTTGCGGTGAGCAATAATGACTCCCAAAGAATATGAACTCGATTGGCGTCTTCGGGTGTTTGATTCGCTTTCCTATCCCACACGAATCCTCCTGCCGGACGGCACTATCATCGCTGTTAATCAGAAGTATCTGGAAGATGTCGATAGCGACGGAGAGGGTATCATTGGGAAAAAATGTAGCGATATCGAGTACCTTTACCTCTCCTGCAGGCATGGTGCCGGTTTATGCGACAATGGTTGCCCTCTGGTGGAGGCGGCAACAAAGAAAAAGGGCCAGTCCATTGTCTTCAACACCACGGATGACAAGGGGTTGCAAAGGTGGGAGGATCGTGTTTTTTCGCCGATACTCGGCGATGATGGCGAGGTGTGCTATATTATCGAAAGTTTTCGTGATATCACCAGGGTAAAAACCCTTGAGAGGATGTACAGTGGTATGCGGGAGCTCATCGATAACGTTGTGCAAAGCTCTGTCTCAAGTATCATGGCGGCGGACCGCCAGGGCAATATCATTTTGATGAACAGCGCCGCTGAAGAGCTGTTTGGCTATACCGCCAAGGAAGCCGATGAGGTCAACATCGAGGATTTCTACCCGGAGGGTGTTGCCCGGGATATCATGAAAAAGCTGCGTGATCCCTCTATCGTGGAAAAGGGCAAGCTCCCGGCAACCAAAGTCAATGTCAAAACCAAAGAGGGAAAAGAAATTCCGGTGGAAATGACCGCTGCCATTATTTATGAAGAGGGCAGGGAATCCGCCACGGCGGCCATCTTTAACGATCTTCGGGAAAAGCTGGCCGTGGAGAAAAAACTCAAAGAGGCGCAGGCCCAGGTGGCGCAGACCGAAAAAATGGCCTCGCTGGGCCGCCTGGCTGCCGGTGTCGCCCATGAAATCAATAATCCCCTTACCTCCATACTTCTCTATGGCAATATCATGCAGGAGAAACTGGAGGCTGACAACCCCAATAAAAAGAATCTTGACTATATTCTCGAGGATGCCGGCCGCTGCAAGGAAATCGTCAAAAACCTGCTGGCCTACAGCCGGCAGACCAATCCCAAAAAAGAGGTTTTTCTGCTTAACGCCCTGGTCAACGAAAGCCTCAATCTGATCCGTGATCAAAAACTTTTCCTGCACATCGAGGTGGTCAAGGACCTCACCGATGTGCTCATATATGTTGATGCCGACAAAAGCCAGTTATGCCAGGTTGTGATTAACCTGATAATCAATGGCATGGATGCCATGGCGGGCCATGGAACACTTACCCTGACAACATCCGGCAAATTGCGCAGCGGTAAGGCGTATCTCTCTGTATCGGATACCGGTGGCGGCATTGCCGAAGAGGATCTCACCAAGGTCTTTGATCCTTTTTTCACCACCAAAGCCCCCGGCAAGGGTACGGGTCTGGGGTTGAGCATGGCCTATGGAATTTTGCAGGAAAACAATGGCAAAATCTATGTTGCCCAAACGGGTCCGACGGGCACCACGATAACAATGGAGCTGCCGGCAATGGTTGACTCGGCGGGGGGGCTGTTT
>JBHEOR010000039.1:21417-21977 GCA_046260685.1 Desulfopila sp.
CGAAAATATCTTTGCATTTCGAGCGGACCCTAAGGCACAGCGCATGGTGAAAGAACCTGTGACTGTTTACGATAGCATGGTGGAAAGGAGTGTGACGGACGTGCAAACAGCAGCAGCAAAAATTCTGGTAGTCGATGATGAAGAGCGTATCAGGGATGCCTGTACAATGGTTCTGGAGGAAGAGGGCTATGACCTTGCCTCGGCCGATAATGGAGAACTGGGGCTGAGTATGATCGAAAAAGAGCATTTTGATGTCATTCTCCTTGACCTCATGATGCCGCAGATTTCCGGTCTTGAAGTGTTGCCGCAGCTGACGGCGAGCCATCCGGATACGGCGGTCATCGTTATTACCGGATACGCCACGGTAGAGCACTCCATAGAGGCGATGAAGAAAGGGGCCTTTGATTTTATCCCCAAGCCGTTTTCTCCCGACCAGCTGCGCACGGTTGTTGCCAAGTCCATTAAATATACGCGGGCCTTGCAGGATATCGGCGATTCCAGATCCCGCCTGCGGGTCATGGTCAATCGTCTCCAGGACGGCGTCATGACCTGTGATGAGA
>JBHEOR010000004.1:0-11261 GCA_046260685.1 Desulfopila sp.
ACCTTGCGGCAGCTCTCGCTGAAATGAGCGTCGTCTTCGACGGAGGCGACCGCTCCCACGATTGCGAGCCGATCGAGCGGATACGAGTTGAAGCTGTTCTTGACGCGTTGCA
Organism: Desulfopila sp.; assembly: GCA_046260685.1. Lineage (GTDB taxonomy): Bacteria > Desulfobacterota > Desulfobulbia > Desulfobulbales > Desulfocapsaceae > Desulfopila_A. Next base: position 113 of record JBHEOR010000004.1, read on the forward strand.
GACCTTCAATCAATGCTTCATGACCGATGGCGAATCCGACGCGCAGTCCGGCAAGAGCACGCGACTTGGAGAGTGTTTGAATAATGAGTATATTTTGGTAGTCTTTGACCAGTTCAACCGCGCTTTTGCCGCCGAAATCAATATAGGCCTCATCCACCACCACAACTGAATCACGATTACGCTGGACAAGCTCTTCTATTTTGTCAAGCCCGACCAGTCTGCCTGTCGGCGCATTGGGATTGGCAAAGATAATTCCCCCATTATCCTGCACATACTCTTCGAGACGGAGTTCAAAATCATCCGCAAGAGGAATCTGTCGTGCTTCAATGTCGTAGAGGGCGCAGTAGACCGGATAAAAACTGTAGGAAATATCTGGACAGAGAAGCGGTTTTTCGTGCTTGAGCAATGCCTGAAAACAATGCGCCAGAACTTCGTCGGAACCATTGCCGACAAATACACGGGAAATTGGAACATTATAAAATTCTGCAATGGCCTGGCGAAGGTGGTCGCAATTGGGATCGGGATACAACCGAAGGGTCTCGGCGGCCTGCTCTTCCATGACCTGCAGCGCTGCAGGAGAAGGGCCATAGGGATTCTCGTTGGTGTTGAGTTTTACGAGGTCGTCAATTTTGGGTTGCTCACCCGGGACATAGGGCGTAAGCCCCTGCACTTTAGTACTCCAGTATCTGCTCATGCTCTTTCCTTTGAATGGTGCCAACGTTACAATTTCTCTTGCGGAGTGACGCACAGCTCAGTGAGCGGAAGTCTGACTTTTCAGAGCATCATTGCGTTTACCATGATCGTTGGTGCAACTTCTCCAGCAGCACCCATGACGTTCAAAAATACACAGAATGTTTGTATATTTCACCAAGATAATAGTATTTTTCAGGTATCATTTTTGACAGGTGATGGTGAATCAAGCTTGAACTTTTCTGTGCATTAGATACAATCAAACCATGTTGTACTTCTTTTTCTTAGCATTTTTGGTAATCGTTGGTCAAATTGCCATTACACCTGAGTAATATTATACGATGATACTGCAGGATAATACTACCCGATAACACTACCCGATAATACTACACGAGGTCTGCCATGCGCTGGAAACAATTTTTCACCCCCGTCAATTCAATGAAAAGCAATGAGGCCCGCAAACTGATCGATAACTCGAATGAGGACGTGCAGATCCTGGACGTTCGTCAGCCCTCGGAATACCAGAAATCCCATATTGCCGGAGCCAAGTTGATCCCCCTGCCGCTCCTGGAAGACTCCTATGATGAACTCGACCGGGACAAACCCGTGGTGGTCTACTGAGCAATCGGCGGGCGGAGCCGCGTGGCGGCTCAACAACTGGCAGGACAGGGGTTCAAGGAGGTCATCAACCTCAGCGGCGGCATAAAGGCATGGAACGGCGCCGAAGCCATCGGCGAAGAGGACCAGGGTATCGATTTTTTCGACGACCTCGATTCCGCCGAAAAAATCCTGACAACGGCCTATTCCCTTGAGGAGGGCCTGCAGGACTTTTACCTCCGCCTCATGCAGGAAGTCACCTCACCCGAGGTCATCAAGCTTTTCCGCAAGCTTGCCGATATAGAAGACATCCACAAGGAACGGATTTTCGATGAATATGCCAGGCTCACCGGATTCGACGACCGTTCTGCGTTCGAGGCCAAATACAGCAGCGATGTATTGGAGGGTGGCATGACCACGGAGGAATATCTCCAACGCTTTGCTCCCGATTTTGACAATGTTGAAGAGGTCATCGGTCTTGCCATGTCGATAGAGGCGCAGGCTCTGGATCTGTACAGCCGGGCTTCCAGAAGAAGTACGGACAGCAATAACCGGGAGATGCTCGAGCGTATTGCCCGGGAGGAAAAACACCACCTGGAACAACTCGGATCCCTGCTCGACAATACCCTGGAGGCCCAAAATGAGTAAAAAACTGGTGCTGGCGGGAGGCGGTCATGCCCACATGATGCTCCTGGCAAACCTCAAGACGCTCACCGCAAACGGTCATCTGGTCACCGTTATACAGCCATCCGACTTTCACTATTATTCAGGCATGGGGCCGGGTATGCTCAGTACCGTCTATCAACCTGACGATATCCGCTTCAATACCCGCTTTGTCGTTGAGAGGCAGGGCGCAGAGTTCGTTAAAGACAAGGTCAGCACCATCGATGCTGCTGCTCAAAAGATCACAACCGAAGCCGGCACAACGCATAGCTACGATGTTCTGTCATGCAATACCGGCAGTTTTGTGCCTTTCGGCAATATCGAGGGTGATGCCGCAAATATCTTTTCTGCCAAACCCATAGAACGGCTGGTGGAGGCGCAGCACAAAATTGTCTCTCTCTGCCAAAGCGGCGCCGTCTCAATCGGCGTCATCGGCGGCGGTCCTGCCGCGGTTGAACTTGCCGGCAACGCATGCCATCTTGCCCACTCCACCGGCTGCAAAAACATTGAGGTTCGCCTTTTCGCCGGCAAGAAAATGATGTCGCACTTCAGCAGCGCCATTCAACAGATCATTCGCCGTAACTTTACCCGCCGGGGCATCATCATCGACCAATCCGGGTATGTCGACAAAATCGCTGACGGCACTCTTTTCCTGGAAAACGGTGAACGTTATACCCCCGATATCATTTTCCCGGCAACCGGTGTCAAGCCCTCACCCGTTTTCACTGCCTCCGGGCTGCCTACCGGCCCCGACGGGGGCCTGCGGGTCAACAATTTTCTGCAGAGTAATGATTATGACTCCATTTTCGGCGGAGGAGACTGTATCTATTATGATCCGGCACCTCTTGACAAAGTAGGCGTTTATGCAGTGCGGCAGAACCCGGTACTCTTGCACAATGTCGTTGCTTCCATGGACGGCACTCCTTTACAACCCTTCGATCCGGGCGGCGATTATCTACTCATCTTCAACCTCGGCGAAAAAAGCGGCGCCCTGCAGAAAGGCCCATTTACCTGGGGCGGTAAAGGCGCATTTATGGTCAAAGACTATATAGACCGTAAATTCATCAAAAAATTCCAGGCCCTTGAATCTTAAGAGCCTCCTTCATCATTTCCGTCACCTTGAAGAATTGCTCTTTGCTTCAATTCTTCAAGGTCATCTCTTCTGGTTCAGCTTTCACCACACGTCGAACGCCTGCCCAAACCCCTCATCCCAGCCGCCCGGCGTGCTCGAATCGAGCTTGAGCAGGTGGGATTGGCAGGTATCGCCAAGGCGGACTATCTTCCCCTGGAACTCTCGCAACACAGTGTAGAACTGCAGAAGGGCATCAAGAAACTCTTTGGGTCCGCTCAAAAATAACTTCACATTTGCAATAATGAGTTCTCTTGCAGCCCGGGCTCGGAGTTCAAGAGAGTACCGCGCTAACCGTCGAGCCCCAGCGAAAACATGGACTCCAGGTCGTGCTTGGAGTAGGCCTGAAAGGCAAGCATCGTTTCCGTTGCGATAATATCTTTGACATGTCGTAGTTTGCCGGTAACCAGGGCGGACAGATCATCATTGCTCCTGACCCGGGCAACGGCAACCAGGTCGTATTTACCACTCACCGAATAGACCTCGGAGATTCCTTCCAGTTCGACAAGCTGTGAAGCAACCTCGTTTATGCTGGTGCGCTCAACGTTCATCAAAATAATCGAAGTAACCATTGCCCATTCACTCCTTGTGTTAAATTCATAAAAATTTTTGACTTCCAAAGCTCAGCTCAATTGGGTATCTGCAGCCTGGATGGCTGCGGCTAAGCCCCCAGGGATGGGTCTATGGCGTCCCATGAAAACAACACGGCGGTCCTGGGTCGATCTGGTCATCAGGTAAAAATTAAAGACCAAACCACCTACTCACTGCCACAATGACAACCCCGACAATCATGGAGAGGAACACATTACCGGTCTTGAGGCTGCAGAGCGCCGTACAGGCTGTGGCAATCCAGCTCCACAGGCCGCCGGCCAGAGCCGCGGGAACAATGAGTGAAAGCAGGATCGTTCCGGGAAGGGCATCCATAAAGCGCTTGAACCGCCCACTGCCGGGCAGCCTGCCGGCAAGCAGCAAACCGCCCAGGCGCAGGCCGTAGGTTGCTGTGGCAGCCGCTGCTATCACCAGGTAGCTCGTGTTAATCATTTTCCGGCTCCCTGGTCGCTTTTTCCGGCAAAAAAGCAGTGATAAGCGCCCCACCGACACCACCTGCCAGGATATACCATTTGCCGGGAAGATATCTCTCCGCCGCCACCGCCAGACACGCTGTTCCAACCCAGGGCAGAAGATCCTGCCTGCCGCGCCAGAAACTAAAAACCAGCGCGGTAAAAACGGCGACAAAGGCAAAATCAAGGCCAAAGCGCTCGGGATTTTCTATTATCGCTCCAAGCCGGTGCCCGGCCATGGTACCGCAACACCAGGCAAGTTGAACACAGAGCCCGCCCCCCAAAAGGAAATAGGTATTAATCCGCTCACGGCGAAATCTGGCCATGGTCATGGCCCAATTTTCATCGGCTACAAGATGGATAAAGAGTGCCTTATGGCCCAATGATGTACCGATAAAAAGTGGATGCAGGGACGCCCCGATGAGCAGATATCGCATATTGATCACCGTCACCGCCAGGGTGATTTCGGCTATCGGCAAAGGCGGCAGCCACATATCCACTGCCACGAACTGGGCCGATCCGGCAAAGACGAAAAGATTCATGGTCAGCAGTTCAAGCCAGTCGAGGCCTTTTTTGGCAGCCAGCAACCCCAGAACACTGCCGTAGGCGCCGACACTGGCTGCCACCACCAGATTGGCAATAAATCCCGCCCGCAGCTGGGCTACATTGCTCTGCGAACCCATCTTCTCAGCTCTAAAGGCTGAAAGCCCGGGCCTGAGCAACCTCGATAGCCAGTTGGGAACGAGCCTCGCTGTTCATCTCCAGCCCTTTTTGTGTGCACCACTCGGGAAAAGTTTCGGGATCGATATACACCTTGATCACCGCATCGCCGGCCGCCTGGACCTCGTTTTTCATCTGCTCTGCACGGCTCAGCCAATCTTCGTAGGTGACGGGCAACGTATCCCCATCAACGAACATCTCCTTCAGAATTTCCCACTCCTCTTTTTTATACCAGACCATGGCCTGTAGCGAAGGCTGATGGTCCGGCACGGATGGCGTCGACGGTTTTGCTTTTTTTTGCTTTTGTCGTTCTCTGTTAAACGCACGCTGGCACATTTCGTTCTCCATATCATTATCTGCTTTCTATGTTTTCTGTCGTTGACTACTATACAAGATGGGTTGTGGTCTTCAAAGAGCTGTTTGCTGATTTTTTTTACGGAGGCCTAAAATATACCTGAAAACGAGACCATAATTCCCAAAACAACGTTGCGTATCACTGCACCGCCCTTCCGATTACTATTGACTAAATCACCTCATAAAGGTTATATAGGGGGATTTTGTCTACTTGGAACCTTAGGGTTCGCTCAAAAACACATTCGCAAAACTGGATACCATAAAATTCACTCCATTATGAGGTTTTGGATCGGGATATAACTACGGCTGCAAACCTGAAGGAAAAAAAATGAAAGCAATTATAGCTTTGGAAGACGGTACAATCTTTGAGGGACAATCGTTCACCGGCCCCGGTGAAGCGATCGGAGAGATAGTTTTTAACACCTCCATGAGCGGTTACCAGGAGATTTTGACCGATCCCTCCTATACCGGCCAGATTGTCACCATGACCTATCCCCTCATCGGCAACTACGGCATTACCGAAGAAGATATGGAATCGGCTGCAATCCACCCCATGGCTTTTCTGGTCAAAGAATACAACAGAATACCGTCAAACCACCGCTCCATCAAGTCGTTGGCATCTTTTCTCAATGAATACGATATCCTCGGAATCGAGGGCTTTGATACTCGAGCATTGGTCAAGCATATTCGCACGGCGGGCGCCATGAAAGGTATTGCTTCAACACAAGACCTCGATGTCGATTCCCTTGTCCGGCGAGCGCAGCAATGGAGCGGCCTGGTCGGCCGGGACATGGTACAACGGGTAAGCTGCAAGGCTCCCTACGGCTGGGCCGACAATGGTGGCGTTCCGGGCAGCAACTTTAGCACCGCCCAGCAGGATATTGAACAACCACTGAAGGTTGTCGCCTTTGATTTCGGTATTAAATATAACCAGCTGAGGATACTCACCGAACTCGGCTGCCAGGTCCAGGTCGTTCCAGCCACAACCGATGCCCACACCGTGCTGGCCATGGCCCCCGACGGCATTTTTCTTTCCAACGGTCCGGGTGATCCGGCCGGTGTTGAAGGCGTTATCGCCACATTGCAGGAACTGCTCGGCAAACTTCCTGTTTTCGGTATCTGCCTCGGTCATCAGATGCTTGGCCTGGCCTATGGAGGTGCTACCTACAAACTCAAGTTCGGCCACCGCGGCGGCAATCAGCCGGTCAAGGATCTGACCGGCGGCCGTGTCGAAATCACCTCGCAGAACCACGGTTTCTGCGTTGATCCCGAAAGTCTTGATCCGGCTGAAGTGGAAGTCACCCACATCAACCTCAACGACGGCAGCCTTGAAGGCATGCGCCATAAAAAGCATCAGGCGTTTTCGGTGCAATATCATCCGGAACACGCCCCGGGCCCGCATGACTCCCGCTATCTTTTCCAGCGATTCATTGACATGATGCGTCCCCGATAACCATACTTTCAGCACTGCCCCCAGCTCTATTGGCGCACACGACAACGCAGCAAGCAATGCAGCAATTCACTCAAGACGAGCTCAGACCATGCCCAAAAGAACAGACATTCACAAAATACTTATCATCGGCTCCGGTCCGATAATCATCAGCCAGGCCTGCGAATTTGACTACTCAGGTGCCCAGGCTGTCAAAGCGCTGAAAGAGGAAGGATTCGAGGTGATCTTGATCAACTCCAACCCGGCAACCATCATGACCGATCCGGAGCTGGCCGACGCTACCTATATCGAGCCCATCACACCTGCCATGGTAAGTAAGGTCATCGAAAAGGAACGTCCCGATGCCCTGCTTCCCACGCTTGGGGGCCAGACAGCCCTGAACACCGCCATACAGGTGGCCAAGACCGGGATCCTCGATAAATACGGTGTCGAACTGCTTGCCGCCGACATCGATGTCATCCGCAAAGCTGAAGGGCGTGAAGAGTTCCGTACGGCAATGCGTGCCATCAATCTCGAGGTTCCGGAATCCGATATTGTCCACACCATTGAAGAGGCAATGGCGGCAAGTGATCACATCGGTTTCCCCATTATTGTCCGGCCCAGCTTCACCCTGGGCGGCACCGGCGGCGGCGTCGCCTACAACCGTCAGGAACTGGAGGCTCTCTGCACATCCGGCCTGGATCGCTCCATGACCACCGAGATCATGCTGGAACGCAGCCTGCTCGGCTGGAAAGAATTCGAGTTGGAAGTGATGAGGGACAGCAAGGACAATGTCGTCATCATCTGTTCCATCGAAAACATGGACGCCATGGGTGTTCATACCGGTGACTCCATCACCGTGGCGCCGGCCCAGACGCTCACCGACCGTGAGTACCAGGATATGCGTGATGCCGCCATAGCCATTATGCGTGAGATAGGCGTTGAGACGGGAGGGTCTAATGTTCAATTTGCCGTCAACCCGGAAAACGGTGAGTTGATGGTCATAGAGATGAATCCCCGGGTTTCCAGAAGTTCCGCATTGGCCTCTAAGGCAACCGGTTTTCCTATCGCCAAGATTGCGGCCAAACTGGCGGTCGGCCTTACCCTGGATGAGATCAAAAACGACATCACCAGGGAAACCTACGCCTCCTTTGAACCAACCATCGACTATTGCGTGGTCAAGATCCCGCGCTGGACCTTCGAAAAATTCCCCGAAGCAGACGATCATCTTACCACCGCCATGAAATCGGTCGGCGAAACCATGGCCATCGGCAGAACCTTTAAAGAAGCCTTCCAGAAAGGGATGCGCTCCCTGGAAACGGGCCGTTTCGGTTTCGGCGGCGACGGCAGGGATACGATGGACCACCTTGACGACGAAGACCTCGAACTGGCGCTGCGCACCCCCAGCTCAAAGCGCATCGCCCATATTTACGAAGCCATGCAGCGCGGCATGTCGATCGACAAGATATATGAACTGACCTGGATAGATCCCTGGTTCCTCCATAACCTTCAACACATTGTGACAATGGAGAAGGTAATCGTCGACACCGGCTTCCAGGGCATGAACCCTGATTTTCTACGAAAGTGCAAGGAACTGGGTTTTTCCGATTTTCAACTGGCCCACCTCACAGGCACCTCCAGAGACGATATCCGTAATCTGCGCAAAAAGATGGAAGTGGTGCCCGTCTATAAACTGGTGGATACCTGCGCCGCCGAATTTGAATCCTACACCCCCTACTATTACTCCACCTATGAGCAGGACAATGAGGCCGTTGTCAGTACCAACAAAAAAATCGTCATCCTTGGCGGCGGCCCCAACCGGATCGGTCAGGGTATCGAATTTGATTACTGCTGTGTCCATGCCTCCTTCGCCCTCAAGGATATCGGGGTAGAGTCCATCATGATCAACTCAAACCCTGAAACGGTGTCTACGGACTACGACACCTCGGACAAGCTCTACTTTGAACCGCTGACCCGCGAAGATGTCCTCAATATCATCGACATGGAACAACCCGACGGCGTTATTGTCCAGTTTGGCGGACAGACGCCGTTGAATCTGGCGGTTGGACTGGAGGAAGCCCAGGTTCCCATCATCGGTACACCACCCGATGCCATCGACCGGGCCGAGGACAGAAAACGTTTTCAGCAGTTTCTCCAGAAACTGAATCTGCGGCAACCTGCCAATGATACCGTGTACACCGTGGAAGAGGCGCTGAATTCGGCCAACCGGATAGGCTATCCCGTGGTGGTGCGCCCCTCTTATGTGCTCGGCGGCCGTGATATGCGCATTGTCTACACCGATCAGGGTGTCCGCGATTTCATGAAAATCGTCGGCAGCGCCACACTTGATCATCCCGTGCTCATCGACAAGTTCCTCAAGGATGCCATCGAGATCGATGTCGATGCCGTCTGCGACGGCACATCGACCATCATCGGCGGTATAATGGAACATATCGAGGAGGCGGGTATCCATTCCGGTGACTCGGCCTGCGTCCTGCCTCCCTACAGTCTCAGCGAAACGCTGATCGAGGAAATAGAACGTGCCACCAAAGCCATGGCCGAAGAACTCGGTGTCGTCGGATTGATGAACGTTCAGTATGCCGTACAGGATAATGATCTTTATATCCTCGAAGTCAACCCGCGGGCCTCGCGGACCGTTCCCTTTGTTTCCAAGGCAACCGGTGTACCCCTGGCAAAACTGGCCACCAAAGTCATGATGGGCTACACCCTCAACGATCTGGGAGTCACCGAACAGGCCAACATTTCTCACTGGGCTGTCAAGGAGGCCGTTTTCCCCTTTGATCGTTTTGAAAATGTCGATACCCTGCTTGGCCCGGAAATGAAGTCAACCGGCGAGGTTATGGGAATAGATGACAACCTCGGCCTGGCCATCGCCAAAGCGACGCTGGCCTCCGGGACCACATTGCCGACATCGGGAAAAGTCTTCATCAGCGTGCGCGACAACGACAAAACAGCGGTCACTCCGGTTGCCGGGGCTCTGGTTGATTTGGGCTATACCATCCTGGCGACCACTGCCACCGCCGCGCATCTGCGGGAGCACGGCATCCACTGTCAAAGGATCAACAAGATCTCCCAGGGACGCCCCCATATCCTTGACAAGCTACAGGACGGCGAGATACGCTGGATCGTCAACACTTCCCTGGGCAAACGTACAACGGAGGACTCCTATTCCATCAGAAGAGCCGCACTAGACCTGCACCTGCCCTATACCACAACGGTTGCCGGCGCCCAGGCAACGGTGCGGGCCCTGCAGGATTTGCAGCATAGTGAAATCGGAGTCAAACCTGTCCAGCAGTTCACAACCTGAGTCGACACTGGCCCCTGTACAAGGGACAAAAAGTCTTGGCAGAAGCAGATCGACGACAGGAATCGGAAAAATCACCATTGCACCTCGACATAGAATCATTATGCTTTAGTATATCAACGTTAAATAAAATCGAATTCAGCCTTTTCGGCTGAATTCACAGGGTTGGAATTACAAAGATAAAAGCAATACCCCGGAGGATTCTTTGAACACCTTTTATAAAAACCTGAGCATGTGGCTGGTTATCGGCTTAACAATGATACTGCTCTTTAACCTCTTCAATAAGCCTCAAACCAACACAACATCGCTCAACTACAGTGACTTTATCGCCAAAATTGAATCAAAGGCCATTGAAAAGGTCACCATCAGGGGAGATGTTATCACAGGCACCACCGACGATGGCCGGCCCTTCCGGACCGTATATCCGAGGAATGACGATGAGCTCATTCCCATGCTGCGGAACTCCGGAGTGGAAATCCAGGTCAAGGAATCTGATCAAGACTCCTTTCTTATGACAATATTTGTATCCTGGTTTCCCATGCTGCTCCTTATCGGCGTGTGGGTCTTTTTCATGCGCCAGATGCAGGGAGGAGGCAAGGGCGGAGCATTGAGCTTTGGCAAGAACAAAGCCCGACTGATGGAAAAGGGCGAAAACAAGTACACCTTTGCCGATGTTGCCGGAATCGATGAATCCAAAGAAGAACTTGAAGAAATTATAGATTTTCTCAGAGAACCGCAGAAGTTTACTCAGCTGGGCGGGCGCATACCCAAAGGAGTACTGCTGGCAGGCTCACCCGGAACCGGTAAAACACTGCTTGCCAAAGCCATTGCCGGAGAGGCCGATGTTCCCTTCTTTACCATATCCGGTTCGGACTTTGTCGAAATGTTTGTCGGTGTGGGCGCCAGCAGGGTGCGTGATCTCTTCACCCAGGGGAAGAAAAATGCACCGTGCATCATCTTCATTGACGAGATCGATGCCGTGGGCCGTCATCGCGGTGCAGGACTTGGCGGAGGACACGACGAGCGCGAACAGACGCTGAACCAGCTGCTTGTTGAAATGGACGGTTTTGAGTCCAACGAAGGGGTCATCATTGTGGCGGCGACCAACCGGCCCGATGTTCTCGACCCCGCTCTGCTGCGTCCCGGCCGCTTTGACCGGCAGGTTGTAGTGCCTGTTCCCG
>JBHEOR010000004.1:11271-18053 GCA_046260685.1 Desulfopila sp.
AAATCCTTGAGATTTACTGCAATAATACAAAGATGGCAACGCAAGTCGACCTTGAAGTGGTGGCTCGAGGAACCCCGGGTTTCACAGGCGCCGACCTGGAAAACCTTGTCAATGAAGCGGCCCTCATGGCCGCACGATCGGGGGCCAAGGAAATCAACCTTGAACTTCTGGAAAAGGCCAAGGATAAGATCCTGATGGGGGCCGAGCGCCGCTCCATGATTATCACCGAAAAAGAAAAGGAGGTAACAGCCTACCACGAGGCCGGCCATGCTCTTATCGCCAAGCTGCTGCCGGATACCGACCCCATTCACAAGGTTACCATCATTCCGCGGGGGCGTGCCCTTGGCTTGACCATGCAGCTGCCCATCGATGAGAAATATACCCATTCCAAGAAATACCTGGAAAGCACGCTGTGCATCCTCTTTGGCGGCCGTGTTGCTGAAGATATCGTGTTCAGTGAGATCACCACCGGCGCCGGCAACGACCTTGAGCGTGCCACCACCCTTGCCAGAAAGATGGTATGCGAGTGGGGTATGAGCGATGAGCTCGGGCCGCTGACCTACGGCAAAAAGGAAGAACAGATTTTCCTTGGCCGGGAAATTTCCCAGCATCGTGACTTCAGCGAAGATACCGCCCGTCAAATAGACGGGGCTGTCAAAAGAATCGTCGTCGAGGCTCGGGATAAGGTCTATGAGCTCCTTGAAGACAATAGAGCGATTTTGAAAATGATGGCTGAAGAACTCCTGGAAAGGGAAACAATTGTCCTTGACGATATCGAGCGTATCATGGAGGAAAGTGATCCTGAAAAATACCCCAGAGACGCGATCAAGCGGCCGCAGTCCGATGTCAAAAAAGACACAAAAAACGGCAAAGCCGATGCAGAGAAACATACTGGAGAAAGCAGCGGCGCTGTCAACAACGATGCCGACAACGATGCTGACAGCGAGTCGGATATTGACCCTGAAGTAAAAGACCGGGTTGATCTTTCAGCAGAGGAGGACAGCAAGGCCGACGACAATCCGTCCCCGCCCCGGGAGGATGGCTCAAACACACACAGCGATACGTAGGAGGGGTATTTCCGATCAGCATTGCAGGGCCCCGACGAGACCCGCCTCATTGTACAACAGAAGTTGCTCACCACACACAGCATGACCGGTCTTGCCGGTCATGCTGTTTTTTTGTGGTACAGCCCAAAACGTAGCCCGAAGCACAGAAGGATCAGGACAGAAGGGCCAGGACAGCCGTGGCCTGCCATGCAAACGCCACGGCTGTCCTGGTCCGATCAGCTGAGTTTGGTTGGTCATCAAGAAAAACCGATAGGTGCATAATGAAAATAATGGGCATACTCAACGTCACACCTGACTCCTTTTCCGACGGAGGCCATCATTTCCATCAGGAAAGCGCCATTTTCCACTCCGACCAGATAGTGCAACAGGGTGCCGATATCATAGACATCGGCGGTGAATCCACCAGACCCTTTGCCGAACCGGTCAGTTTACAAGAGGAACTCAACAGGGTCATTCCCGTCATTGAAGCTATCCGCAGCAAACATCAGATCCCCATTTCCATAGACACCACCAAGGCCGAAGTGGCCCGCCGGGCGCTCGACGCCGGTGCCGACATTGTCAATGACGTCTCGGCATTACAACAGGATCCGGCCATGATCGATGTTGCCGCTGATACAAACTGTCCGATTATCATCATGCATATGCAGGGGACACCGGGAAACATGCAGATCAACCCCGAATACGATGATGTGGTAGAGGATATCATTGCCTTTTTCAAACAGCGCCTGCAGTGGCTTACCGGCTGCGGCATTGCACGCCACAGAGTAACCCTGGATCCCGGAGTGGGCTTTGGTAAAAACCTCGGCCATAACCTCTCGATACTGAAACATCTGGACCGATTCAAATCACTGGGGCAGCCATTGCTGCTGGGACATTCACGAAAACGTTTTCTTGGGGAGGTCACCGGAAGGGACGCTTTGGACCGGGATTTACCCACAGCGGTAGTTACCGCTCTGGCACTGCATCAGGGTGTTGATATAGCTCGCGTTCATAATGTCGGGGCGAGCCGGGATGCGCTCAGCATCGCAACTGCCATCAGGGGGGCAATATAGGCTCTACCAGCACATCAGCCCACAGGGCGAATTTCAAAGCCTGTCACAACAATAAATTGAAAGATATACGGAGATTGTCTGGTTCCAACGGTAATGGTGGCGCCATCGTGCAGTTCCACGGTATCCTCTTCATTATCGCCGCCAACTTCTCGGTCCTCCACCAAAGTGCCGCAGGCGCTATTGCGGTCGTGGAGATAGAATTTCTCACCATCCCGCTCTATCTGGAAATGCTCCCGCGATATATTCAGCAGATGTCCCTCATCGACAAGATATACGTCATTGTTGGGGTCGAAAGATCCATGTGATGCCCTGTGTTGTACCCGCTCAATTCTCTCCACTTTACCATCAATCATCTTCACCCGTGATTCTCTGCCGACACGGAATGGGAAGGTGCGCAGTGGTACTATCCCTTCAAGGAGAACTGTCTGGGCAACGGCCTGCTCCGCCGCGGGAGTGATGGCCTTGAGAATGGCCAACGGCATGATCTTTTCAAGTATTTCCTGCTTTTCAGTCATATGGCCCATGTCGGTGAAGGTGATCAAAAAAAGCTGATTATCAGCAAAGCGTAGCAAATCGACCCAGGATTCCATGGCATTGAATACCTGTTCCATGACATCTCGATTTCTGATAGAGTATATCAAGCACAAACGTTCATTTCAATACAATCCAGTGGATAATACGATCAATTGTATGACATCACAATCGCAGAAAAAACATCGACGCATACTCTACATTGAAGATGATCCTTCCAATCGTCAGCTGGTCCGGCTTCTTCTGGACATGCGCCCCAATCTCGAACTTGTTGAGGCGGAAACAGCCCTTGAAGGCCTCGAACAGGCATTACACAATCCATTCGATATTATACTGCTGGATCTCAGCTTTCCAGATATCTCCGGCTATGAAGTCCTGGGCGAGCTCCAAAGCAGTCAGCTCCATAATACGACACCAGTCATTGCCGTCAGCGGCGACAATATGCCGGATGATATAGAACGAGGGAAACAGGCCGGTTTTTTTGCGTACCTGACCAAACCCCTCGATGCCTTAGAGCTCAGTGCCCTGCTTGACCATATTTTCGCCTCTATGGACTAAGGGCTTGGCAACAAATAACATGACCATCCTGCATCTCTTTTTCGGGCCATCTTTGCCGATACACCTTCACCGGAGTTTCAGGATCTTTATTCCGGCACGCACCAGATCATGGAACACCGGGGACCCGGCCGGATCACTGCACTCCCAAGAAAGAATTGCCCCGATCCCAAATAGTCTTGCCAATTATCGTTGAAGTTGCTAGATATTAAAATTTTATACTCATATACCAGACAGGTAATGTTCCCGTCACGGGATGTGGAAGAGACATGTCCCCCTTCTCTAACTGAACCGGACGCTTTATGAATCATAACTCCTCAGTTACAGTTCAGGGGAAACTGCTGGTTTTTTGCTCTTTGCTGAATAGTTACAGAAAAAGTAGATGAGATTGAGGTGGATTTGTGAACGTATGCTTGAAAAAAAGAATCGGTGCATACTACCATGTCGCAATTGTAGCGGGATAAGCTGTCTCGCGGTGGTTGGTTTTATAAAACGCCACGACAATCAAGGGGTGAACCGGTGTCGGGCCGAGTTGTAGAGGTGTGGATGGAATCCCCAGACGTTGAACAGGTTCATACGTTTGTTGAACAGGGCAATGGAACTGTTTCGGGAAATGCGTGACGGTGCGTTGTAACGTTTATAAAAATAACTCCCTGGAGAAAAGCCACGTGAAATCCAACGGTAAAATTTTTAGGGCACTGGTTGTCGAAGAGACGCCGGCCGGTGAATTTGAAATCAATGTCAAAAAGAAGGCTGTCAAGGATTTGCCTCCCGGCGATGTTCTGGTGCGTGTTAGATATTCGTCCCTGAATTATAAGGATGCGCTTTCCGCCGTCGGCAACCGTGGTGTGACGCGAAAATATCCGCACACCCCCGGTATTGACGCCACCGGGGTCGTTGTCGAAAGCGAAAACAGCCGTTTTAAAGAGAACGACGAAGTCCTCATCACTGGATATGATCTGGGCATGAACACCTGTGGAGGTTTTGAGCAGTACATTCGAGTACCGGCGGAGTGGGTCGTGCCGCTTCCCGAAGGTCTTAAACCGGGAGAGGCGATGATATACGGCACCGCGGGATTCACCGCGGCCATGTCCATTCATGCACTGATGCGCGATGTTGCCCCAGGTGACGGAGAGGTTCTGGTTACCGGGGCCAGCGGTGGTGTTGGCTGTCTGGTGGTTGCTACGCTTGTAAAACTCGGTTTCGAGGTTGTTGCCGTCTCCGGAAAACCCGAGGGAAAGCGCTTTTTAAAGAAGCTGGGGGCCAAAAAGGTTATCGGCCGGGAGGAGGGTCTGGACAATAGCGGTAAGCCCCTGCTCAAGGCAATTTGGGCCGGTGTTATTGATACCGTGGGAGGTGAAACCTTAGCCACTGCCATCAAATGCACGCAACCGGGCGGGACAGTGACATGTTGTGGCAACGTTTCTTCCCCCGATCTGCCCATCACTGTTTTTCCCTTTATCCTTCGCGGGATCAGGCTTGTGGGGATCGATTCACAGAACTGCCCCATGGAGCATCGTAAGGAAATATGGACGCTCATTGGCGGTGCGTGGAAATTGGAAGCGGACAGGCTTATGGATATCTGTGAAGAGATCGGCCTGGACGGTGTCGTCTTTCATGTCCCCATGATGCTCCAGGGAAAACAGAAGGGCCGGGTGGTGGTCAATCTGGATGCCTAAAAATGAGGCACAGCGCGCTGTAGGGGCACGGCGTGCCGTGCCCTGGTGTGGTACGCCGTGCCTTTTAAACATCAAAGGAGTCGTCAAATAGTTTTTTGATGGCATCACGGCCCGCATCGCTGAGGTATCTGGTGCCGGAACCGACAAAGGTGTCGTACTCAATTCTGGGGCTGTCTTCCTGCCATTGCTCTTTCCAGGTAAACCATTTTTTGGAGGGCTGATCAAAGACATGGAGCGGACGGTTAAACATCTTGGCAAGCTCTACGGCCCATCCTGTTCCACCTTTTACCGACCCGTCATCCTGGATGGTGCCGATAACAAATACCTGGTGGCCACTGTTCACCATATGGAAAATTGTCTGCAGCACCTTGCGTATTTTGTCGGTTTCATAATATGTTCTGTTTAGCATGCGGGAGGCCAGTTCCATGCTGATGTCGCCACGCTCCAGATCGCTCTGGCTGAGAACGACCGAGTTTTTCTCACGGCACAGTTTATGGCCTTCAAAGGTGTAGACAACCTCTTGCAGGCCGAGCTGTTCCGCTGTTTCACCAAAGGTGGCCTCGGCGCCTTTCAGGCCGCCGTGGTAGAGCGTGCAGTTTTTTGCGTCCATAGTTGAACTCCTGTTCTCGCGTTATTGTAATTTTGATAAAAGTCTCCATATATTAAAACGTCGTGCAATTGTATATCCTGTTGTTGCGAAAGGCAATGGTATTATTTTTTAGAACCGGAGAGAAACACCCTGCAGGGCGCGGGATATCCTTCGATGGTGGAGCTGCCGTCCAGGGGGTCTATAAAGTCGCTGTAGGATTCAAAGACCATCCAGTCGGTTTTTCGCTGTTCTTCACTGGACATGGGGTGGGAGCAGAAGATTCGCGCGTTGCAAAATCCCGCTCTCTGCATCCAATGCTGTAAACATTGGCCGGTTGGTACAAAATAGGTCCCCGGCGCCTTGGCATAGGTTTTTTCCGGAAACAGGGCGTAGGGTGCTTCTCCGGGGATGGCCTGGGATTCGACGATCACTGTTCCGCCCGGTTTGAGTGCAGTGAGGATATCCTTCAGCACGTCAATGGGCGAGGCGCGGTGGTAGATTATGCCGAGCAGGAAAATAACGTCAAAGGATTCGGGAAAGAGCCCGATATGTTCCACGCCGAGAAGGTCTATGTGGAGTTTGTTAAGACCGGCCATGTTGCGTAGCGCCTGAAAGCAGTAATAGTGCTGGACCGAAGGTTCGAATCCCACCACCAGCTCAGGCTGGTGGGGCACCATGCGAAACATGTAATATCCGTTATTGCAGCCGATATCGGCAATGACCTTGCCGGAAAGATCCGGCAGCTCATCTTCAATGCGGCGCCATTTTCTTTCGCTGCGCCATTCTGCATCTATTGCCGTGCCGAAAACTGAAAAAGGTCCCTTGCGCCAGGGCATAAAGGCACGCAGGTTTTTTTCGACATGGCGCCGGCTGCTGTGCTCGATCTCCTCCGCTCTTCCGATGGTGACTGTATCACCGCTGCAGTCGACATGTCCGGCGTGCCATTGTGACAGGGCATTACAGGGCTCCCTGTAGCGCAGAAACCCTTTTTTCCGCTGATTGACCCATTGCAGTCTGGCGCCTCGCCGGCTGACGATGGTGTCATGGAAGGGAGAGTGGGGCAGTAAGGAGAGATAGTCCATTGTCATTTGAATTCCAGCGAATACGCGTTTTGATGCAATCTGTTCATCTGCTGTGTTGATGGTGTTATTTGACGGCGGCAATGGAGACGAAATTAAACCACTGGAAATAGCTTTCCACGGAGGAGAATCCGATTTTTCCAAGTATCGCCTGGTTTTCCTCGATGGAGAAGGGTATCAGTACATTTTCCAGGGCTTCGCGTTTTCGGGCGATTTCCAGCTCGGAATAG
>JBHEOR010000004.1:18063-35336 GCA_046260685.1 Desulfopila sp.
CTTGTAGCGATGGTAGATTTCGATGAATGCCCGGTTGAGAAGGTGATCGTGGCTGATTGTTTTTTCGCTGAGGATCAGTACCCCGCCCGGTCGCAGATTGTCATAGATGGTACGGAGAAACTCCTCCCGTCGTACGGGGCGGATGAACTGCAGCGTGTAGTTGAGAATAAAAGCACCGGTTCCGGGAAGATCGACGTCGATGATATCCTGCTCGACAAAACCAATTTTTTTCTCTTTGGTGTAGAGTTCGGCTTTGAGGCGGCCTTTTTCCAGCATGGCCCGGGAGTTGTCAATCCCGATATAGCGAAGCGAGGAATTGTCGATAAGTCGGCAGAATTCCAACAGTGTTGTTCCCGTGGCACAGCCAAGGTCGACAATCCGGTCATCGTCTTTGACGAATGTAGAGAGCAGTTCCGCTGTGGCACGGATAACCTCATGATAAAAGGGAACGGAGCGGTCGAGCATATCATCGAAAACTTCAACCACACGCTTTGAGAAGGTGAAATCTTCATCGATTGCATCGACTTCAAAGAGTGTATCTTTGCCTTTTTTCGTCATGCCTTTTTTCGTCATGGTTGTAGTCTTGCGGATGCTGCAGGGTGCAGTGTGACAAGCTTTGTGATTATCATTTCGAATTCCCTGATTATACCCTTGAAGAAACCCGTCATCAAGAAAGCGCCACTATTCTATTGCAGAGTGAGAAAGTCAACATCTATCAGTCAAGGCGAGAAGCGGTATCCCCGTTATCTTGACATGTACTGCACTGTGACTAGAGTTAGTCTGTAATGCCGGGCATGGCATTCATGGCATACATGGTATTTAGCCGGTTTCCATGGCTGAATGACGTCCCGGCAGGAGGTTTGACCGTAAAACTACACAATGTAAAACTATACAATGGAGGTCCATGCCAATGAGTGATGATACTAACAAGACGTTGTGTGCTCATGTTGAAGAAGAGTTGCAGGTGAAAAATCCCCAGGCCTATATCCAATTGATACAGCCTGCCACCCATTTCTGTCAGGGATGCGGCAGGAGCGCGGCTAAGGCCGAAAACGTCTGTAAACCTCAAGAGTTGAAGTGACACTGAAGCTGTCCGTCTTCATTTGCGATGCGTAACTGTTCAGGATGCCGGAGCCGGGATGCCTCCAGCTCCGGCGCTGCTTCTTTATGTGCTTTTTGCTTACCAATAAAACGCAGCTGATCGGCCCAGGAGACCGCCGTGTTGTTTTCATGGGACGCCATAAACCCATCCCTGGGGGCTTAGCTGCAGCCGTCCGGGCTGCAGATACCCATGAAAACAACACGGCGGTCTCCTTGCCCTTGAGTGCTTCGAGCTATGTTACTTTTAAATAAAGGTCGGGGCCCCGGTTGTGTCGCTGAAGAGTTCCTGAGATGCTTCATTGAGATGTAGTGCAAGTGAGGGCGGATGGTTAAAATCACATTGAGAAATATGGTTTCTCTGTCTTCAGTTTTTCTTGAGGCAATACGTTCTCTATTGCCTCCTTCAGTATTGGAATGGTTATTGGTTTATCCAGAAACGTAGAGATGCCAAGCTGCCTGCAGTTTTCAATTTCCTCTTTCTGAGAATAGCCGCTGACTACAACAGCCTTGAGCGCAGGCTGGATTTTTAAAATCTCTTCGTAGGTTTGTCTGCCGTTCAAACCGTCTCCCATGAGCATGTCGAGTAAGACGAGATCGACGGTGTTGTCTTCAAGGTAGCCAATGGCCTTCTCACCGCTTTCCACCGAAGTGGCCTGGTAGCCAAGCGTGTCAAGCATTCGCTCCATAACCATGTTCTGTTCCGGCTGGTCATCGACAACCAGAATGGTTTTGTCGTGAGCCGTGGGGGAGCCGTTGACATCGCTTCCTTGAGACTTTGGAGATTTGGGCCGCGGCTTGTCGGTGGCTGGAAAGTAGATCTCAAATGCAAGGCCGGGATCCAGCTTTTTGACTTCAATCCACCCCTTGTGATCCTGAACACAATTCCATACGATGGAAAGCCCAAGGCCGGTTCCGCTTTTTTCTTTTTTCTTGGTGGAGAAGAAAGGGTCAAAGATTTTATCAATATTTTTACAACTTATCCCCGGTCCGTTGTCAGCGACGGTAAGTTTGACGTAGTCACCCGGATGCAGGTCAACGGCATCGTTTTGGATTGCTTTTGACAGTTTGGTGCTTCTGGTTGTGATTCGAATCGTTCCGTTTTTTTGTATAGCTTCAAGAGAGTTGCCAATCAGGTTGAGGAGCAGTTTGTTGATCTGTTGTGGGGCGCATTCTATGTGGCGAAGCCCCTTTTGGAGATCCGTCTTGACAGCTATTTCTGGAAATGATTGCAGACGTTCGCTGTGCTCGATGGATGTGAGATGGTCGGAAATAACCTCGTTGAGGTCTGATACGGTTGTCGTGCACTCTCCACTGCGGGTGATGGAAACAAGATCGGAGACAATCGCGGCCGCATGCTTGCCGGCCGCCTGTATCTTTTGTATGTCAATGTAGTAAGGGTTGGAAGGCTCCATTCTGGCGAGCATGAGATCGGGATAGCTGACAATGGCGGTGAGGATGTTGTTGAGGTCATGGGCAACTGATCCCGCCATCATGCCAAGAGCATTGAGTTTACTGGCTTTACTCAGTTTTTTCTGGAGTGCGAGTTTTTCCTTCTCACGTTTGATCTGATCGGAAATATCCCTGATGATTAAGGCCTGAGCCGGTTTGCCAAGATATTCGATGGTGCAATGCCTGGCCTGGATGGGAAACGTTGTCTGGTCCCTGCGAATGCCTGTCAATCTGCAACCGGAGGATTGTTGCTGCTTCAGGGTCGCAGCCGCCAGTTTGCGGGATTCGGGGGACAGGATCGTCTCAAGAAAATTGTCTCGGTCCAGCTCCTTTTCTTTGTAGTCAAACAATGTGTAAAATTGCGTATTGGCCTCCAGCAGAACGTTATTCTGCTGGATTGCGATTCCCTCCCATGCCACTTCCGCCAGCGTCCTGCAGCGGTTTTCACTTGCCTGCAACTCTTTTTTAAGAGAGTTGTGCTCCAGGGCTTTGTCTATGGTTTTTATAAGGAGATCGTGATCTATGGGTTTGCTGAGGAAATCATAGGCGCCATTTTTCATGGCTTGAACGGCGGTATCGACGGTGTTGAGGCCGGTGAGCATGACCGCGGTGGTTTGCCGGCAGGAGGTTTGTCTAAATTCTGCAACTTCGCAGCCGGAAATATCGGGCAGTCCTACATCCAGCAGGGCAACGTCAAAAACGGTGTTTGTAAGGCAGGAGATTGCCTCACTTCCGTTAAGGGCGGTGGTGCAGCTGTATCCATAATGCGTAAGAATTTTTTCAAGGCTTTTAACAAAAAGCTTTTCATCGTCAACTAGAAGCAGATTGGGGGTGATGTCCATGACTTTTTCTCACTGTTGCGTCAGGAGATTTCGAGCGGCAGGAAGATGGTGAATGTCGTTCCCTCCGCCGGCTCAGTTGCGCACGATATTGTACCGCCAAGATCTTTGACTGCCTTGTTCACAATGGAGAGTCCGAGCCCTGAATGACCTGTTCCCTTGCTTGTCACAAATGGTTTATACAGGTTTTGCCGTACATGGTCCGGCAGGCCGGGACCATTGTCGCGAATAATGATGTTCACCCCGGCCTTGGGCTTGTCGTGGGACCCAGCCTCAATCTTCTTGGTTATCACTTCGATGGTGCCGCCGTTGTGCATTGCCTCTGAACTGTTTTTTAGTAGATTTATGATAATCTGCTTGACTCCATCCCGGGCGGTTTGGATGTCCGGCAGCGAGGTGTC
Organism: Desulfopila sp.; assembly: GCA_046260685.1. Taxonomy (GTDB): domain Bacteria; phylum Desulfobacterota; class Desulfobulbia; order Desulfobulbales; family Desulfocapsaceae; genus Desulfopila_A. The sequence goes on from JBHEOR010000004.1 coordinate 21,854, forward strand.
GGGGTAAAACTCGATATGTGTAGCTGTGTCACTGGAAAATGATGTTTTGGCGATCTGGATAATATCGTTAAGCACTGTGTTGAGCGCTACTTTTTGTGTTTTGTCGAAGAGTGGTTTGGCGAACAGATCCAGTTGATGCACCATGGAAGAAATCCTTCGAATCTCATCGTTTATGATGTCCAGCTCCTCCTCAACATCATTTCCTTCCAGCTTGAATTTTAATGCGGCCAAATAGTTGCTTATGATTCCCAGTGGATTGTTGATTTCGTGGGCAAACTTTTTGGCTGTCAATGATATGGCCGCCATTTTTTCGGCTTCAATCTGCTCGGCGTTACGCTTTTTCATGCGCTCAATATACATGCAAAGGCCGGCCTGCTGGGCCAAAACTCGAAGCAGGGTGGTTTCGTCTGTTTCCAGTGTCGACCTGTCTGTGGGAAGCCCCATCAGCACAATGCCCAGTGCCGTGTTTTCGGTCTTGATGGGCACAAGCAGAACATTGCGGCACTGCAACGCGCCAAGCACCTGCTGGTCCGCCGGGTTGAGGGGGGCGGAATCACATGTCAGATACGCAGCTGTCATTTGATGGTAAACTTCAACAATTTTGCTTGACGTCCGTTTGAGTGGCAGGGTCACCCCTTTGCTCATCTGGTGGTAAGGGTTTGACGGAGATGTGGTCCCCTCAAGAAGGGCGTTGTGCTCGTCGGGAAGAAAAAACAATATCTTGCTGGTATCAAACACGACACTGGCAAATTGTTCAAAAGCTGAAATGATGTCCTCGCTTTTTTCGGCCTGCACAAGGTTTTCCAGAAATCCGCTCAGCAAAGAGACATTTTTAATACGGGCTGTGAGCTGCTGCTGGGCCGATGGCCTCTCATCCCAATTGTCGATGGAGGATGATGGCCCCGTATCTTGGGCCGTTTTTCCGGACGTCCGGTCGCTCTGCTGTGCTACGACATTTTCAAGGGTTTTCCCGGTCTTTGGTGGTTGGATAACAATACCAAGGCTGTTGGCTATCTCTTCAACTTCCTCGGTTGCGCCATTCACGATCTTTTTGATATTTTCAGGGGAAAGATCGAGCAGGGTCTGACCGGCGCCATGATGATTTTCATTGGTCAGATGTGCGTTACTCAAAAGGTTTGCATAATAGACGATTTTAACCGGCGGAAAACTTTCAGCAACCCGACCGATTTCGGCGTGATGAAAAGCAATGGCATCGGCCATGAGCGACGGCAGGTTCCATTTACGAACCAACCATCCTCCAATTTCACCATGTGTCACACCAAGGAGTTGGTTTTCGGCCCAAAGGACATTCTCCAAGTTCTCCGTTTTAGCAAGAATAGTTTTATGTTCTTCCGGAAAGGTGGCAACAAGAACCAGGCGGCCAATATCATGGAGCAGGCCGGAGAGATAAATTTCATCGGGATTTGCCAGGGAGAGATGTTCGGCAATACGTTTTGCCAATGTGGCACAGAGCAGGGAGTGCCACCAGAATTGGCGAATATTGAACTGTTGTACTTTTTTGAAGTGTTTCTGTTCAAACACCTGGTGGACGGCGGTTGTCACCGCAATATTTTTGATACTGCTTGTGCCAAGGTAAATTACCGCCTGCTCGACATTATCAAAGTACCTGGAATACCCGTAATAGGCTGAGTTGACAAGCTGCAGGACCTTATAGCTGAGAACAGGGTCTTTGTTGATTATGGCGGCAATTTCATGCAATGGCCGGTCGTAATCCTCACAGGCTTCGAGGAGTTTGGTCAAAATTTCCGGAAGCGTTGGAAGATTGCCGGTATTTGTGATCTTGGCGTAAACGGTTTCTTTGCAGGACATAATCTACAAACGTTGTTGAATAAGTTTTTGATAAACTAAAAAAAAATCTGTCCGATTAAGGTGCGACAGGAAGTTTGAAAGCACCACCCGTTTGTTCCATAAGCCTGTGCGGCTTTGTACGAAACGACAACTGCTGGAGGTTGCTCCATGGTATAATGAGCCAGCATTATCAAAATCTAGAGGCCTCAAAATGCCCTGAACCTACCATAGCTTGAGCATTTATCAAGCAAAAGATTGGATATCGGAAATGTGACGCTCATTATATATTTCGCATGTGTCACTCTACAGCGAAACAACCGGGCGAACCCGGCCTTTATTCTAAAAGTAACGCAGCTCGAAGCACTCAAGGGCAAGGAGACCGCCGTGTTGTTTTCATGGGACGCCATAAACCCATCCCTGGGGGCTTAGCTGCAGCCGTCCGGGCTGCAGATACCCATGAAAACAACACGGCGGACTCCTGGGTCGATCAGCTGCGTTTCGTTGGTAATCAAAAAAAACATACAATAGATATTTACAGTTATTTAATGTTAGAAGCATCCTGAGCAGTTAGCCGCATTTTTTTTATACCGCCGTTGATGTGCGGCATAAAAAAAATAGACTTGTCGTACAGAAGTTCTCTTTGTATAAGTTCAGCTCACGGGAATATGTCCGAAAATATGTAATGTCACAAGCCCTGCGTATCAAGCTGTATGTTCGCAGCCCAATGAGTGAAATAAACAGGTTACACTATGTCCAACGAAATAGATTTTGATGAACTCTTAGGCAAATTCAAGGCCGATCCCTATGATTATATTGATGTATTTTCAATTCATACAGGAGTCGTCACCTTTGCTGTCAATGAAGGGGATGAGGTCGATTCGCCCAGCGGCGAATGGCACCATATAGCGGGCACCACGCTGTATGAAATAAACAGGGAGCGCAATCCCAAGCCGGTGTCGTCAAACATCAATGGGACCATCTCCTTTTTGAACAGCGATCTGGATGGATCCTTTGTTGAAGCCGGTGAAAAACTGATGACCATTCGTCATCCTCTCAAGAAAAAAGAGATCATCGAAGGCATCCTCAAGGAGGTTCTCTTTCTCTTCCCCGCTCCGGAAAGGGCCAAATACTTCTTTGCCCTGGATATACAGTCCCGCATTGAAAAAAAGGGAGCCCGGACGGTCTCCATCGCGCCGGGGGACGAGATTCTGACGATGTCTTTGATGAAGCGCGATACTCCCATCTACTACCAGGGGGAGCCCGGAGTAATTCATTCGGTCTATTTTAATCCCGGCGTATCTGTTGATCAGGGCAGTCCGCTGATTGGTGTCTGCGCCTCCGACAAGGTCCCAATGATTCAGAAGATCATTACCAGGGTTAAGGCCGACTGGGATACAGGCCATTAAGGCCGTCTCAATGTCCGCTTTGCATAATCTGCAGCTTGAGGCTGCCGACATTCACTCCTACATCCATGACGTGGAACTGCCCAGGCGCCGTGCAGGCAGCTGGGGTGACTCTGCCGAGGAAGTTCTCCGCTATGGTTCTTTTGTCGGGTCTTCACTGGAATGTCATACCCGGTTGGAACGTGCCATGGAGCATGGTCGGCTGCATATCGATTCCCAGGAAAAGCGGGGCAGGTCGGTACACAGCGGCAGGGTTATTGTTGCCGGATCGTTGACCGGCTCCAAGGGACGGTTCAGCAGAAGCTGGCATGCCCCGAATGGCGGGCTGTGGGGCTGTTTGCTCCATGGTACGACCCTTACGGCCCCGTCTACCTTGCTGCTTTCTCTGGCTTTGGGGGTTGCTGCCTGTGAAGCCATTCGCCGGGTGGGTGTGAAGGACTGCGCTGTTCGCTGGGTCAATGATGTTTTGGTGAAGGGCGAAAAGGTGGCCGGCTTTTTAGTGGAAAGCCATACCGGGCCGCGCTGGAAAGAGGTTTTTCATCTGATCGGTTTTGGTATCAACGTCAATAATCAAGTATTTCCAAAGGAGCTGGAAAACCACGCCGTCTCCATTGCCCAAGTCCTCGGCGTTTCAGTGAATCTGCCTGATTTTACCATGGACTTCATCGCTCAACTGGCCTGGAATATTGGCATGCTCTATTACATCGAGGCGCGATTCCCCGACTGGTGGAACAATCCACCTGAGCCTTGTCATCCTGTTCTTGCACGGTGGCGGGAGCTTTCGAACAGTCTCGAGCGGCGGGTCGTTTTTGGTTACAATGTCATCGAGAAACCTCAATTTTCGGCGAGGGTCGCGGGTGTTACCGACGACGGGGGACTACGGCTTGTTCTTGATGATGGTCGGCAGATTACAGAGTACAGCGGTGAAATCCGTTACATCTGATGGCGATGTAGCGTTTCATAAAAAACCTGGAGCACTTTATTGATAACCGCTACAGCATTTTTTGCAGTGTTTTCCATGAGTGAATTTCACGCTGGAAAAGATTCCTGCTGTAGCGTTGCAGTGCAGGAAGGGCCTGGCCGGCGGCCCGGCGGGAAAACTGCAGGCGATGCAGGCGACCCAGGGGTTCTGCAAGTGCCGAACGTAAAAGAAGTACGGTGCCTGCTGACAGATTGGTGCAGCCGCCCTGGGCTGTTGCCAGGCAACGACTGCAGATGAGTCCGCCGCCTCTATGGCTGAAGCCGTTATGTTCTTCCAGGCAAAGCGGTGATCCGCAGCCATGGCAATTATTCAGGTCGGGACGATAGCCTATGTGCCCCAGTAAACGCACAAGGAAAATGGTGAGTATTGCCAGGGGCGGTTTGCCGCAATCCAGGGAGTGCAAGGTCCAGTGAAGCAGATTGAAAAGGCGCGGGTCTTTTTCGCCCTCGGTGGCTGCTATGAGGAGGATCTCCCGGACAAAGGTCGCTGCATTATAGCACGTGATATTGCTGCGTAACTGCATAAAGCTGCAGTCGAGTTCGGCATCCGAGATGAAATAGAGGGTTGAGCGTCTGTTTTCGCTGTAATACAATGTGATGTTTGAGAAGAGCTCAAGTTTGTTGAGAAAGCGCTTTTTGCTTCGGTTGGCTCCTTTGGCTATGCCCGTCATTCTGCCGAGATCGGATGAAAAAAAGGTAACAATCTTGTCCGACTCACCATGGTTGTGGCTGTCAAGGACAATAGCGGTGGTTTCCCTGCTGGTTGAAGACATTTTCGTGGAACTGATCAGGGGAGGGTGAGGCGGATAAACCCATTCCGGGGTGGGGGGACGTCGAGCCGACTGCCGTTAAGAAAGAGTTCGACCTCGGCCGCCTGTGGCAGAATGAGGGAAAATGCAGTGTCCGCCTGCCAGCTTTGGGTTGTGCCACCGGTGAATTGTTGCTGCTCCGGCAGGCCCTCATCAATGGTCATTGTAACAGTGGTGTCCGTCAAAAAATTGATGGTAAGGAGATGTTGCTCGGCACCATCCATCACAGCTGTCCGCTCGTTGTTCTCGGTCGTTGATGTGTCGTGCAGCAGATCTTGTACCTGCGTACCAATGTATGCAATCGGATTAAAGGAATAATAGTAGCACAGTGAACCAATAATTGCCCCAACTACAAGTACAACGAGAATTACCCGCAGAGCGGGAGCCATGGCGGGCGAGGCCATGGTGTTAATGTTTTTTTCATGTCTGGTTGGAGACTGCAACGGTTCTTGCCTGGGGCGGCTGCCGCGTTCTTTGTCGTAGCGCAGCAGGAGCGCGTCGGTGTCCAGCTCCAGGCATTTGGCATAGAGCATGTAAAATCCGCGGGCAAAGGTGTCGGCGGGCAGCGCTTGGTAATCATCCGACTCAATGGCCTCGAGCGTTTCTGAAGGTATTTTTGTGGTATCTTTGACGTCCTCAAGGGAAAGATCGCGCTCCTTGCGACACCGCTGGAGATATTGGCCAAGCGTTTCGATGTACTCCGTGTGTAGCTCCTCTGTCATTACATATTCCCTGTGCTATAAAAGAACCGCGTGTGAAAAATTGCAAAGTGCAATCAGAGCGCAATCAATTATATACCATTTTTTTGACATAGCTGCTCTCCTTAATTTCTTCGACCCATTGGCTGTAGACTTCCTTGAAGTTACGTTCCATGAGTTTTTGGCGTATATCTTCCTTGACTGCCTCAAAAGGTACCCGCTCTACATCTTCATCCTGTTTTCTTGAGAGCAGTTTGAAAAACTGATATCCGATCGGTGTTTCCAGGACTGGGCTTATCTCACCGACATCCAGTTCGACAATGGCCTCGCGCATATAGGACGCCATGTCATCTTTTTCAAAGACGCCGATATCACCGCCGTCGGCTGCGGAAGGAAGATCTGAAGACTGCCTGGCAATGGTTCCGAAATCGGCTCCATCGACAATCCGCTGACGCGCCTTCTCCGCCCGTTGTCGTGCCCGCGCTTTATCGGCCTCCAGCAGCTCGGGGGAGTTGTGCACTTCTTCAGAATCTCTCCAGGTAAAGCCCATCTGAAGGAGGTAGTAGCCGCCACCCTCGATTTCTTCACTGTACTTTGTTGTATAATAGTCCTTCATCATCTCCTCGGTGACAACAATCTTTGAGCGTACTTCAAAGCGTATAAGCTTGTCTCGAAGAATTTTACCGCGCAGGTCGGTTTTGTATTTTTCCACGGAAAGACCGGACTGCTTGAGTTTGTCCCGGAATTCTTCTTCGGAGAGTCCCATCTTTTGCAATTGTTGGGCGTAGCTGGATTCCAGTTCCTGATCCGGGACCTGGATATTGGCGTCGACAGCTTGCTGGGCGATAAGGCGCTGGTTAATCAGCTTGTCGAGCAACCGCTTGCGTCCCTCTTCGAGCATGGCATCGACCTGATCGGCCGGCGCCTTTTCGCGGATCCTTGCCAGATATTCCCGGCCGCTGTCTTCGAGCTCGGAGAGTGTTATGACATCGTCGTTGACCACTGCCGCAATGCGGTCAAGCATTTCGGTTTTGGCCGAGAGTGGAACCAGCAGCGTAATGGCGCAAAGAAACAGGGCAAGAGAAAGTGAATTAATTTTTAAAATCATATAATTACCATGGGTTGCGAGAATTTGTAAAGTAATTGCGGTATTGGTTTTTCAGCTCTATGTCGTGGTATCTATCAAGGCGCCATGAACAACACGCTAAATGTTTCCCCCAAGTGTTTACCATTTATAGCCATGATCTGGAAACATTTTTTACGTCCCTTGCCGGATGACAACTATCGCATTCTTGATTACCAACGATACTCAGCTGTCCTGGCTTTTGAGTGCTTCGGACTAAGTTTGGTTGGTAATCGGCATCGAATGTGAATTTTTTTTGAAGGTAATATTGTATAATACCTCGTATGGTATGCCGTATGGTATGTCGTATGGTACAATGTCGTATTTAATTGACGCATAAAAATCCGCATACTACCATAACGGTGACTATATTGCATGTTGACATTCTATTAACAGGCAATACCATAGGATACAGTGTTACGGATACAGTGTTACATCAAAAGAAACTGCAAAGCGGAAATACCGTGGGAGCCGAGGAATGGTATACAAAAAACGTTTGATACAGCTGTTGTGTGCAGCATTAATAATAAGTATGGCTTCTGTAGCGTGTGGCGCAACAAAAATGCCGAACTTTACCCTGGAGAATGTGCGTGATGGCGGTGATGTCAACAGCAGGGCTTTTGAAGGCAAAGCTCTCTTTATAACCTTTTTTGCGACGTGGTGTCCTCCCTGTATACAGGAGGTTCCCAATCTTATAGAACTCCAGAAAAAATACAGTGAAGAAGGTTTTTCCGTCATTGGTCTGTCCGTTGATCAGGGTGGTGCCAAGGTGGTACGAAAACTGGTACGAAGAAAGTCTATTAATTACCCGTTGGCCATGGCCGATGCCGGGGTTATGAAGGAATTTGGCGGGATTTTTGGTATTCCGGTGGCTTTTTTGGTCAATAAAAACGGAAATGTGGTAAAGAAATATAGCGGATACGTTCCCATATCTGTCCTGAAGAAGGATCTGGAAAAGGTTCTCTAAAAAAGACGATACCGTCTGCGATGTTGGTGGAAGCAGCCGGATAAGGGGCTTGTGCGTCGTGTCAATGAGGAGGTTTGCAGCATTGAAAATATTGCAAACCGCCTCCTGTATCAGTGAATACGAGCAACAGGGAGGTGGTGGTGGAGGTTGTAAAGGCGGTTGTACTTGGTGTTGTACAGGGGCTGACGGAGTTCCTGCCGATTTCCAGTTCGGGGCATCTGGTCATTGGTTCGGAGATTCTGGCGTTTCAGGATAAAGGCGTTGCCTTTGATGTCTTTGTGCACATCGGGACCCTTTTTTCCGTGGTCGTGGTGTTCCGGCATGAGATTGCCGCCATGATCGCCGCGCCATTTTACTATCTTGCCGGGAACAGGGAAGAAAACGTTATAAGCGATCTCAAATGGGATCTGCTGGTGATTATATCCGTTCTTCCGGCCGTGGTCGTCGGGCTGTTTTTCAAGGATGCCATCGAAGTTATTTTTTCCAGCCTGCCGGTGGTTTTCGTCATGCTGTTTATTACCGGCATCCTGATGATTGTCAGCAGGTTCCTGCCGACCAGAAATGTGCCGTTGCGTAAATCCCACGCCTTTTACATCGGTTGTGCCCAGGCCATGGCCATTCTTCCCGGTCTTTCGCGCTCCGGCTCTACCATATTCGCGGGTATGGCCATGGGAGTCGACAGACAGGTTGTCGCCCGTTTTTCCTTTATCATGTCCATACCGGCCATTCTGGGGGCGCTGGTGTTGCAGCTAAATGGCGTGGTGGACAATCCCCCGACAATGGAATCATTGTTCAGTATTATTGCAGGGACGCTGGCAGCGGCGATTTCCGGATATTTTGCCATTGTTCTCCTCCTTGATATCGTGCGGCGCAACCGGTTGCAGTGGTTTGGCTATTACTGCCTGGTGCTGAGCTGTGGCGGCGCGGTATACCTTGTCACATCGTGAATGTGCTGATCCAACTGTTTGCTCCAATTGTTTTGATCCAATTGTTTTGAGCGCATTGTTTTAAGAGCATTTTTTCTTTCGCAGGCGGAAAAGCTATGGACCTCTATCCCGTGAATCTCAATATAGCCGGTAGAACCTGTGTCATTGTGGGAGGTGGCGCTGTCGCAATGCGCAAGGCGGGCCCGCTGCTGGACTGTGGTGCACGGGTGGTGCTTATCAGCCCCGAAGCCGCCTCTCCCCTGGAAGAGATGGCCGAGTCGGGAAAGCTTCAATGGCACGCCAGGAAATACCGACAGGGAGATTTGCAGGGAGCCTTTCTTGCTTTTGCCGCCACCGATGACCCCAGGGTCCAGCAAACTGTAGCGGCCGAAGCGCAAAGAGAAGGCGTGCTTTGCAATAGTGCCGATGCTCCGGAGGGTTGTTCGTTTCAGGTGCCTGCCAGGGTACGGCGTGGCAACTTTCTGTTGACTGTCTCCACCGGCGGAGGCAGTCCCGCCCTCGCTGCCAAACTGCGCCGGGAGCTTGCCGAGCAATACGGCGAGGAATATAAACAGTTCGTTGACCTGCTTGGCGCAATACGGCGAAGGGTGGTCACCGATGGCCAGACATCCGAGTCTCACAGGATTCTCTTTGAAAAACTCCTGCAATTGAATATACTCCCCCGGATACGCCAGGAAAACTGGTTGGTTCTGCAGGAGGAGCTCATGGAAGTTCTTCCTAAAGAGGTGGATGTTGAAGAGCTGATACAATGCCTGCGGGGTATCGATGAAAAGGAGCATGGCTCATCCGGTTAATGAATACCTCGACACAAAAATTGCCCCATAATCATCATCAATGGGTATTTAAAATCGCTATCGGGATTTGCATGCCGTCACTCAGACACCGGGATTTTTACACCGAGATTTTTACAAGGATGGCAGGCGGTTGTTCATTGACCGGATGAACCAGAAGCATCCTCCATTAACCGGGCGGACTATAGAATGTTATCAGAGATAAATTACCTGTTGTTTCAAGCCATCATCGTTGTAACGTTGGGCGCAACCGCTGCCTATATGGTTTTTTTCATCAATCAGAAAAAAGCGGTGCGCCGGGTGGCGCGCAATATTCTGCTGTTTTCCGGAATTTTGCAGACACTGTACATACTCACCCGTTATGTTCTGACCGACCACACCCCGATAACCTCCGAGCATGAATCGGTGTTTTTTTTCGTCTGGGCTTTGACCTGGGCCTACCTTTCTTTCCGCTGGCGCTACACCGTCAAGAACTTCGGTACCTTTACCTCTGTTTTGATCATGCTCCTGGTCATTGTTGCCGCGCTTGTCTCCAAGGAGATCACCCCCCTGGCGCCGGAGTTGAGGAGCTGGTGGCTGCCGGTACATGCCGGGTTCACCATTGTGGCGTATGCCTTTCTCGGCCTTGCCTTTGTCGGCGGGCTCATGTATCTGGTGCAGGAATGGGAACTGAAGAGTAAACGACTGGGATATTTTTTTTCACGGCTTCCCTCACTCGATTCGCTGGACCAGCTCAACAACCATTGCCTTACCGCCGGTTTTGTCTTTCTCACCCTGGGGATAGTCAGTGGTACGCTCTGGGCCCGGCAAATCATGGGGGCCTATTGGCGCTGGGAGCCCAAGGAAATCTGGTCGCTTATAACCTGGTTTATCTATCTGATACAGTTTCACCAGCGTCTCACCGTCGGCTGGCGCGGCAAGCGAGCTGCGATTATGGCCATTGTGGGGTTCTGTGCCGTGCTGTTTACCCTGTGGGGTGCGACCTATCTGCTGGGAGGAGACCATTCCTATGCACGGTGAACGATTGATACTCATGGGGGTGAATCACAAAACCACCCCGATTGAGGTGCGCGAAAAAATGGCGCTCGACGGGTATGAACAGCCACTATTGGATTTTCGCAGGATCAGGGGGTGCAGGGAGTACTATTTGCTCTCCACCTGCAACCGTGTCGAGCTGCTGCTGGTCAGCGATTCCGTGATCGACCTGGAAAACGAAGTGATCGATCATCTCTTCGGAACCATTGTTTCCCGGGAAAAGAGTCGGGAGTACCTCTATATATATTACGACGAAGAGGCGGTGCATCATCTCTTCATGGTGGCGGCAAGCCTCGACTCCATGATTGTCGGGGAGGCGCAGATCCTGGGCCAGCTGAAGGAGGCCTATCGCCATGCTGCCTCTCTTAACTGTACCGGTGCCCTGCTGAACAAACTGCTGCATAAATCTTTTTCCGTTGCCAAACGCGTGCGCAGCGAAACCGGTATTGGATCATCCGCCGTGTCCATCAGTTATGCCGCGGTACAGCTTGCCAGGAAAATCTTCGGCGCCATAGACGATAAAAGGGTAATGCTCATCGGCGCCGGGGAAATGGCGGAACTGGCTGCGGAGCATCTTGTCGGTCAGGGAGTTGCCGAAGTGGTGGTTGCCAATCGGACCCTGGGCAGGGCGATTGAATTGGCCAGGCGCTTTAAAGGGCGGGCAGTCTCTTTGGGCGAGATATACAGTCAGCTGGAAGACGTCGATATTATAGTGAGCTCCACCGGGGCAACGGATATCGTTGTGAAAAAAGAAGATGTCAAGGATGTCATGCGGAAACGACGCAATCGGCCCCTCTTTTTTATAGATATTGCCGTCCCCCGAGATCTTGACCCAAAACTGGCCGAGCTGAACAACGTTTTTCTCTACGACATTGATGATCTCACCAATGTGGTGGAGATGAACAGGTCGGAGCGTGAAAAGGAGGCCGCCAAGGCCCGCCGAATCATCGATGAAGAGACCTCGAAGTTCCAGCAGTGGCGCGAGGGAATGGCTATTACTCCGACCATACGGGCACTGCACGGCAAGATGGAGCGTATCTGCGATGTCGAGCTGGAGCGTACCTGCGACAAAATGACCCATTTGAGTGCAAAGGAGCGTAAAAGCCTGAAAAAAATGACACGGGCCATCGCTGCGAAAATGCTCCACGATCCCTTGCAGTACCTGAAAAACAACGATTGTGAGCGCAGTAACGAGAAGAAGGTATACAACATTCGGAACATTTTTAACCTGGAAGACGACGACAGCCATGGCCGGCAGTGAAGGGACCACAGGTGTTTTTCCCGGCAACGCAATGCGGCGCCGGGATATACAGGAATACGAATCGCGGTTTTTCAGGAGAAGATGTGATTGTCATGGTATTTGTCATTCTCTTCTGTTAAGTCTTGCGATAATCTAAGTGAATTCTCCACATAAGCAGGTATAACATGCAAAGTAAATATATAATGAAATTATCCCGCCGGCTGTCCCGGCTATTCGTCAACATCCATCCTCTACGAGGTTTGCTGGCGATTGCCGTTGTCTTTCCTGTGCTTTTCGTTGTTGTATCATCAGGTTTTGGCGAGGAACCATTTGATGAAAAACGCAATGAACTTATCGGCTACATGCTCTATAAGCAGCTGCCGTCCATTCATTTCAGCGATAAAAACATGAATGACAGTCTGGCAAAGGCCTCCTTTGATCTCTACCTGAAACAGCTGGACTATCAAAAACGCTTTCTCCTGCAGCAAGATGTCGCCGAACTGAGCAGGTATGCCACTGCAATCGATAATAATCTCAAAAGCGGATCCACGGTATTGCCCGAGGTTGGATTTGCCATTCTGGCGCAGCGAATTACTGAGGCGAAAAAGATTGTCACGGAAATCCTTGCCGACGGTTTCGATACATCCAGAAAGGAATTGTATGAAACCGACCCGGATAAACTGGAATATGCAGGCAATAGTGAGGATCTGCGGCAGCGCTGGCGTAAAATCCTCAAGGCCCAGGTTATCGGGCGGTATCTTGATTTAGTCGAGGAGCAAAAAGAAGCCCGGCAAAAAGAGCACAACGCCCGGCAGGATAATGGCAACGATGAGGCAGCCCTGTGGAGCCAAGCCGGAGAAAAGGTGGCGGCGAGGAACAGGACCTTTTTTACCAGGTTGAGCAGGCAAACCCTGCAGGACCACTATGACCGTTTTTTTAATGCCGTGACCCGGGCCTTTGATCCCCATACCAACTACTTGCCGCCGGCCAAGAAAGAGGATTTCGACATCCATATGCGTGGCAGTCTTGAAGGCATAGGTGCGCTACTGCGTGAAGAGGACGGCTATATCAAGGTGGTCCGTATAATTCCTGGAAGCGCCGCGGAGCGGCAGGGCTCTCTGCTGGCCGAGGATATCATTTTGGCCGTGGCGCAAGCCGATGAGGAGCCGGTGGAAGTCACCGATATGCGCCTCAGGGAGGCTGTTCGCTTGATCCGCGGGCCGAAGGAGACCGAGGTTCGGCTCACGGTCAAAAAGCCGGACGGTACCACGGAGATTGTTGGTATAGTTCGAGATGTTGTCCAGATAGAGGAGACATTCGTGAAGAGCACTGTGCTTGCCGATATGGGTGGCGACAGGATAGGCTATGTCAAAATTCCAAGCTTCTACCGGGATTTTGAAATGTCGCGCAATAACGGTGAGGCCAGAAATTCCACCGATGATACGCGCAGGGCTCTACGGAGACTGGCCGATGAGGATATCGATGGGTTGATTCTCGATTTGCGCAATGACGGCGGCGGGTCACTGCTCGATGCCGTTGATATAACCGGTCTGTTTCTCAAGTCGGGACCGGTTGTTCAGGTCAAGAACAGTTTCGGCAAGCGCAAGGTGCTCAGGGATACCGATGATGAGATTGTTTACGACGGTCCACTGGTGGTGCTGGTCAATCTCTTTTCGGCAT
>JBHEOR010000004.1:35346-56584 GCA_046260685.1 Desulfopila sp.
CCGCGGCACTGCAGGATTACGGCAGGGCGGTCATCATCGGCGGCAATCATACCCACGGCAAGGGAACGGTACAGACCGTTGTCGACATGAACAAGAACGTTCCGCTGCTCAACCTGCAGCGCTACGACGATCTGGGGGCGCTCAAGGTCACCATCCAGAAGTTTTACCGTATTAACGGAGGGTCAACGCAATTTAAGGGAGTGCAGCCGGATATTGTCCTGCCCAGCCTGTATGCATATCTGCAGTCGGGAGAACGGTATCTTGACTATGCCCTGCCCTGGGATCAGGTCGAGCCGGTCTCCTATTTTCCATATACTCTTGGTGCTATGGATATACAACAGCTGGTGGCCAACAGTCGCAAGCGCCGGCAAAACAATGAGGGATTGCAGGGTATAGCCGACGAGGCCGAAGAAGCGCGTAAGCGCATTGAGAACACTGCAATTTCCCTGACCCTTGAAAATATGCGGGCAGAGCGGCAAAAGTCCAACGAAACCCGAGAGCGCGTCGGGGCGCAGTACGATAAGTACAACAACGAGCAAACGGAAGAGTTCGATTCGCCGCCTCCCCAGGATGCATCTCCGGACAATGAAGAGACATGGCGCGATGAGCTGCGCCGGGATCCCTACGTGGGCGAGGCCGGTGCAGTGCTTGGTGATATTATCAAACAGAAGTAGTCCAGCAGCGGTGTGACCGGTGGTCCCGCCCATTTTGCACATCGGCCGGCGGGCAAGATTGTGCTTGAAAAACCCTTGGAAAAATGCTAAAAATTGGCACTTGTGAATGGTCATTCAGTTGAGGTGCGTCTTCAATGTTGAGTGATTTCATCATTTAATAGAGGAAGTAATGGGATGGATCTGGCAGAAGCATTTCGTAATTACAGGAAGAAGATAGTCGGTCGATGGACGGATTACACATTATCGACCTATAGCTCGTCCACTTTTTTTATCAAGGAGGGCGATAAATTTGCAAATCCCGTTGGGGGGACCATGCGGGAGGCGCTTGATGCGCTTTTCCTGCTCCTCGCCAAAAATGATGATCCCCGGGAATTTGCCGCGCCGATTAAAAAGATTATGGCCATCCGGGCGGTCCAGGAATTTGCTCCGTCGCAGGCCGTTTCTCCTCTCCATGCCGTCAAGCATATTACCCGTGAGATACTGGCTGCGGATACGGAGCGGTGTCACCTTGTCAATGAGCTCTATGATTTTGAGTTCGCCGTCGATATGGCGGTTCTGGCAGCCTTTGATGTGTATATGGAGTGTCGTGAACGTTTGTACAAGGTCAGGATTGATGAAGTCAAAAGCGGCAGGAATGTATACACAGACAGTAAGTGCCCATCGGCCTTGCTGCGGGATGATAATCAGGATACAGACGACAACGTGAAGAGTCATTAACCGGTGGCCGTGGCGGGGACTGTCGTGCGAAACTGCCTCTCCGGTTACCAAAACCACATTTCAATTTGAAGCGAGGTAAGAAATGAAGTACGCCTTCTCATTCCTGGCAGTCATAGGGTTGGTTGTGATTGCAGGGCTAGGTTCCCAGATTCCGGGAATGCCATACCTGTTCGGGGTTGCATTACCATATCTGGCATTGTTGATTTTTTTGGGTGGCTTTGTCTACAAGGTTGTTGATTGGGCCAAGTCCCCGGTTCCTTTTTCTATTCAAACAACATGCGGCCAGGGAAAATCGTTGGATTTTATCAAGCGCAGCAAGCTTGAAGCCCCTGATACCACCAGTGAAGTGGTCGCTCGCATGGCCCTGGAAATTCTGACCTTCCGGTCGCTCTTTCGCAACACCAAATCGGAGATCTATGGCGGTCCTAAAGTCACCCACGAGTCCTCGAAGTGGCTCTGGCTCTTTGCCCTGATATTCCATTATTCGTTCCTGGTCATTGTGGTGCGGCACCTGCGTCTCTTTCTCAATCCGGTGCCGGCCCCTGTTTCCTGGCTTGAATTTGGTGACGCCATCTTCCAGGTGGGAGCACCGACCTGGTACATAACAGATGTACTGCTGCTGGTGGGCGTGGGCTACCTTTTTGGCCGGCGGCTGTGGAGTTCGAAGATCCGTTATCTCTCGCTTGTTAATGACTACTTCCCCCTCGTTCTTCTCTTTGGTATCGCCGTCACCGGAATCCTCATGCGCTATTTCCTGCGCACTGATATCGATATTGTCAATATCAAAGCCCTGGCTGTCGGCCTGGTTACCTTTTCACCGGTTATCGGCGCCGAGATCGGGGCGATTTTTTATATTCATCTTTTCCTTGTCTGTGTGCTGTTGATATATTTTCCCTTCAGCAAACTGATGCACCTCGGCGGCGTTTTTCTAAGCCCGACCCGTAACATGAAAAATAACAGTCGTGCTGTTCGTCATATCAATCCCTGGAACGACCCCGATATCAAGCCGCATTCCTACAGTGCCTATGAAGATGAATTCAGGGAATACATGGTTGAAGCAGATCTGCCGGTAGAAAAAGATCTGCCCTCCAAGAAGGATGAGGAATAAAGGATGAGTAAGACACCAATACTTCCCGTCGGCCTTCGTGGCGTTTGACGAAACCGACAATATCAGCTTATAAGGATAACGACGATGGCAGTTCCAAAATTAGAACAATTATCACAAAGCGTAGTGCAGGATCCGTCTCTGGCTACCGGAGCAGTACCGACCCAGGACTGGATGGATGTCCCTGCAGTGTTCAAGCCGGGGAATTACGCATACCCCGCTAAATCAAATCTTGTTGAATACCTCAACAACCAGAAAGGACTGGAGTTTCCCAATGCCAGGGAATGGTCGCCCGAGGATGATGACTGGAAGCTGCCCGAGGACTGGAAGGAGACGATCCTTAACGGCCTGAAGGAGAGGCTGGATAAGTTTCGCTCTCTGAAAATATTTATGGATTGCTGTGTCCGCTGCGGCGCCTGTGCCGATAAGTGCCATTTTTTCCTGGGCACCGGTGATCCCAAGAATATGCCGGTGCTGCGTGCCGAGCTCCTCCGGTCCGTTTATAGAAACAACTTCACTCTGGGTGGAAAAATTTTGGGTCAGATGCTCGGCAATCGTGAGATGACCGTCGGTGTCTTGAAGGAGTGGTTCATGTACTCCTACCAGTGTACCGAATGCCGGCGCTGTTCCGCCTTTTGTCCCTATGGCATCGACACCGCCGAGGTTACCATGATGCTGCGTGAACTGCTCCATCTGGTCGGTGTCGGCATCAACTGGATCATCGAACCGGTGTCGAATTCCAATCGTACCGGTAACCACATGGGGTTGCAGCCGCATACCTATAAGGACAATACCGAGTTTCTCGTTGATGATGTGGAAAATCTCACCGGAGTCCGGCCCAATGTCACCTTTAATCGTAAAGGCGCGGAGGTGCTGTTCATCACGCCTTCCGCTGATGTTTTTGCCGAGCCGGGGCTGTACACCGCCATGGGATATATGATTCTGTTCGACGCCATCGGCCTGGATTACACCTGGTCGACCTACGCCTCCGAAGGCGGCAACTTCGGGCTCTTCACCTCCAACGAAACCATGAAGAAGCTCAATGCCAAGATGTATGCCGAGGCCGAGCGTCTTGGCGTTAAATACATTTTAGGTGGTGAGTGCGGGCATATGTGGCGCGTACTTCACCAGTACATGGATACCATGAACGGCCCTGCCGACTTTCTGGAAAAACCGGTATCGCCCATTACCGGCACGTCTTTTGATAACGCGGCTTCAACCAAGATGGTACATATCAGTGAGTTTACCGCCGACCTTCTTAAGCACGGCAAGTTAAAACTGGATAAGAGTCGCAACAATTATGTTAAAGCCACTTTTCACGACTCCTGTAACCCGGCGCGGGCCATGGGCTTGATGGATGAGCCGCGATATATACTCGATCACATAGTTGATTGGGTGGAGATGCCTGAAAATACCATTCGGGAGCAGACCTTTTGCTGCGGCTCCGGAACCGGATTGAATACAGACGAGATCATGGAACTGAGAATGCGGGCTGGACTGCCCCGGGCTAATGCGGTGAAGCATGTGGAAGAGAAACACGGCGTCAACATGCTCTCCTGTGTCTGTGCCATCGACAGGGCGACACTGACCTCACTGATGGATTACTGGAACCCCGGTGTCAGTGTATGTGGTGTGACCGAGCTTCTTGCCAATGCGATCATACAAGAGGGCGAAACACGAGGCGATGAATTGTTGGATGAAGGTCTGAGGACCATGGTCTAATCCCGACCCGCAAAGGAGTATAAGGAATGTATAATAAAACAACGATAATACCCGGACTGATAATTTTTATCGTCCTTGTTACCTCTCCCATCTGGTATAACGGCCTCCAGGCGGGCCCCATGCCCAAGCCCGAGCTTCCGCCCGGTGGTGAGCAGGAGTGTGTACGACCCGCAGCTGAGATGCGCGACATTCATATGAGCCTTCTCAATGAGTGGCGGGACGACGTGCTGCGCGACGGTGATCGTGTCAGTGTTACCGTCAATGGCAAAGAGTATCGTAAAGGGTTGCAGATGGCCTGTATGCAGTGCCATAGCAACAAGGAAAAATTTTGTGATACCTGTCATGACTATGCATCTGTAAAACCATACTGCTGGGATTGCCATCTCTCTCCCGCTGAGGCAGCATCGAAGAAGGAGACGCACTAATGGATAAGCAACGAAGAAAATTTCTCAAGATAGCCGGTGCCACAGCGCTTGCCGGCGTCAGCGCCCCTGCGGTCGTCAAGCTGACCACCACGCCGTCTTTGGCCGCAGATGAGCAGGAGACGGCAGCTGGTGCAGGGCAGAGTGACGGTCATGGTGAAAAACAACCGACCGGTATCAGGTACGGCATGGTTGTCGATATGCGCAAACTTTACGGCAACCAGGAGCTGCTCGACAAGGCCATAGACGTTTGTCATACCGTCCACAATGTCCCCCATTTTGATGACGCGAAAAATGAGATCAAATGGATATGGAAAACCCCGTTTGCCAACGCCTTTCCAGAGCATTCCAGTTATCATTCATCTACAATCACCAGGGACAATGATTTCGCCGTTCTCTGTAACCACTGTGATAACCCGCCCTGTGTCAGAGTCTGTCCCACCAAGGCCACTTTCCGCCTGGAAAACGGCATTGTTGCCATGGACTATCATCGCTGTATCGGCTGCCGTTTCTGTATGATGGGTTGCCCCTATGGCGCACGAAGCTTCAACTGGTTTGACCCGCGAGATCATATAGAGACCTACAACCCCGATTTTGCCACCCGAACCCGTGGTGTTGTCGAGAAATGTAATTTCTGTGCGGAGCGTCTGGCCTTAGGGAAAGAGCCTGCCTGCGTCGAGGCTCTCAAGGATTCCGGAGCACTTGTCTTTGGAGATTTGAACGATCCGCATTCCGAGATTCGTCAAGTCCTTGATAAGGAACATACGATCCAACGGAAACCTTCCCTTGGAACTCAACCGTCGATCTTTTATATAGTGTGAGGATGTCATGATTGAAAAAGCGCTTAAGGGCAAACCGGCTTATTGGATGTGGCTCGCCATACTTGGCGTCTTCGTTGCCATTGGAGCCGTTTGCTATCTACGACAGTTTGTTTATGGTCTTGGTCTTACAGGCAT
Organism: Desulfopila sp.; assembly: GCA_046260685.1. Taxonomy (GTDB): domain Bacteria; phylum Desulfobacterota; class Desulfobulbia; order Desulfobulbales; family Desulfocapsaceae; genus Desulfopila_A. The sequence goes on from JBHEOR010000004.1 coordinate 40,943, forward strand.
GGGCCGCGATCTTTCCTGGGGGTTATACATTTCCCAGTTTACCTTCCTGGTCGGTGTTGCGGCTGGAGGGTTGATGCTGGTACTGCCTTATTATGTGCACGATTATAAAGCATTCGGGCGTATCACCATACTCGGGGAGTTCCTGGCGATTTCAGCCATCCTGATGTGTCTGATGTTTATTATGGCTGATATCGGCCAGCCGCTCAGAGGGCTGAACATGATGCTTCACCCGACCCCGAATTCCATGCTGTTCTGGGATATGGTGGTGCTGCTGGGCTATCTTACACTCAACATCATCTGCGGCTGGGTTATTCTGACTGCCGAGCGCAAGCGGGTCAAGCCCCCGAAATGGGTGTATATTTTTATCTATCTCTCACTTCCCTTTGCTGTTTCCATCCATACAGTTACCGCTATGCTCTACATGGGCCTGCCCGGTCGTCACTTCTGGCTCACCGCCATCACGGCGCCTCGCTTTCTGGCTTCGGCATTTGCCGCCGGGCCGGCGCTTATCGTTCTGGCCTGTCTTATCATGAAGCGGGTTGCGAATTTTGATGCCGGTAAGGAAGCTATCAACAAAATCACCACCATTATCATGTATGCCGCGATCATCAACGGCTTCTTCGTTCTTCTTGAGTTTTTCGTGGGGTATTATTCACAAATCCCCGGCCATATGCATTCCCTTGAGTACCTCTTCTTCGGGCTCGAACATCATGGCGAGACATATAACAACCTTGTGCCGTTCATGTGGACCTTTGTTATCTTCGTGCTTGGCGGGCTTGGGTTGCTGGCCTATGGCAAGATAAAGGATAAGCTGAGCGACGGACTGGTTGGTGCCGCATGTGCCATGATATTTATCGGGCTCTATCTCGACAAGGGGCTTGGTTTCGTGCTTGGTGGCCTGGTCGTAACTCCCATGCATCAGATGGTCGAGTATTATCCGACGGCCAATGAGATCGGCATTACCTTAGGTATCTGGGCAGCGGGATTCTTTGTGCTGACCATGCTGTACAAGATAGCAGTGGGTGTCGAGCACGAGGTGGAAGGATAGCCATGCTCGTGTGATGCATCTGCATCACTGCAGGTAATACCTTCTTCGGAAATGCACTTTTCTGGAAGAGAGGTGATAAAAACCCCCGACGATAGTTCGCCGGGGGTTTTATTTTGTCGTTTTCTCGGCTATAGTTTTAAGCTTGGGGGTGAAGTGGATTTTTTAACCCCTGGGGATCGATTCACTGAGCGTTGCTGGTGGTCGGCCGGCAAAAAAGCTCCAGGAATACCGACAACAGGGTGTTGATGAAAAAACAGCCAAACGACACAGGCGGGAAGTCACCGCCAGGCAAACGGGTGCTTCTTGTCTACTATTCCTTTAGCGGCCAGACACGCAGGCTGATCCAGGCATTCGGCGCCGGTCTTGAAGACAGCGGCGTAGAGGTGACACGGCACCGGCTTATACCCTTGGAGCGCCTGTCGTTTCCTCTGGGGTCATTTTTCCTGACGCTGAAGATGATGGTCAGCACTTTCTTCCGCCGACCTATCGCCATAACACCGGAATCTGAAAAGATTACCGGCAAATGGGATCTTATTGTACTTGCCGGCCCTACCTGGTCCTACAACCCAAGCGGGCCTGTGCTGCGTTTTTACGAGAGCAACAAAAAGGTGTTTGATCAGCAACGGGTTTTGCCGTTTATCTCCTGCAGGGGATACTGGCGGATGCACTATTGGCAATTGCGCTGGATGTTACAACGGTGTGGGGCTATGGTGCAGGAACCTGTTATCTTTAAACATCATGGCAGCGAGCCGTGGCGCAGTATCGGTGTCTTTTGCAAAATAGCCGGTCGTAATCCGGAATCGTATGGGTGGCTAAGCCGCTATTACAAGAGGTACGGGCATAGCAAGGAGCAGGTCAGACATTCCGGCAAACTGGGGATGCGGATCGGGGCCAAACTGCGGGGCAACGATGCATGCAAGTCGCGTAACCGTTCAGCAAAAACCTGAAAGCCGGCAGTTTATCCTGAACGTGAGACCCAACAGGTGAGGCTTGACAGGACACCAGGCCAGGGTGCAGTTTTTCAGAAAAGGCTCAGCCGCCCTTCCATATACAGCCTGAACGTATACAATATCTGCTCCTCAAAAAAGAGAAACACCAGGGCAGCCATGGAAAGAAAGGGCCCGAAGGGAATACGCGTGGCAGCGCCGGTCCCCTCTTTGATGATGCTTGCTATACCGACAATCGCCCCGCTCAAGGAGCTGAAAAAAACGACAAAAAGCAGGGACTGCCAGCCGAGAAAGGCGCCGATCATGGCCAGAAGTTTGATGTCGCCGCCGCCCATGCCGTCTTGTTTACGCACCAGTACATACAAGAGTGCTATGAGATACAGACTGCCGCCACCTGCCACAAGGCCTATCAGCGAGTCCTGCCAGGTGAGCATCGGCGTGATAAGAGAAAAACAGAAGCCCAGCACAACACCGGGTAAACTGATACTGTCTGGAATGATCTGGTGGTATATATCTATCCATATGATAACCAGCAGGGCGGCACAGAAAAGAAGATATCCCGCTGCGGCGAGAGTCAGACCAAATCGAACGTACACGGCCACGCTCAACAGTGCCATGAGCAGCTCGACAACCGGGTATTGCAGCGAGATCGACGTTCTGCAGTATCTGCAGCGGCCTGCAAGCAAGGCGTAGCTGACAAGAGGAATATTGTCAAACCAGCGCAGACTGGTGGAGCATTGCGGGCAATGCGAAGCTGGGTAGGCAATTGAGCTGTCAGCGATGGGCAGCCGTAGAATGACTACATTCAAAAAACTGCCTATAACGGCTCCAAAAACAAAGCTAAAGATACTGATAAGCACGTGTAGATCCATGAAAAACCACCAAAAATAAAGCTCATTACCAATAAAGCGCAGCCAATCGACCCAGGATTGCACATGGTGTTTTCAAGGAGGGTATAACCCCATTCACCGGGGGGCTTAGCTGCAGTCGTACAGGTTTTTTTCGGCATTGCCGCTCCAGCATGCACGCAATGCTTCAAACATCAGATGAAACACCACTACTATGTCTCAATATCAGGAAAATGCAACAATAATTCGCGCAGAGCAGCTGAGTCATGATATCTTCAGGATTACGCTGCACTCCGAGGCCATCGCCTCAACGGCCCGGCCCGGCCAGTTTGTCATGATCCGCACAGGTGAGGGCAGGGATCCCATCCTGCGCCGGCCTTTTTCTCTGCATCAGACCAGTACCAGCGGCCGTATCCAGATTCTCTACAAGATAACAGGGCGTGGAACCGAACTGCTGGCCCGTTACCGGCAGGGGGATTCGCTCGCTGTCTTTGGCCCGCTGGGCCATGGATTTGATATTCGCACCGAAAAACCCGCCTGCCTGGTTGGCGGCGGCATGGGGATCGCGCCCATGCTCTTTCTGGCCAAACGCATCAGCCGTTTGAAAAATGATGCGGCCAATGATGTTATTTTCTTCGGCGGCAGAACCAGGGAGGAGGTCGTCCCCATTGCAGACAATTTTCAACAGCTCGGCATGCATCTGCGCTGTGCCACCGATGACGGCACCCATGGGTTCAAGGGTTTTATAACCGACTTGATCAAAAAAGAACACCTGCCGACTGACAGTGTTATTTATGGCTGCGGCCCCGACCCAATGATGAAGCAGCTGCATCTGTATGCCCAAAGCAGGGGGCTGGAATGTCAGGTCTCGGTGGAAAGCGTCATGGCGTGCGGCATGGGGGCCTGCCTGGGCTGCAATATTCCGGCCAAAGAAGGGGGATATGTCCATGTCTGTTACGAGGGACCGGTCTTCAACGCGGAGGAGCTGGAATGGAAATAATCAATGCCACCGATCCCTTTCCTGATCTTCGAGTAAAAATCGGCACACTCAAGATGCAGAATCCGGTGATGACAGCTTCCGGTACCTTCGGCTATGCCCGAGAGTTTGCAAATCTTATGAATCTGCACAGACTCGGCGGCATCATTGTCAAAGGCATCTCACTCAAGCCGCGGCCCGGCAATCCTCCTCCGCGTATCGTTGAGACGGCCTGCGGCATGCTCAATGCCATCGGTTTGGAAAATGTCGGTGTCGATCGCTTTGTTCAAGAGAAAATCCCCTACCTTCAAGGCCTGGGTGTTCCCGCCGTTGTCAACATCCTGGGGGATTCCATCGAGGAATACCGAGAAGTCACCGATCGCCTGGCCGGGGTGGCAGGTATAGCTGCCATAGAGGTCAATATTTCCTGTCCCAATGTCAAAAAGGGCGGCGTTGCCTTTGGCACCAACCCGGATATGGCAAAGGCTGTAACCGAGGCTGTGGTGCACAACTGCGATATTCCGGTGATCGTCAAGCTCTCCCCCAACGTCTCCGATATCGCCGTGGTGGCCCAGGCGGTGGAGGAAGGCGGCGCCGACGGCGTTTCCTTGATCAACACCCTTGTCGGTATGGCCATTGATCTTGACAGCAGACGTCCTGTGCTTGCCAATGTGATCGGTGGCTTGTCCGGGCCCGCCATCAAACCGGTTGCCCTGCGTATGGTATACCAGGTAGCCCGGCGGGTAACTATTCCGGTGGTCGGGATTGGTGGTATCGACTGTGCCCGTGATGCCCTGGAGTTCCTGGTTGCCGGTGCCACGGCGGTGCAGGTGGGCACGGCCAACTTTATCAATCCCAGGGCCAGTGAGGAAATTGTCGAGGGCATAGCCGCATATGTCAAGGAGCACAGACTGGACTCCATTCGTGATCTCATCGGCACTCTGCAGGTGGATTAATGCTGGAGTGTTTAAAAAAATTGATGACCAACAAAGCCCAGCCCCGAGTGCGAGGGGTAAAGGGACTCTTCACCTGTTGTTTTCATGGGTATCTGCAGCCAGGACGGCTGCAGTTAAGCCCCCAGGGATGGGTTTATGGCGTCCCATGAAAACAACAGGTGAAGAGTCCCGGGTCGCTTGGCTGAGCTTTGTTGGTCATCAACCAAACAATGAGCAGAGGCAATGGCAAAACACACTCCTCCAATAGATGGTAACACCAGAGTCTACGGCATTCTCGGCAACCCGGTACACCATTCCCTCAGCCCTGTAATGCACAATACCGCCTTTGCCATACTGGGAGAGAACCGGGTCTACCTTCCCTTCAGGGTCGAGGATGTCGGGGCGGCGCTTCAGGGCCTCAGGGGATTGGGGATTCATGGTGTCAGCGTCACCATTCCCCATAAAGAAAATGTCATGAACCATCTCGACAGGATCGACCCGGTGGCGGCCAAAATCGGTGCCGTCAACACCATCAGCTGCGAAACCGTAGACGAGCGGAAATTGCTCTGTGGCTATAATACAGATTGGCTCGGCGCTGTCAGCCCCCTTGCCCGATTCCTTGATCTGCAGGGAGAAAAGGCTGTTATCCTCGGTGCCGGAGGATCAGCTCGAGCCATCGGCTTTGGTCTGCTTCAAGCCGGGGCCTCGATCACCCTGTGCAGCAGGACCGCGGCGCGCGGTCGTGCCTTGGCCGAGCTGCTGCAGTGTCCCTGGTGCGCCCTTGAAGACGTTGGTGAACTGCAGGGGCGCATTCTTATCAATGCCACCTCGGTCGGCATGGCCCCTCAAGGTGGGCAAAGTCCTGTTGCCGCGGTCGTGGCGGCCGGATATGAGGTGGTCATGGATATCGTCTATTCGCCGTTGAAGACACAACTGCTCAGCGATGCCGAAGCGGGGGGCAGCCATACCATAAACGGTCTTGAGATGTTGCTGTATCAGGGAGTCGCGCAGTTTGAACTATGGACCAACCGCGAGGCTCCGGTGGAGGACATGCGCCGGGCGCTATTGCGTGCCGTTGCCGCTGAGTAGCCTGACGATCACCGGATCGCCGATGCGGCAGCCCAGATGCGCGGCTGCGCTGCCACGGTTTTTGGCAATTTCCAATGTACCGCGACTGTCAATGAGGGCGACGAGTGCTCCTTCTTGGACAGCACCGTAGGTTGTATGCAGAGCACCGATGGTACGACCATCTACACTCACCTCCACGTTACTCCCCAGGGCCTTGATATGAGCAGCGGCGATGGAGGTTCTCAGGTTGCCAAAGTGATCAATACCAACAATTTCTCCCGTGATCAGCTCGCTGCCCATTTCGACCGCAGGCGGGGTGAGTACAACGCATTGTTTAACAGATATTTCCCTTGCCAGTTCCGTTGCTGTTCTCCCGGAGGCCAGTTTTCCAGCAAGCGGCGCCATAATGTCACGGCCGTGGAATGTGGCGCCGGCCGCATGTTGTTTCTCTGGTGTAACCGCATAGCAGTGCATGAGATTGCCGGCCTGCAGAACGGGGGTTAACAGACCGTTGTCGGGGGCGATAAACCAATGCTCGGTGGTCTGGAGCACCAGGATATTGCGGGCTGTACCGACACCTGGATCAACCACGGCAAGGTGAATCGACTGTCTGGGAAAGAAGGGGAAGGAGGCGGCCAGCATTGCCGCGGCAGCGCCGATATCCTGGGGCGGCAGCTGGTGGCATATATCCACCGGCAGGGCTGACCGACAGTGTGCGATGATAACGCCCTTCATGACGCCCACATATTCATCGCTGTTGCCGAAATCACTCAGCAGGGTAACAATTCTGGTCGTGCTCATTGCTGTTCTCCCTGGTTGCCGCTTTTGGGGAGAAGAAAGTAGAGGGCGCCGTTCTCCTTCATTGTTCCGGCTGCAATTTCGGCATATTCTCCGGCACCCCAGAACAGGTCGACCCGTCCGGACCCCTGGATTGCCGAACCGCTGTCCTGGGGCAGGACAAAACGCTGCAGTGGTGTCCAGTGGCTGATCCGGCCGCCATCGTCGACAACCGGCCTGCGTGTAACCAGGTAGCCCAGAGTACCAAAGGGTAGAATGTCGCCATCAATGGCAATGGATCGTCCGGCGGTCAGCGGTCTGCCGGTACTGCCGTAAACCGCGGGTTCCTTGGCCCAGCCAAAAAAGATATAGCGTTTATTATGGTGGAGCACACGGTCGACCTCCGTGGGGTTGTCGGCAAGATACCGCCTGATGGCGGGTATATTGGTATGTTCCAGTGCCAGCGTCCCTTCATCAACCAGCAGTCTGCCGATGCTGGAGTAGGGATGACCGTTGTTGCCGCGGTATTGCAGGGTGCGTATGTCGCCGTTTGGCAAAGCAATATGTCCAGAACCCTGGATATGGAGGAGAAAGGCGTCAAAACGGTCTTTGAGGTAGACGAGTTCATGGCCTCGAAGGAGATTGCCGGTTTCTATTTTGCGGCGCGTCCAGTAGGGGCGCAATATGCCGTTGGCATCGCGTCGTCCGGCGATAGCCGTATCTGCTTGCGAATTTGGCATGGGCCGGGTGATAAGATCATCGGGAACACCGTAGATCGGATGGATAAATGGCGGCGAGCGCGACAGCCTGCCTTCAAATACTGGAGTAAAATAGCCGGTGACCAGCATTTCGCCAAAATTGCCGCTCTTTCGGCCACCGGCTTGATAGACGGTGAAATTTTCAGCGATCAATTGTTCCAGCTTTCGAGGAGCCGGATTGCGTTGAAGGATTGCGGCAAAGAGATCAAGTGAGGCGGCGAGCTGCTTTCTGCTGTAGCTTTCCGGGCCGATGGTAACGCGGAAGGCTGCATCCTGATTGTTGAGATAGCGCTGCTGCTCGGCAAGCGCCTGGCGGAGCGTGGCACCGCTGCCGTCATCTGCAAACCCGGGAAGATTGGGGGCAACGGCGATATCGGTATGTTGCGAACTGCAGCCACTCAGCAGAAAGACCGGGGCAAGGATGAGCATGACCAGCACTGGCGCAGCCATCCGATGGAACAGGACAAGGGGGCGCAGTCGGCGAAGGTGGACCGGCAACGATTGAAAGTGTCGGGGCGGCGCGATCATGGCTGTCGTGTCCATAATCCAAGGAATCAGCGCGGAGCGTCGGCCTGTTGCGCTATCGCCATGGCATATGTGTCGGGATGGTTCCAGGCAGTGATGGTGTGAGGAACTTCTGCTTCGGCATAGGAGTAGGCGATGATAAAGAAAAAGCAGAGGACCAGAAAGACAACGAAACCGGTGAAGGAAAATAGCGATTTAATAGTGATACCTCATTTATGTTATGTGAAAATTGTAACAAATGCTTGTGTAAATTTATCCACCATATCGGATGGCAGAGAATTGATGCCGGCCGCTCCGGCTCTGCCGCCGCCCGTTGGGAATTGTCGGCACAGGGTGTCGGCATGCCGCCGAGCGACAAGTGGCGCCCGCACACTTACCTGAAAGGTGGAGTCATCATTTTCTACGATAATGGCGTGGGCGCCTTCAGGCTGTTGGCGTGCCTTGCGGTTGGAGAAGACTCCGGCAATTCGTCGCGCCCAGGCAGATCGTGGCAATATATACACCCGGTGCGGAGGAGATGGCGAGATATTTTTTTGGTTTTCGGCACGTGCCATATCTTCGGCAAACCCGTTGCGCAGTCGTTCGACGATATCCGTTTGGGCATACAACAGGAAGGGATCGTTGTAGGGACGCACCGCCCGGTAGAGATCCGCCGGATGAAAGTGAAGATCCTCCAGGCGTGTGCCGTAGCCATTGTAGTTAAAAAGCTCACCAATCTCCTTGAGTGTGTCCAGCCGGCTGCCCGAAACATCGGCATTGTGGGCCAGCTGGTTGGCCTGTTCATCGAGATTGTCGCCAAATGCGCCGCATATGGCCCACCGGGGAAACCGACCGTTGAGGAAGGAGTTGGCGATGATGGAGGTGCAGGTTGTTGCACTGGTTTCGATATGGTGCTCCAGTGCTTCATTCTCGGGGATGTCGCCGGCATAGTGGTGGTCGATATAGAGAATGCGGTTGTTGCGCTGCAGTAGCTCGAGCAGTTCCTGGCGGTTTTTGTCCAGCGAGACGTCAGCCACGGTAATGGTACCGTTTTGCACCGTCCGTATCTTTTGAAGAAGGGCTATATCGCGTTTGACCCCGGTGATCAGCGCGGCATCATCAATGGGGTTGGCGAGACGGAGCTGGTGCATGGCGAAGATGCCGTCGGCATCACCATTAAAGACATCGTAGTGCATAATAGAAGTTGCTAAAGTCCAAGCCCCAAAGAAGAGCCGATATTGGCAAGGTTGAATACCAGCATTACTCTCTCATCAGTTGGAGTATACTGTGTTTGCAGTTTAACCGACCAGCACTGGGCGAAATAGGTTAACGAAAAACGTGCTTCGTTGGTTTCACTTTCCGCAATGGAGTGCTCAAAATCCAGGGCGGCCGATACCTCCGGCAGTATCCAGACATTCAGGTTGCCGTTGATCTGTTCAATATCCTGGTCTTCATTGTAACGGTAGTCCATGGACAATCTGTCACCACGACTGTTTGAAAAGATGGTTTCAAGCCCATGCGTGGTATTGTCATCGTCTTCTACCGGAATAAGTGTCTTGTAGGCAATCGAAAGTTTTTCAAGAGGATTCCAGCCGAGTTTCAGAGTGATCGGAGAAAAGGGTGCATCGGATGCCTCATTGCGCAGGTCGTAACTCTGTTCCATGCGCAGGTATCCGTACCGGTGTGAGTAATCATCGTCTTCGTAGAGTGTGAAAAAGCTGTCAACGCCATAGGTGAAGGCATTGGTTTCGCCGATTCTATCGATGGAGTCAAAGCTTGGCAGATCACTCTGGTCTTCTTCGGAAATATAATCATACTCGAGGAATGGACGGACGCTGTGGTTAAGATGTGAGTAGGATTCTGATGCCAGAGCGAAGTTACGTTCGAGCGTTGTGGCTACTTCCGTCTCAAAGATGGGAAGAAAACGGGATGGGGTGTCATCCTCGGTCCAGGTGCTCTCACCATATGTTTCCACGGCATAGAACGTTCCCCTGCCCCCTAATTCGGCCCGCGACTCAAGATACGGGCCCAGATTTACCGGAGTGCTCAAACGAGGAAACAGATCGACCCTGTGGCCGCCGATTCCTTCTTCTCGCCAGTAGTTAACATAATCCGCGTCCCATTCAAAGGTGAACCCCGAATCCATGAGCGCTTTTGTACCGGTATAGTCAACGGAGGGAAGCTTCCACAGGGGAGTTGGATTGCGGTCGTTGGTCGCGGCATCGTTGATTGCCAGAAAATCAATATTGAGCGAAGAGCCGGACCATGATTTGAGAAATTTAAGACTGTTGGTGCGAAGATCGTCACTCTGATTTTCAAAACCACGACCAAATGTTTCCAGATAGGATTCCTGGGTTTCATTGAACCCTGTTATGCCGGAACTGAATTCTTCCAGGTAATCTTCGTCCGACACTATATCCATATCCAGCCTGGAAATCCAGTTGTTGCCGAAATCGTGATCGGCCTTGCCGCGGACCCAATATCGGTCGCTGTTGGTATGGGTAAATCCAGTCTCGGCGAAATACGCTGTATTGTCGGGATCGGAAAGATCGTCATCCAGGTAGCTTCCCGAAAATTTTCCCTTGCTTGATTCATCGATAACATAACGAAATTCAGCACCAGGCATGGCTCCGCGCTTGGAATAATATTCAGGGTAAAGGGTAATATCGGTTGAGTCGGAGAGATTGATGAAAAAAGGTACATTAAAACCGGTTCCATCCCTGCTGGAGTTGCTGAATTCAGGGAAAAGAAACCCTGTCTGGCGCTGACTTTTTACGGGCACGATCATATAGGGCAGGTACAAAACAGGGATATTTTTTATGTTAAATTTTGCATCCTTGAGGATGGCATATCCACCCAGTTTTATATTGGCTTCAGAACTGGAAAAGCTCCAGGGCGGTGTTTCACCCTTTGCAATTTTACAGGTTATGACCCAGCCGTCTTCTATCCGGTAGGATTCAACGCCTGTTTTTTCTATTGTTTTACCCTCCAGGTGGAGTTCATGATCTTTTCGTACAATGACGGAGTTGTTAAATGAACCGGTCTCCTGAGTAAGGTCTAGTTGCCCATCGCTGGCCGTGAGTTTGTCATCGCCAGAGTCAACGCTGACGTTGCCTTTTGCCTCTATTGTCTGTTTTTCGACATAGTAGGTTATCCAGTCTGCCGTAATGGTCGTTTCGGTTTTGTAGCCTGGTTCTTGTTGCGTCTCGAGGCTGTCCGGGGTGGTGGCGGCCGGCGTGCTCTTTTCTTCCAGAAGTTCGTCCCATTCTGAGAGGTTGGAAGTATCCTTTGTGGCTGATGGTACTATTTTTTTACGTTTTTCAAGCACTATGTTTCCCTCTGCAATTATCCTTTCCGGATCTTTGAGACGGGTGATTTTGTCAGCCGAGATATTCCACTCCGATGTGGCCGTTGATTCAGCAAAACAGGGGCTGGCTGTCCATACAAGCAAAAGTAAAGTCGAAAGTACGCAGGTGCGCATACCTCTCTTCCAGTGTGGCAAAGATCTTGTCACCTTTTTCTCCTTGTCTGCTTACTACGTTAATAGATTGTATATGTGGTTAGATACCCGACGTCCGCAAAACTTCAATGTTGATTGAAGTCATTTATGGCGCGACGCTACCGTCGAATGGCAAGATAACTCTATAGCCCGTTATTCTCAAAAAACGTAACTCCACGTAACTCTACAGATGGAAGCACCAAATTGGCATAACTACCAAGTTGTAACTGTTCAAGAGTGCACCATATTGGCTCATTTGGGACTTTGAAGCATTCGTGTGCTCTACGAGAAGGCTCAAATGGGACAAGATGGGGTGCTCCTGTAGAGTTACCAAAAAACCAGCATAGCGGGTGACGATAGCTTCTCGAAACTACCTTTTTGGAGGGGCGAGTGTCAAGGACTAACTCAGAATTTAGCTTGATAATGCGGGCCAAGTGATTTATTTTTGTGCTGGACTGTCAAATATCTGATTACCAGCAAAACTCAGCCCCTTGCCCCCTTGCCCCTTGGCCCCTTGTGGCCATGGCATTTCGAGTTATATGTATTGGTAATCGGAATGAGATATGATATTATAAGCCATTTCTTGTACGTTTATCCAGAAATTACGGCTGTCTTGGAAAGTGAGTTTCTCTCTTCGGTAAATACGTGGGTGTTGGATGTTCAGCGGGGGTAACTAATCCATATCCCGATAAAAACCCACTGCGCACCGCAATGATTGGGCGGTACGTGAGCGTCGCGAGACTCCGACAAGAGCCATTTCCCAGGGTGGCCTCATAAACAATTGTGACAATATCGGGAATAGCTTACAGAACTGTGGCAGGATCAAAACCGCGTTGGTACATTCTTCTCTTCACAAAGGTACTCAAACACATGCGGTTATAGCGGGAAAATGTGGAGAAAATACGTGATACTCCCAAAGCTCCCTTGAAAATCTGATTTTTCGGAGCCTACGCTTACCTTCGAGGATAAAATTTACCTGTGCTTCGAAGAGATTGGACGGTAGGTGAGCAACGTGAGACTCCGGGGAGGGCCTTTTTTCAAGGTGGCCTGTAATGGGAGGCATTGGCTGATAACGGCTGATGACTCTCCAATTTCATGGTAGCGCGTAGTCCCGCAGAGCAATCCTTGCAGGGATGGCACAGAGCCATCGTTAAGATTAACCGGGTTCCCGGAGGTGGCAAACCACGATGGAAGCCCTTGGAGAGCTGTACCGGCAGGAGTGTTTACTGCAAGTGCAGCCATGGAAATTACATGACCGAACAAACAAACGATTCACAACAAAACAATAATCCGTCCCAGAAAAAAGAACGTAAAAAGGCAACCATCGGTGCATGGTGGAAAAGCACCGTCGTCGACAAAATAACCCCGCCCAAAAAGCCAATATCCCAATCCGCTGAAAAAGCCGTAGCCGCATCCACTGCCGTTGTGCAGAAGAGCGAGGAGCAGCAACCTCCGGAAAAATCCGACCGGCCCAAAATGACGCCGGCGGATGAGACTGTGATGAACACAAACACAGGCACAGGCGAAAAAGCAGATGGTTTGGCCGAAGCCAAAACCGATGAACCGGCACCGCAAAACCAGGAGTCTCGCCAGGCCGATACCTCGGCCGACGTGGCGACTACCGATGTGGCGACTACCGATGTGGCGACTACAGGTGGGAGCAGTGAGAGCAATGCAGGGAGTAGCGATGCTGCTCAATCGGCGGTGGACAAAACTACGAAGCCTCCCCAGCAGCGCAGAGGCCGGGGGAGAAGGTCCCAGGCGGCTAAAAAGACACAGAAACAGCAGACGGATAACGACGCTGAACTCCAGGAAAATCAGAAAGCCGAAAAGGGCCCGGCAACTCAGCAGCACGAGCACGCTACAGATAAAACAAGACGGGATACTGAGCAGGACATCGAGCAGGACACTGAGCAGGATGCCGGGCCGGAAGCCGGAGCGGAACCCAAACCGGTGACTAAACTCCTTATAAATGCGGAGGAGCCCGAAGAATGCAGGCTGGCGCTGGTTGAAAATGGCCAGCTGGAATCCATACATGTGGCAACAAGTACCCATGTCCAGACAAAGAACAATATTTATAAAGCGCGGGTTGTCGCCATTGAACCTAATCTTCAGGCGGCGTTTGTTGAATACGGCACGGAGAAAAACGGATTTTTGCCGTTTGGCGAGATCCATCCCGAGTATTATAAAGAAAATGTCAGCGACAAGGTGCAGCGGCTTATAGAGCAGCAGCAGTGGAAAAAGCTTAATATTACCGACGTGCTGGAACGGAACCGCGAACTTCTGGTCCAGGTCGTTAAGGAAGAAGTCGGCAAGAAGGGCGCTAACATGACGACCTATCTTTCGCTGCCCGGGCGCTGCGTGGTACTGATGCCGGGGTCCGATTCCAAGGGTATTTCCAGAAAGATTTCGGGCGAGGAGCGCCGCAACAAATTACGCGATCATATCCTCTCCCTCAAAATCCCTGAAGGCATCGGCTGGATCGTGCGCACAGCATCGGTGGATATTACCAAGGCCGCCCTGGGAAGGGATGTCAACTATCTGCTGCGGCTCTGGGGAGATGTCAAGAAAAAGGGGCAGGACATTGAAGGCGTGGGGTTGATTTACCAGGATCACGACCATGTCCTGCGTTTTCTTCGCGAGAACTTCGATCCCGACCTGCAGGAGATCCAGGTCGATGAAAAGGACGCCTTTGAGCAGGTCAAGGGCTTTATCGAGATGCTGCCCACAAAGCAGCGTAATGTCAGGTGCAAGCTCCATAAAGGGGCCCGCCCGATTTTTAATCAGTATTCCATCGAAGATCAGATAGAGTCGATTTATCAGCCCAAGGTCAATCTTCCCTCCGGCGGCTCGATTGTCATTGACCCCACCGAGGCACTGGTTGCCATAGATGTCAACTCAGGCTCCACCAGTAAAGGCCATAACTTTGAGGAGACCATCTTCCAGGCTAACATGGAGGCGGCCAAAGAGCTCGCCAGGCAGTTGCGTCTGCGTGATTTAGGCGGGCTGGTGGTTGTTGATTTTATAGATATGCGTTCCAAGAAAAATATCCGCGAGGTCGAGCGACAGGTCAAGACTGCAATGAAGCGGGATAAGGCCAAGGTGGATATCAGCAGAATCTCAAAGTTCGGTCTTATGCAGATCTCCAGACAGAAGCTGGGCGCGCCCATAGAAATGGGCAATTACAGGATTTGCAGCAACTGCAGGGGCAGGGGGGTTGTACGTTCCGTGGAGACCCTGGCGCTTTTTTATCTCCGGCGTATCCATACTGCTGCGAGCCGCACCATGGTCCGGCAGATCGAATGCCGTTTTCCACTGGATGTTGCCGGCTATCTTCTTAACAATAAGCGCCAGGAGATTCGGGATCTTGAGAATAAATACAATACTGAAGTGGTCATCATTGCCGATCCCCAATACAAGCCGGCCGACAACGACATAATTTCTCATAAACTGGAAAAAGATGAAGCCGAGCAAAAACGGGGTTGATAAAAACCAAAATCTGGGGTATACACAAACCCTCTCAGGCGCCAGTGGCTCAGCTGGATAGAGCAACGGACTACGAATCCGTAGGTCGGGAGTTCGAATCTCTCCTGGCGCACCAGTTATATTAAGGGATTAACCAAGAAGTACAATTGGTTAATCCCTTTTTTTATTGCCGAAAACATCCCCTTGTTTTTGTTATTTTCTGCTTTATTATGACATGTAGTGACATTGAAATGGAGTAAAAATGGAGTGAATTTGGAGCAAGAATTTAAGATGAATTTTTATTAATTCCAGAATCATGGCACGAATTCAAACAAACAAAGGGATAAAGAGAACGACATATACAGCAACAATAAGGGTAAAAGGTTTTCCAACCTTTGCAAGAACTTTCGACACCAAAGGGGAGGCGAAAAGCTGGTCTGCTGGTGTGGAAAGGGAGATGCGGATGGGACGTTACCAGGACGTCCGTGTGGTCGAGAACATCACACTCGCCGATCTCCTGCATAAGTATCTGGAACAGATTTCAACCACCAAACGTTCCAACTCTGAGCGCCGTGACCGGGATTCCGCCAAAGCCATTCTTGCAAGGCTTGGCAAAGATATTCTTCTGAAAGAGGTCAATACCAGACGCTTGGCGGAATATCGTGATGTACGGATCAAGGAGGTATCCCCCTCGACTATCCAAAAGGAATTCGCTCTCCTTTCCCATTTATTTAATATTGCCCGGCGGGAATGGGGACTGCCGGTTGGCAATCCGGTAAAAGACGTAACCCGTCCGAAAATAGCCAACAACCGCACC
>JBHEOR010000040.1:0-15000 GCA_046260685.1 Desulfopila sp.
TTTTTTTTGATTACCAACGAAACGCAGCTGATCGACCCAGGAGTCCGCCGTGTTGTTTTCATGGGACGCCATAAACCCATCTGAACCCGGGCAGGCACAAGACCCGGGCAGGCACAAGACCTGCCCCTACGGTGAATCAACCGGTTATGCGCAGGGGCACCCCTTGTGGGTGCCCTTGGGTACTCTGACATGGAAAATGTCAAGATTAACGGCTGATAATATTGTTGCTATAAAAGCAGAAAAGCCGGCTCTGCAAACGCTGAGCCGGCTTTTCCTGGAGAAAGGAGAGAAGAGATAAAGCATATTTTTACTTGCATTACTCATGCCATTTTTCGGCAAAAAAACAAAAAGAGCTGCAGGACACAGCCATACCGAGAAACACTGAGAAAAAATACTATTTGCAATCAACTTTCAGAGACAGTGGATACAATTTTTTGTACACTTTTCCACTCATTTCTCTATGTTGCATTTTATTGGCGTTATTCCAGTGAGCTAAATATAAAATTTTTTTTACCTTCGTACAATTTTTTCAAGCTGTTCTTTCTTCTTTTAAACGGATCACGCGTGTTCGAATTACATTCTCATTACTTGCGAGGTGTTCCACGAGTTCCGGCCTAACAGAGGCTTCCAGATCAATGATGTTGTAGCCTATGGTGCCGTTCGATTCATTTATATAGCTGGCAATATTTATATTGAACCGACTGATGACGTTGGAGGCATAGGCTATCATACCCGGCACATCCCTGTTGATCATTATCAAACGTGTGTCGACATTGGCCGAGGGTGTCAACTCCACGTTGGGAAAATTAACACTGTGAACGACATTGCCATATTCAAGATAGGTGGAGAGCTCTTTGACGGCCATGACGGCACAATTTTCTTCTGACTCCGTGGTTGAGGCGCCAAGGTGAGGGGTGGTAAGTACAGCGGGATGCCCGATTGCTTCCGGGGTTGGAAAATCTGTAATATAGCCTTGCAGATGTCCTTTATCCAGAGCCTTGAGCACCGCTTTTTCGTTGACAATTGGCCCCCTGGCATAGTTCACCAGAATTGCGCTGTTCTTCATCTTCGCCAAAAAATCATCATCGACCAACCCACGGGTGCCCTGATTCAGGGGCAAATGCAGACTGACTACATCGGCATCGGCTATGGTCCGGACCAGCGTTGGTGTCAAAGTGACCTCGGGCCGTAATTGATGAATATTGGCGATTGCCGGCTTTGGATCAAACCCCTTGACATTCATAAACCGGTGTACGCCACCGTTGGCAAGCCGCACCCCTATCTGGCCAAGCCCTATCACGCCAAGATTTTTACCTGCTATTTCAACACCGCGAAAAGCTGCTTTTTTTCCCTCGACCTCCGCCTTGATTTTTGCAGGATCAACACCCGCCAGGGATTGACAGAACTCTATTCCCTTATAGATATTTCTCAACCAAACAGCAACCATGGGAAAAACCAGATCTACCACCGCGTTGGCGTTGGCGCCCGGAGTGTTCAAGACACAGACACCTTGCGCTGAAGCCTTGTCGACGCTGATGTTGTTCACCCCTGACCCCGCTCTGGCCACCGCCAAAAGACCGGGATACTCATCGGTGTCAACCGTTGAACTACGCACCAGGATGCCATCCGGTGTTGCAATGTGGGGTGTGAATTCATAGTCGTCACCGAGCAGATCGAGTCCCTCTCTGGCTATAACGTTCATCAGCTTGATAGCATATTTCATTGTCGCTCACCTTCTCATCTAGGAGTTATAAGGAATCACAAATGAAACCACCCGGTTGAAACGATACAAGGTGGTCTCCCGCTGCGGAGTAAAACAGAGGTAGTGGTCTCCCGCCTCATCGGCATATCCCTGTTTTCGTAGAAATACCGAAGAAAAAGCAAGGACAAAGCCCTTTTTCAGAGAATATACCGTTTCCGCATCCAACTCCCCAAGGCGGCCGGAACGCTGCAGGGCCCCATGCAGTTTACGTTTCACAACCTTGGATGAGTGCGCCTCATCCACCTCGAGCCCAGCCGGTAAATACCGGTGTCCGCAGCGCAGCCAATCATACCGGAGAAGTTCAACTATATAGTCCTGGTCAATGTAGCTCGAATCGCTAAAGCTGTCGAGAGACTTGAGCAGCATCGCCACCAGGAACTCCTGGGTAGGCGCCCGCTGAAAAAAATCATTTTCATGGCAGATCTTTACAAGATTACTGAAGAATTTTGTAATATCAACCTGTTCTTGTCGAAAATGACGCCAAAGCGAGACAAAATATCTAGTATTAACGAATCGCTCCACAGCCTCGCCAAACCAGTAAAGTTGCTGAACCACCCCATGGTCCATCCAGCGATTTGCCAGAACCGAATACGGCGGCGACGAGCTGAAACTATAGCCGTCCTCGAGGGCGGTATGGCAGATAGGCGTGTCCGGCAGTATCTTTAAAAGTCCCATTTGGATATAGTGGGGTTCCATGGCAAACACATCAGCAAAGGACTGCAGGAAACTCTCCCTGTCTTCACGGGGCAACCCCAGGATCAGATCAACATGGAGATGAATGTTTTTCAACAAGCGCAACCTTCGTATAACAGTACCTGCAAGCGCAACATTCATAGGCCGGCGAATAGCCTCAAGGGTTGCCGAGCTGGTCGACTGGATACCAATTTCAAACTGAAATTTTCCCACTGGTAATTGGTCAAGCAGGGTAAACATTTCTTCGGTGAACCTGTCCGGGCTTATCTCAAAGTGAAACAGGGTGTCACAATCCTGCTCGGCAAGAAATTGCCATATGGCCAAGGCACGCTCACAGTTATCGTTAAACGTCCTGTCGATAAATCGCACAACACGTGGATTATGCCGCAATATTTGGCGCAGCTCCATGATAACAGTCTCAATATCCTTATGGAAAACACCCCCTTGCGAGGCAGAGAGGCAATAGGTGCAGGAAAAAGGGCAACCTCGTGAACTCTCATAGTAGATATGTCTGTTTCTAAGATGGGTGGTAAAATCGCTGTCATGGTAGGGAAAGGAAAAATCCCGCCCACTTCTGCCGCAGCTATAGCGTCCATGAAGCTGTCGCCGCCTAAGATCAGCATAAAACCGTTGTTCGACCCCTTCAAACTCACCTGTCACCAGCACAACCCGGCCGTCGTTTAACGCCTCCCCGACGATTTCCGCCTGCGGCCCTCCAACCACAATCTGGCAATGGGGCCGGATCTTGTAGAGATCTTCGATGAGGCGGACAAGCAGATCGCTGTTCCAGATAGCAGCGGAAAAGAAATAACAGTCCGCCCTGAACTCGCCGAGCTGGAGCAGCAGCTGATAAAACGGATCATTGATGGTACATTGCAGGATAGTCGGCTGGATCGCGCCGAGATGAGCAGTCAATTCATTGCGCAGATAAAAAAGAGCCAGGCAGGAGTGCGTATACCTGGCGTTGAGGCCGACAAGGACGATATTCATAGTTCTCTGTGGGGTGTTGGGTTGTTCTTCCTGATCACCTCAAAACGGTTGGATGAGAACAGATATTTCCGTTCAGATCGAGGCGAACTCAAAAAAATTAGCGGAGGCATACAGGTACTCTCACAATCCATGCGTACCTACGAGGATAGTTTTTTATTTTCACATGGCCTCCTGGAATTGTGCTTAGGCGTTGCTGACACTAGCGAACTCCACCATGGAGCATTATACTGCTCGAAGAGATTAATACATCTTCAATACAAACCATCACGACAGATCCTTGACACTGCCCATCCAGCAATTAAGGCAACCACAGGCGTATCCCATGAATATAATCTCGGCACGGCACAACCACACTTTCCGTCAACTCGTATGTTTTATTTTTTTGTTACCCCTTCTTGCACTCATCCTGTCATCCTCCTCAACCGTTGCCCGGGAAAAAAAAGACGAAATTGGCTATGCACTGACACTTGCCTTTGCGATGGACACCCAAAAGCTATTTGGTACCGCCCGCCTACAGATTCCGCCGGGAAAAGAAATAACCCTCTCTCTCAGGGACGTACAGGCAACGGGCATAGTTGTTGCCAAGACAGGCTCGACTCCGGCAGTGATTGACCATGACACGCTGGAGTCTTTACACCTCGGTCCACACGACAAGATGCAGGAAGTCTCTATATCCTACGAGAAAACCATCCGTCAAGACCACGACAACATTATTTCCAGAGATGGCATAACCCTGCTCGCCGGCTGGTTCCCTCAGCCATCACACCCTGTACTCTTTACCCTTCAGGCCGATCTGCCGGAGGGTTTTACGGCTGTGACGGAAAGTGAGCAGCCCCAAACATCGCCAAATGATGCAGCCGCCTTCTTTTTTGCACAACCGCGGCGGCTGATCCACTTCACCGCCGCCCCTTTCAGTGTCAATCATACCACGGTTCGGGACGGCCTCAAGGTGTATACCTATTTTTTCAAAGAGGACCAGCACCTTGCCGCAGGCTACCTCAAAGCGGCCCGCGGCTACCTGCGGCTCTATGAAGAGCTCATCGGTCCATACCCGTATAATCATTTTATCATTGCTGAAAACCAGCGTCCAACGGGGTACGGCATGCCCTCCTTTACCCTGCTGGGCCGCCAGGTCATTCGGCTGCCCTTTATCAAAGATACCTCTTTAGGGCATGAGATTCTCCACTCCTGGTTCGGCAACTCCGTGACCGTTACGCCTCGGAGTGGCAACTGGAGCGAGGGGCTGACCAGCTATCTGGCCGACTGGTATTCTCGTGAACAAAAGAGTGAGGGAGCACGTAACAGAAAAGAGAACATCATCAAATATCTGAGCCATGTCACCGAAAAAAGCACGCTGCCCCTGAGCAGTTTTACATCGGCGGGCCATAATCAACCCATGGCACAGACCGTGCGCAGCGTCGGCTATATTAAAGGCGCTTTTGTTTTTCATGAACTCCGCACAATGCTGGGTGACCAACTCTTTTTTCAAGGACTCAAGAAGTTCTACAAACACTTTCGTGGCGGCAGTGCCGGCTGGAGGGACATACAAACCATTTTCGAAGAGGTCTCCGGCAACCCGCTGCAGAGGTTTTTCAAGGAACGCCTGCAGCGTACCGAAATAACCGATATTGACGTCAGCGAGATTACCGTCAGCACCTCAAGCGGCCAGCCCACCCTGGAATTCCTGGTCCAGCAGAAGACGGCTGCCCCCTTTACACTGGATCTTGCCTTTCGGGTCGCATCGCCAAATCACACAGCCTCGTTCACGAAAAAGATTACCGGGATCAAGGAGAGAATCACCATCCCTCTTCCCTTTCTCCCCGACACACTTACGCTTGACCCGAAGTATGATGTTCTCAGAAAACTTGATGCAAAGGAGCATACCGCAACGCTTTCATACTTTCTTGGCCCCCGCAGGGCAACCGTTGTTGTCGAGAACAGTGACAGACAAATCTATGCACCATTGCTCCAAAACCTCGGCGACGATAATTGGCACATCGGCAGCAGTGAAGATATAGAAAACAGCGAGCTGAGCCGTAACCCACTGGTTTTGCTTGGCGCCAACAATGGCGCGAGCAACATCCTCTTTGGTCCTTCCTCCGATTCTGCACCGGGAGTAACGCTTGACGCTCGGAAAAACCCACTCAACAAGGATCTGCAGGTATTACAGGTCGTAAGCAGCAGCACTGCTCAGATGAAAGCAGTTGCCCGCAAGTTGCGTCATTACGGCAAATATTCTTTCCTCCATTTTAACCACGGCACGATACAGGAAAAGCGCATCGCAGACGAGGTCTTCGGAAAGACGTTTATCATTGCTGATCCCCCCAGGGCCATTGCCGCAACACCTTCGCTTTCCTTTGCTGATACCATGGAAAAAATAAAGGGTGCAAGGATTATCTATATAGGAGAGCGCCATACATCCACTGCCGACCACCACCTGCAGCATCTGGTCATGGAAAAATTGTTCCAGGAAAACCATGCTATCACCATCGGTATGGAAATGTTCCCACAAAACAGCCAGGCAGCACTCGACAGTTACACCTCAGGCGATGGCTCTCTGGATGAGAAGGGATTTCTCAAACGCTCACGCTACTTCTCGGTGTGGCAATATGATTACCGCTATTACAAGCCCATTCTTGACTTTGCGCGAAAAAACACTATTCCGGTGGTCGGGCTCAATATCGATAAGGAGATAGTCTCCTCAATCTTTCGTAACGGCTCCACCGACAAACTGACACAGGCCCAACGCCGGCGTCTTCCCGAAGTGCGCGATCTCTCGCTGCCGGGGTACTATCAACGCTTACAAACCATGTACGGCATCCACAGCCGCGGCGAACATGGCGAAGGACAGCTGGCCGGCTTTATTCAGGCACAGGCCGTCTGGGATGAGGTGATGGCACAAAACATTGCCCATTACCTGCGCCGCAACCCGGAAAGACAAATGATCGTCCTTGCTGGTACGCAGCATACCCGCAAGGACAGTGGTATTCCGCCGCGCGTCAAAAGACAGCTCGATCTTCCCCAGAGTGTTCTCATGACCCGGCAAAGCACGGTGGTGCCCTCGCCGGATCTGGCCGACTTTTTTTTCTCCATGGAGGCACGGCCCCTTCCCAGTGCCGGCAAAATTGGAATTTCTCTTGAAGAAAGAGAAAAAAAGGGCAATACTTCCGTCACAATCGTTGAACTGAACCAGGACAGCAACGCCGGTGAGGCGGGATTTCTTCCTGAAGATACCCTGATTTCCATCGATGGGTATGCGATACGCAGTCTTGAGGATGTCAACATTGCCATGGTTGGAGCTTCACCAGGAGAATCGATTCCCGTGACAATTCAACGATCATCCGAAGAAGCAGCGATGCGGCACACCTTGACGGTGACACTGTATGCACCTCCACCACAACATGGCACTGCCATGCCGTAACCGGGTGCAGATGATACCGGTACGGCAACAAAGAGGAGAAGCAGAGCAGAACCATTTTTCCAGGAGAGCAATATGGACCTGATCGCTCGAATAGCGGAACAGAAAATAACCGAAGCCATGAAAAGCAGGAGTTTTACCTCCTCCAAATGGAAAAATAAACGACTGCCCCTGGATGATGATCATAATGTTCCTGCTGATCTCAAAATGGCCTACAAGATACTGAAAAACAGCGGCTATCTGCCTCCGGAGATCGAGGAGAAAAAAGAGGTCCAGCGCCTGGAAGAACTGATTGCCGCCACCGAGGATGAGCACCAGCGCCTGCAACAGATGAAAAAGTTAAACGTCCTGTTAATGAAAATCGATGCCAAGCGTACAACCCCCACCACGCTGACGCAGCAGGACGACTATTACCGCAAGGTAGTCGAACGTGTAACACTCAACGCCAAAAAATCGAAGTAGCGCGCAACGTGTTTTTTCAGTGATCCCCGGAGAGGAGGAAGCTGACCTGACGGGCGGCGCTGCCCTGCTGGGCCCTGGCGGCTTCACCGGCCCGAATGCACGCCTTTTCATATTCCCGGGGGTGATTCCGGAAATATTCTATACGGCTTTTGAGATCGGCAACATTTTCCACCTTGAAACCGCCTTCAACGCTCTCGAGCAGTTCGACGGCATCATGAAAATCATCCATATGCGGCCCATAGAAGACCGCCTTTTGCCAGGCTGCCGCTTCCATGATATTATGTCCGCCTCTAGCGGCTAAACTGCCTCCACAGAATATATAATCGGCAAGCCCGTACAGCACTGCCAACTCACCCATGGTATCGACCAGAATCATCGATGCCTGGCGTTGAGCCCTGCCGCTTGCAAGCATGGCGAACAATTGGCAGGCAATGTTTTGCTCTTCCATTGTCGCGACAATCGCAGGCATCCGCTCAAGATGACGGGGAGCAACAATAAAAAGCGTATCATTTTTCTTGTGTAGCTCTCTGTACAGCCAGGCCAGTTCAAGCTCTTCATTGCCATGGGTAGAACCGGCAACAAATACCTCCATATCACCGATGTCAAGAAGCTCTCTGTAATGTTCCGCCTGCCTTACATGCTCAGCCGGTACCGCTACGTCGTATTTAACATTGCCTTCCACGGCAACACACTCCGCCGCCGCGCCGAGCACGACAAACCTGTCCCGGTCCCTGGCGGAGATAACCGCAATCCTATCAAATTGTCGAACAGTGCGCCGTATCATAAATCGTACCAGTCGATATGTTCCGTAGGATTTTTGAGAGATTCTGCCATTTGCCATACATAACCGAACATTATTGTGCGCCAAGGTATCGACGAGCACAGGCCAGAGTTCGGTCTCCAGGCAGATATAGATATCGGGGCGAATCGCTGCAACAGCGCGCCCGACGATCCCAGGGATGTCCAAGGGTGCCAGAAGGCATTGGACCTCATCACCAAGCCGGCTCTGCGCCACTCGCCAGCCATGCTCGGTCATAACCGTGAGAATAATTCTTGCCGTTGGCTGATACGAGGTAACTGCATTGATAATGGTACGGGCGGCCTGAACCTCTCCAACCGATGAGGCATGAACCCAAATAGTCTTTTCTTCCGCCCGTTGAGAGCGAACCGGGGGATAACAGGCAAAACGCTGCCATACTCCCCGGCGGTGCCGACCGGAGATTACGATACCCAAAAGCAGCAACGGCAGACTGCAGTAAAACAGCAGCGCCACTATGATTCTGTACAGCAAAAACACATCACAACCTTAAGAAGATATTGATATTGTGAACAAAATACATTTCATTACCACAGCAGTAATAAACCCGTTATAGTAGGCGACGTCAATGCAAAAAGAAAAGTAACTCTACAGGAGCACCCCATCTTGTCCCATTTGAGCCTTCTCGTAGAGCACACGAATGCTTCAAAGTCCCAAATGAGCCAATATGGAGCACTCTTGAACAGTTACAACTTGGTGGTTATGCCAATTTGGTGCTCCCACCTGTAGAGTTACAAAGAAAAGTGCATTGGCCGGTTGCAAAAAACTTGGCATAAAATACAGGAGGCCTATAGAATAGGCACAGCCCAAGAAACTCTGGAAAATTTCTTGAAAGTGGTTATTCTGGTAACACTTTTATTGTATCCATTTGACACGTAGTGTATCCACTTGGCACATTTGACAATAACTCTAGGATTTCCGCCACGGTATAACTACACCGCTGCTATATTGATGACCATCGGAGCAACTCTATGTATTACGCTGTATGGCAAGTGACGTATAAAGTTACAACCATGGTGCTGTCCGCATTACCGGGCGTAGTACTGCCCACCATTTTTTTATTCATTTTATCTGGAGAACATGTAATGGCAGAAATACCACAAAAAGACGGCCTGTATGCTGAATTTACTACAGGCAAAGGCACAATCGTCTGTGCACTGGAATTCGAGAAAACCCCGCTCACCGTTGCCAATTTCGTCGGTCTGGCCGAGGGGACAAAAGAACTCGGCGGCGGAGCCGGAACCACCGGCAGGCAATTTTACGACGGACTGAGCTTTCACCGTGTTATTCCTGATTTCATGATCCAGGGCGGTTGTCCTCTGGGCACCGGAACCGGCGGCCCCGGCTACACATTCCCAGACGAAATCGACCCCAGCCTCACACACGACAAGCCGGGAACACTCTCCATGGCCAATGCAGGTCCCGGAACCAACGGCAGCCAGTTTTTTATCACCCACACCGCCACTCCATGGCTTGACGGCAAACATACCGTTTTTGGTCACGTTATAGATGGCCAGGAGGTTGTCAACGCCATAGAAAAAGGAGACGCCCTCCACAGTGTTTCCATCATCCGTATCGGCGAAGCGGCCCAGGATTTTAAAAGTGACCAGGCTGCCTTCGACAATCTCCTCGCCACCATGGAAGAACGGGCCCAACAGAAAGCGCTTGGCGCGGCTGCAGCAACGCGAAAAAAGATAGAACAGCAGTGGCCGGATGCCACCACCACCCCAACCGGGCTGCAATATGTCGTCGTTGAAGAAGGAACCGGGGAAAGAACGCCGGATCAAGGGGAAACCATAAAAGCCCACTATACCGGCAAGCTACTCGATGGCCCAAAGTTTGATTCGTCCTATGACCGCGGTCAGCCCATAGAATTTCCGGTAGGTACGGGCCGTGTCATCAAGGGCTGGGAGGAGGCCTTCCTCTCCATGAAAAAAGGAGAAAAACGCACACTCATTATCCCGCCGGAGCTTGGCTATGGTCCTGCAGGCCGCGGCCCGATCCCCCCAAATGCCACTCTGGTTTTTGATGTCGAACTGGTGGATTTCTAAATACACCGCACCAGCATCTTCCACACCCAAACTCCACCGATATCAGGATGGAACATTCAGGAGGGCAGTATGAATTATCAAGATCTTATTGTAGAGAGAAATGATACGCACATTGTTTCCATAACCCTCAACAGACCGGACCAGCTCAACACCTTCACCTCATTGATGGCTGCGGAACTTACCCAAGCACTGAAAGCGCTGGACAGCGATCCAAACATCAGGGTGATCGTCATTAAGGGAGCGGGAAAAGCCTTCTGCGCTGGTATTGACATCAATGAGCTGGAAAACAAAACCGCCCTCGAGTACCGAGCCTGGATCGAGCATATGGAGCAACCGCTCATAACCATCTCTCAGCTGGATAAACCCGTTATTGCCATGGTCCAGGGTGTGGCTGCTGCCAACGGTATGGGACTGGCTGTTGCCGCCGATCTCACAATTGCCGCGGAGAATGCCAAGATGGGGCTGACAGCGATCAATGTCGGACTCAACTGTGTCGGTCCGGTCATTCCGGTTGCCCGGGTTATAGGAAGAAAAAAGGCCCTGGAGCTGCTGCTCTACGGCGATCTCATCAAGGCCCCTGAAGCAATGGCCCTGGGGCTGATCAACAAAACGGCCCCCAAGGAGGAACTGGAGGAAAAAACCTATGCGTGGGCCCAAACGCTTGCCCGGAAGAGTCCCGTCGCCGTCCAGATTGCCAAGAAGGGGTTCTACGGGTCAGAGGATATGGGGTATCTCAACCAGTTCAACTTCATGAACGATGCCTTTGCCAGGCTGTGCACCACCGATGATGCCAAGGAAGGTGTTAACGCCTTCCTGGAAAAGCGCAATCCTGACTGGAAAGGATGTTAAAGGTTATTCTCAGGGGAGTACCCCCCGGAAACGACCCTTTCCCCTACCTCTTCTTTGCGCCGTTGCATTGATAGTGCATTCCCGCTCTATAAATCTTTAGTGCCGAGAGCACATCGGAATATCCATGCGCACGCTTACGTACTCCCTCGTCCTCCTTCTCTTTTCCCTCTCAGTCGTATATGCCGAGGAAATGGTGGATCTGTGCCCCTACGCCAGGCAGCTCAGCTTTACCGGTTTTACCAGGGCCATACAGGAAATGACCGTGGCAGGGGAAATCAGCGGGAGGTACATCGCGGTCCATGTTGATGTCGGCGACACCACCAGAGAAGGGGGGGTTGCCGAAATTGACCCTACCTTTGTGCGTTTGGATATCGAAAAAAATCGTATCGCCCGACAAAAAACCGTACGCCGGCTCGAACTGGAAAAAAAGACCCTGCAGCGCTACACCAGCCTCATCAAAAAGAATTCCACCGCCAGGGCCACCTATGACGAAGCGTTGCTCAACTCGGAGATCCTCAAACTTTCCCTGCAGGAGCTCCACGCTGAAGAGAACCGGCTTGATGAGATGCTCAAACGGCATACCTTGCGAACTCCTAAGGGGTGGCGGGTAATAGAGCGTTTTGTGGAACCCGGGGAATATGTTCGCCAAGGTGAGCCCGTCCTGCAGTTAGGCAACTATGCCAGGATGAGCATTGCCTTTCAGCTGACCTATGAGCAACTCGAGCTGCTCCGCAACCAGGAGGATCTGCGCCTCTTTTTGCCTGATCTTCAGCAACAGGTCAAAACGTCAATTCTGCGTGTATCTCCGGATTTTGATGCCCGCAAGAAGAAAATAGATGTCGAACTGATGGTCCGGGGAAGTGATTTGCAGGGATCGGCCGGCCGAAGCGGCCTGCGCGCTCTGCTCACATTGCAGGGCAAGGAGGAAGCCGGCACCTTCCTCGTCCCCCGCTCCGCCGTTAGAGGAGGCTACGACGCCCACTGGCTGATCGACGGCCAAGGCAAACGGCATAAGGTTATCCTGCTCGGTACCACTGAGTCCGACGACGAGGCCATTATCTCCGGGAACTCGCTGTCTGTCGGACAACGGGTACGCAGCTTTGCCGAGCCGCGCAAGTAACCAACGTATACATACTTGCCCTGATCCGGCATCAGACCATCACCACGAGAGCTCATCCGCCAATGCAACAATTCGTCAGCTTTACGCTCCAGCAAAAGGTGGTATTCAACCTTGTCTTCGTCCTGCTCATGCTCATAGGCGCCTTTACCCTCCTGCGCATGCCCGTTGAACGCTACCCCAATATCCAGTTCGGTAAGATGTATATCAACACCTACCTGGCCGGAGCTTCGCCCGAGGATATCGAAACGCTTGTCACCCAGGAGATAGAAGAGGCCCTGGAAGATCTGGAGAAGGTGGACTACATTCGCTCCAGCAGCTACCGTGAACGCTCCAACATCGTCATCAAGTTCAAAGATGACAGCGATTATGAAAAACGCTTCGACGACGTGCGCCTCAAGGTACTCTCCATCATCGACGATCTGCCCGATCGTACCGAACCGCCCGTCTTTAATTTCCTCGATGTCAACGACTGGTTTCCCACCATCAGCGTCAATGTTGCCGGTGATCATTCCAATACCACGCTCACCAATATAGCCGAAACGATCAAGATCCCTCTGGCCCAGCTCAACGGCGTCAGGGAGGTGAAAGTTTCCGGTGATTATACCCGGGAGTTCCATATAGTTCTTTCCAGAGAAAAACTGCGCCAAACCGGTATCACATATCCAGACGTCGCCGAGGCATTGCGTCAAGCCAATATCACCCTTCCTGCGGGTCACGCTGAGACCTCCGGGGGAGATTTCGTGGTTCGAGTTGATGAACAGTTCACAAGCAGGACAGACATCGTCGGCACCATCATCCGCAAAGACGGCGACGGCTCCTTTGTACGCCTTGCAGATCTGCTTGATGCGGGCTATTTTTCCTACCGCGACCCCTTTGTCATGGCCTCGGTGAACGGCCAGGACTGCGTCACCCTGCAGATTCTTAAACACCGCGACGGCAACGCCCTGTTTATCGCCGAAAGTGTACGGCAAATCGTCAAAGAGCTGCAGCCGGCATATACCGACCTCGATGTCACCCTGACCGTAACCCAGGATTCAAGCACCCGCATCGAAGACTCCATTCGGGTCCTCGGCGTCAATCTTCTGCTTGGTGTTCTTCTGGTCTGCACCATCATATGGATGTTCATGGGCGGCAGAAATGCGGCATTGACCACCGTTGGCATCCCCTTTGCCTTTCTGGTGACCATGGTGCTGATGTATGTCACCGGCAACTCCGTTAATGAAGTCTCCCTCTTTGCCTTTGTCCTGGTCTCGGGAATCATTGTCGACGATGCCATCGTGGTGGTGGAGAATATCTATCGCCATCATCAAATGGGAAAATCACTGCACGATGCAATTACCACCGGCACGGCAGAGGTCTTCCTGCCGGTTATCAGTGCCACGCTGACCACCGTCGTCGCCTTTCTTCCAATGCTCATCATGACCGGAATGGTCGGTGATTTTTTTGCCATTATCCCCAAGACAATCCTTTTCGCCCTCGCCGCTTCGATACTGGAATGCCTCTTCATCCTGCCCTGCCATTATATGGATTTTGGTCCCCGGCAGGCGGGAGCTGCCGGTATCGGCAAAGAGGAGAATCAACGGATCGCCTTTTCTCCCCATTCCTACAGGGAGCGATGGATCATGCGTACCATCCGCAATATCTTCCACCGGGCCATTACCGTTGTGCTGCGTTTTCGAATGGTCACCCTGCTCTTGCTGGGCGTTGTTTTTGTGAGCGCCATCGCTATTTTCTACGGTTCCATGCAGGGTATGACCAACCTCATGCGTATCCAGTTTTTTCCCGACAACTACTCGCTCTTTTATGTCGAAATCACCGGACCGCCGGGTACCTCCATCGAGCAGAGCCACGCCCTGGTCAAAAACATTGCCGACCGGCTGGCCGACGAAGGACCGCAACGGGTTGAATCGGCACTGGGGTTTGCCGGATATTACATCAACGAGGACTTCAGCCCACAATACGGCACCCATCTGGGGTATGTTGCCGTGACGCTGCCGTCCACCGCCCAGAGGCGTTTTGACGACTATCCTGAAAATGATGTCATTGCCCATCTTGCCGCCGTGCGCCAGACAGTTGAACCGCTACTCCCTGAGGATTTTTCAGTCTCGGTCCGGCCGGAAAAAGACGGACCACCTTCGGGAAAAGATCTCAATATCAGAGTGCTCGGTCAGAATGATGAAAATGTCACTGCCCTTGCCGGGGCCATTGAAGATTTTTTACGCGGCGACGACACCATCTCGCCATACCTCCTCGACCTTGAAGATGACCAGGGCTCCGACGCCCGGGTATTCCGCATCAAGATAGACAGGGTCCGCGCGGCGGAATACGGTCTCAGTGTCGAGGATGTGGCCGGCCTGGCCGCCTCGGCCATGCAGGGCCAAATCATAGGAGAGATGAAACTGCCGGAGAAGAGAATCGATATACGCCTGAAAACAACCACGGATTCTAGAATGCCGATGTATGCCGCCATGGACCTGGAAATCCTGCAAACCCCTCAGGGAAGTCTGCGCCTCGGCGATGTCTGTACGCCGGTCTTCGGTCTCGAGCCCAGCTCACTCAACCGTTTTCAGGGTCAGCGGGCCATCACCCTGACCGCCGATGTCGCACCCGGGGCGCCGGTAACAAGCCCGATCATCGTCAAAAAAGTCAGTGATTTCTACAGTGCCATACGCTCCCGGTATCCAGGAGCCTCGCTGAATTTTTCCGGGGAGCATGAATCCACCCAGAAGAGCTTCACCTCGCTGGCCTATGCCTTTGCCATAGCCATCGTGCTCATTTATCTTATCCTGGCAGCCCAGTTCCAGTCATATCTCCAGCCTCTGATCATAATTGCGGCGG
>JBHEOR010000040.1:15010-21946 GCA_046260685.1 Desulfopila sp.
GGAACAGTGGCCGCCAGAACACTTTTCACCGTCAACAGCTTCGTGGCCCTGATCGGTGTTACCGGAGTGGTGGTCAACGATTCCCTGGTCCTGGTTGAGTTTATCAACAAGTGCTACCGCCAGGGAATGGAGCGGCGCCAGGCTCTGCTGCAGGCAACCCATATCAGGCTGCGCCCCATACTGCTCACCACACTGACAACGACCCTCGGCCTGCTCCCCATGGCTCTTGGGATTCCGGAATACTCAGTGATATGGGGAAGCATGGCGATGACCTTTGTTACCGGTCTGTGCACCGCCACTTTTCTCACCATCATCATTATTCCACTGCTGTGGGATATCGCCACGGTCAATAACGAGCGCTGATCCAAGACTATAGAAAAACCTATAAAAACAGCGGGCAGCACTGTATCATAGCGCCGTTATTTCCAGGCATTATGCGACCCTATATCAACGACACGAAAGGGAAAATGATTATTCGGCAGATCTTGACAATAGAGTGTCAGCACCCTGCGAATGACGGCAAAGGCAAGTTCATCCCAGGGAATCTCCGGCGCAGCAAAAAGCCTGACTTCGAGGCTTTCACTGCCCGCACCGTACTCCTGCCCGACCAGCCGGGCACGATACAAAAAATAGACCTGATTGATAAAGGCGAGATTGAGAAGGGAGTATGGCTCCATGTCGTCTAAAACGGCACATGCCTCTTCACGCGTTTCCCGCCTGGCGCCCTGCTCGACGGTTTCTCCATTTTCCAGATACCCGGCGGGCAGCGTCCACTTGCCATGACATGGTTCAATGGCGCGCCGGCAAAGCAGTACTTTCTCATCGATGACAGGAATCGCTCCAACCACCATTTTAGGATTTTCATAGTGGATTGTATTGCAGTTGTCACAGACATACCGTGGTCTGTCATCATCATCGGGGGTTCGCAGGTGCATTTCGCCGGAACAATTGCTGCAGTATTTCATTTTTTATACAAAAATAGTATTGTTACAATAATGTCCGAAGTAGTTGAACTTCAGGCTCCCTTGAAAATTTCAAAAAAATCGTTAGCCTCTTTTTGATTATCGATAGTATACTACAGGACGCCCTGAAAAGCATGTACTCCCGGTAAACCGGACAAAAATCGATACATGCAATTCATCGTTGCGGCCGGCCATTATGATGCGAACATATTGGTGATCAAAAAGGTAGCGCTTTTTGTAAGCTACCTCACGTTAATTTTCCACACCATTATCCCAAAGGAGGAAAGACAATGCATAAAATACTTTGTGGAATTATAACATGTTGCCTGATAATCAGCACAACAGCCCTCGCCGTTGAATTTTCAGCGGATACGGTCACTCAAGGGATGGGGCAAAATCGGGGCAAAATCTATTACAAAAATGCCACGACCCATCGTTCCGAGGTAATGGGAATGATCCATATCACTAAAGATCCTTACGTCTATACACTAGTCGAAAGCAGCCAGAAATATACTGTCCAGAATCTCGATGATCTTCGAAAACAGAACCCCATGGCGGATTACGGTAATATAAAAAAAATGATCGAGGGCAACACGTTGAAAAAAATCGGTAAAGAGAAACTGCAGGGATACAAATGCGTAATTTATGAAGGCCAGTTGGATATCGGCCCGGAACATCCTCCTGTTCCAACAAAAATCTGGTACTCTGAAAAACTTCAGACCCCGGTGAGGCACGAAATGGAGATGGGTTCTCCAGTGGGTAAGATTGTCACGCAATTGGAAAATATTACAAGAGAAAAGCTCGAGTCCAATCTTTTTGATATTCCTTCAGAATATCAAAAAGTGAATTCCATGCAGGAAGCCATGGGTATGGGTAGTTTTCAAATGCCTTCCATGGGAGATCAGAACAACGGCCAAGCACCATCCGCTGAAAACATGGAAAAGATGATGGAACAAATGCAGGACATGATGAAGCAGATGCAGCAATAGGAGTACAGGCACTCTACGGCAGATTGCCACGCTGCAATTTCCCTGTCGATTGTTGATAATAGGAGAAGGCCCTGCCCGCGGGGCCTTAGAGGCATTGATTGCTCCTTTCCTGAAGGAGTGCATCAATACAAACAATTCTACAAACAGATCATGTCATCCTCTTCTTTGTCAACGGAGTTTTTTTTATGGATGTAACCAAATTCGCCATACCCGAAATCATTTTCGGCCGAGGAAGCCTCAAACACGTCGGCCCCTGTTCTCTGCGACTTGGTGCCAGAAAAGTTTTTCTGGTCAGCGACTCCGGCATTGAAGAAGCCGGCTGGGTCCAACAGCTCATGGATATCCTCAAAAAGGAAGGCATTGAATGGGTGTATTACTCCGGTGTAACTTCCAACCCCAGAGATTATCAGGTTGAGATTGGTGCGGAATTTTATCTTAAAAACGATACCGACGTCATCATCGCCATTGGCGGCGGCAGCGCACTTGATACCGCCAAGGCCATTGCCATAATTGCCAGTAACGGTGGGACGATACGAGACTACGAGGGCGCCAACCGGGTCCAGCGGCCGCTGCCGCCCATGGTGTTTATAACCACCACCGCAGGCAGCGGCTCCGACATTTCTCAATTCTGCATTATCACCGATGTTGCGCGCACCGTTAAGATGTCCATAATCACCCGTACTTTGGTACCCAATATCTCCATCGTCGATCCCCTTATATTGCAGACCAAAACCGAAAAGCTGATCATCCAGTCCGCTGCCGACGCCCTGGCCCATGCCGTGGAAGCCTATGTCTCGCGCATCGCCTCCCCATTCACGGAGATGCACTCACTCAAAGCCATCGATCTTATCCTGCGGTATCTGCCGGATGCCGTACAAACACGTTCGCTGACCTCCCTTGAACAACTCAGCGTCGCCTCGATTTCCGCCTCCATGGCCTTCAGCAATGCCGGCCTGGGCGCCGAACATGCGCTGGCCCACTCACTCGGTGGACACTTTGATATGCCCCACGGCAATGTCCATCCCATTCTCCTGCCCGCTGTGATGCGCTTTAATCGACCCCATGCCGCCCAAAAAATGGCCACCATCGGGCAGGTGATACTTAACAGGCGACTTGGTTCCGACCGGGAAACCGCGCTGGGCGGTATAACAAAGCTGGAAGAGTTCTTCGCCTCCTTTCACGTTGCCCATAAACTCCATCAGGAAATAGAAGAAGACCACAAGAGCAACCTCGAACAGATATGCAACATGGCGGTGAACGACGCCTGCAACCTGACAAATCCCCACCCGGCGACCTCGCAGGAGTTGCTGGAAATCTGTCGGGAGGTGTGGTAATGAAACCAGTAACGACCCTTGAAGACCTCATCGGCATTGAGCACACCAAACTCGGTTTTTACCAGGAGCTGCAGCAGAAGATAAAACAGTTAAAAGAGTCAAACCAAGAGCTTGACAAAAAGCGCAAACAGGTCCAGGCGGTATTGGACGGCATTACCGACCTGATGGCGGTCCTCTCTGAAGACTATAAGATACAGCGTGTCAACCATATCTTTCATACGTGGTTTCCACAGGTGGACCCCCTCGGAAAATTCTGTCATCAGATGCTCTGCGGCAAGGACACTCTCTGTGAAAATTGCCCCGTTGAGCGCTCTTTGCAGACAGACGACATCGTCAAGGAACTCTGCATCAACAAAATCGATGGCCAATACAAACATTTTCGGGTGATTGCCTCCCCCCTCAAATCCGGTCTCACCGGCGAACGCCAGATCCTGCTCTCCATGCGCGATGTTACCCTGGAAAAGGAGTTTCAGGCCCAGTTCTACCAGGCGGAAAAAATGGCCACCATCGGTGTTCTGGCAGCAGGCGTCGCCCATGAAATCAACAATCCGCTTGCCGGCATAAGCGGTTTCGCAGAAGGCCTGCAACGCCGGATCGGCCGTATTCGCGGCAATGTCGACAAGGATATTGTCGAGGACTTCGAGGAATACACCCAGACCATCATCAACGAATGCATACGCTGCCGCGACATTGTCCAGACCCTGCTGACCTTCAGCAGACCGGTGGCATCAAATCTCATCCCCGTCAATATCAACAGCTGCGTCCAGGATACCCTTTTCATTCTCAAACACCATTTCAAAGAGCACCATAACCTTGTTATCAAACCGGAACTGGGAGATGAACTCCCCATGATCATGGGAGATGAGTCACAGCTCAAACAGGTTATCATCAATCTTATCACCAATGCCTTCGATGCCACGGGAGCTGACGGGATGATAAAGATTCAAACAACCACCACGGAAGATGGCGGTATCGCCCTGATCGTTGCGGATTCTGGCTGCGGCATTCCGCTGGAGTTACAGGATAAACTCTTTGAACCGTTTTTCACCACTAAACCGGTTGGTAAGGGCAGCATCGGTATCGGTCTTTCGACCTGCTTTACCATTGTCAACAACCATGGCGGCAACATCTCGGTGACCAGTGATGAAGGCCGGGGTTCCACCTTTCGCGTAACGTTTCCCGGGAAAAAACAATGACGCACAACAAGCGCTACCCCGTTCTCGTCATCGATGACGAAAAAACCATTCGCCGTCTGCTGACCAAGGAACTTGCCAGTGACAACCGGGAAATCCTGGCGGCGGCAAACGGAAATGAAGCCATGTCCATGGTCAGGGCCAACTGGTTTGATGTCATCATAATGGACCTTTTACTGCCCGATACCAATGATCTTGATCTTTTGATCAGAGTGAAAGAGATGGTGCCCCATGTGGAAATCATCATGATCACCGGTCACGGCGACATCGACACCGCTGTCGAGGCCATGAAACTGGGCGCCTATGACTTCATCCGCAAACCGTTCAACCTGGACCGGCTCGATCTCATGGTGGACAAAGCCCACCAGCGTGTCCAGCTGCAACGCGAAAACGATATCCTGCGCCATCGCAGCAATGCCCAGGACAAAGAAGTCAAGTTTATAGGCAACTCCCAGGCCGTTCATAATATCAAATTTCTGGTCAACAAGGTCGCTCCGGCAAAGATCCCTGTTCTTATCACCGGCGAGTCAGGCTCCGGCAAGGATGTTGTTGCCAGGCTGATCCATGAGCGCTCCTCCTGCTCGGCCAATCAAATGATAATCAAAAACTGCGCCACCCTGCAAAAGGAGTTGGCCAGAAGCGAACTGTTCGGCCATATCAAGGGGGCCTTTACCGGCGGCACGGAGAACAGGGAAGGGTTATTGTCCTTTGCCCACGAATCCACACTGTTTCTCGATGAAATCGGCGATCTACCCATGGATATCCAGGCATCACTGCTGCGTGCCCTGGAAACCCAGACCTATCGACGAGTCGGGGAAAAGGAGGAGCGCCGCGTCAATATCCGCTTTCTATTTGCCACCAACAAGAATCTGGGCGAGGAGGTCGCCGCGGGCCGGTTTAACGAGGCCCTGTATCACCGCATCAACGCTTTTCATATTGAAATGCCGCCCATCCATGAGCGTAAAGAAGACCTGCCATTGCTGGTGGATTACTTCTTGACCACCCTGCACCCGGATAAAACACCCTGCCGGATCGTCAACAGCGCCATGGACTGCATGATGCGCTACTCCTGGCCGGGCAACGTGCGGGAGCTGCGCAACGTCATTGAACGATCCATTATTCTTGCGGAAAACAACATTATCACCGAACGTTGTCTGCCAAACGAAATCGCCATGAGGTTGGCAAGCAATGGAGCAGGCCTCACCCTGGAGGATATCGAAAAAACACACATCCTCAAAATGCTCGATTTTTTCGCCGGAAACCGCCGGAAAACCGCCGAAGCCCTTGGGATAGGCCGTAAGACATTGTATAGGAAACTGGCAAACTATTCGGCACAGTGAGCGCAGTTTTCCAGGCGGATTGAGGTTACCTCAATCCTGAAAACTTCAATCAAGAGTTCCATTATCAGCTCACATTGTGTAGTTTCTCGATGTAGTTTCTGGATGTAGTTGCTCGATGGAGTTTCTGGATGGGCACTACTGTAGCCATAGAGACCATGCCGATACCAGATACCAGATACCATATGCAAACTGCTCTCAAGTGTATCAGGACCGGCAGGCGTGGATATTGGGTTGTCCGTGAAGGGAAAATCGGCGAAGACCGTCTCCGTTTCGCCCCAGCATGCCGACGTGCATCTCCTGGGCCCAAAAGACGTAAAAAAAAACATCAACACCACAATGAGGACAAATTTGATCAAAACTCCCCAGTGCCGGCCATATGAACCGCCCACCGATCTGCATAGTGAACGCTTAGATGTGGTCGTCCGGACCTTGCTGCGGAGCAACGCGGAAAGTGTTCTCGACCTTGGCTGTGGAGCAGGCGAATTACTGGTTCGCCTGATTCGCGAAAGGCAGTTCAGGAAGATAGTGGGCATTGACACCTCGGAGGAGGCGCTGGCCCAAGCGAGATATCTGGTATCGCAGCACGGCGATATGGAGGACCCTGACCGACTGTCCATCCTCCATGCCTCCTACACATCCTTTTCCGAGGATATGGCCGGCTTTGATGCGGCCGTAATGGTTGAAACCATCGAACATGTCGAGCCCCAGCACCTGTCTGCCGTCGAAAAGGTCGTCTTTGCCTGCTGCAGGCCGAAAACGGTGGTCATTACCACTCCCAATCAAGCGTACAATGTGCTGCATGGCATACCGGAAGGATCGCGCAGACATCCTGGACATCGCTTTGAATGGACCCGAACCAAGTTCAGCAACTGGGCCGTTGGTGTGGCTGAGCGCACCGGTTACCGCACCAGCTTCCATGATATCGGGCCGTATGATCGGCTTTTGGGCAGCTCTACGCAGATGGCGACATTCATGAGGATATGACGGCATCGTATCTCTAACTAACAAAATCATTAAATAACTGGAAACACTTGCTTTATATTTTTTTTGATTACCAACGAAACGCAGCTGATCGACCCAGGAGTTCGCAGTGTTGTTTTCATGGGACGCCATAAACC
>JBHEOR010000041.1:0-17218 GCA_046260685.1 Desulfopila sp.
CTTCAAAGCGGCGCAGGCAACGCAGAGCTGGATTTGGCCCTTAAAGACGGCTATACCAGGCTGCTGGCCCCCTCTCTTGAGAATGAATTGCGCAATGAACTCAAAGAACGTGCCGATGGAGAAGCCATCGAGGTCTTCTCCCAGAATCTTCAGGAGCTTCTTCTTGCGCCGCCTCTCGGCCAGAAGCGGGTGTTAGCACTCGATCCGGGATATAGAACCGGTGCCAAGCTTGTCTGCCTCGATGAGCAGGGGACATTGCTGCATAATGAGACAATCTATCCGACCCTGGGCGCGCAAAAGATGAGGGAGGCGGGCGATACGCTACACCGCCTGGTAAAGCGTTTCGCTATAGAGGCGGCGTTTTGTCCGCGCGCTGGGCCTGGATGACACCATTCTGGTAACCCTGGTCAATGAGGATGGGGCGTCAATCTATTCTGCTTCGGCGGCAGCTCGACGGGAATTTCCCAATGAAGATATAACCGTTCGCGGTGCCGTCTCCATCGGCAGAAGGCTGCAGGATCCGCTGGCCGAAC
Source organism: Desulfopila sp. (assembly GCA_046260685.1). Taxonomy (GTDB): domain Bacteria; phylum Desulfobacterota; class Desulfobulbia; order Desulfobulbales; family Desulfocapsaceae; genus Desulfopila_A. The sequence goes on from JBHEOR010000041.1 coordinate 534, forward strand.
TCGTCAAGATTGATCCTAAATCAATTGGTGTCGGCCAGTATCAGCACGATGTCAATCAGGCCGAATTGAAGAGAAGCCTCGCTGAGGTGGTGACCCGCTGCGTCAACAGTGTGGGAGTTGAGGTCAACAGTGCCAGCGTCGAACTGCTCAGCTATGTGGCCGGCCTGGGAGAAACCCTTGCTGCCAAGATTGTACAATGGCGCCGGGACAACGGTCTGTTTACAAAGCGCAGCGATCTGCTCAAGGTTACCCGGCTCGGAGCCAAGGCCTATGAACAGTGCGCCGGGTTCCTTCGTATCAGGAATGGCGGCAACCCCCTTGATAACACCGGTGTTCACCCGGAGCGGTATGAACTTGTCCGGCAGATGGCGCACGATAATGGCGCAACTCCGCAGGATTTGCTGCACTCGGAGCCTTCACGGCAAAGTATTGGTCTGCAGGAGTATTGCCGGGGCGATGTGGGGATGGAGACCCTGAATGACATTATGGAGGAGCTTGCCAAACCGGGAAGGGATCCAAGGGCGAAATTTACCACCTTCTGCTTTGATGAAACGGTGCATGCCATGGAGGATCTCCGGGAGGGCATGATTCTTCCGGCAATAATCACCAATATTACCAGTTTTGGCGCCTTTGCCGATATCGGGGTTAAACAGGATGGCTTGATCCATATCAGCCGGATGGCTGATCGTTTTGTTAAGGACCCCGGCGAAATTGTTCGTTTACGGCAGCAGGTACGAGTTAAGGTGCTTGAGGTTGACAGTGCACGCAAACGGATCGGTTTGTCGCTCAAACTGGAGAAGAAAGAGTAACGCCATCTAAGTGTTGCGGAGAACTTCATGCATTCCACTGCTGTTGCGAAAAATCCCGAAAATGTTGGTATAGAGCATCACGAGCCGGCTATTGTCATAGCCGCTTTCGGCAGCACCAGAAGCGGCAGAGCAGTTTTCAATAGCCTGCATGAACAGCTGGCCCGAAAGTATGGTGAACAGCGAATCCATTGGGCCTATACTTCCAAAACAATTCGGCGGAAAAGCGGTGGTGCCGGCTTGCAGAAAACCTTGACCACAATAGAATCTGCGGGCTATAGTCAGGCGCTGGTGCTTCCACTGCAGCTTTTTCCAGGAGGCGGGTATCAGCGCATTCAGGAGAAGGTACAGGAGAGGGTGAGGTGCACTGCAGGTTTGCAGATTGTAACCGGCGAGACCTTGATGCATCGCTGGTCATATGTCAAAGATGTGCTGGCGGTGGTGGAACAGGATTTTCTTCGGCCGGATGAGGGCTTGAATCTCATTGCCTTGCATGGTGCGCCGGTGACCAGTGATCCTGCCAACGGCATATGCCTGGGCATAGCGGAATTGGTCGGCAGCAGATATGCCAATGTCATGGCGGCATCCCTGGAGGGAGTGCCCGATCAGGAGGCGGTTCTGCAAAAAATCGCACGCTGCGGCATGGCAGACCACTATCGGCGCATTCGCCTTGTTCCTTTATTGTATACTGCCGGAATGCATGTCGAGGATGATCTCATGGGTCAAGGTAACAGCTGGAAAAATCGTTTGCAGGCAATGGGGTTTGAGGTCGACTGCCTTACCACCGAATATGAAGGGGAGACCTTCTATAAAAGTCTGGCGGCCTTTACGCAAGTAGAAGCATTCTGGTTGAAGCGTGTGGAGCGGGGGCTGCAGTCTTTCTGATTTTCAAGGTGGCCCTCATCATGAGCGACCTGCTGCATAATACAACCAGGACCTGCGGCTTTGCAACCATGGCGATTGCTTTGGTTGGGTAATGTCGTGGTAGTCTGCATTTCAATAGAATCCGGCGGACCCTTAGCGTCCCGGGATGTCATCAACGAATACACACAGGAACTGCCATGCCCGACAGCGGGATCACAAAACGACTGATAGAAGAAGACGAAATTGTAACAATCGTCAACAGACTGGGTGAGCAGATAACCGCGCATTACCGTGCCAAGAAAGGAGAGCTGGTGGTCATTGGACTGCTGCGGGGATCATTTGTTTTCATGGCCGACCTGGTGCGCAGGATTAATTATCCCCTGGTGGTTGATTTTATGGCTGTTTCCAGTTACGGCGACGGCACCATCAGCACAGGGGATGTCAAGATTGTCATGGATCTTGATGAGTCCATTGAAGGCAGGCATGTCCTCCTTGTGGAGGACATTGTTGACACCGGCACCACCTTTGCCAAGGTAATCCGCATGCTGGGCAATAGAAATCCCGCGTCCCTGAAAGTGTGTACGTTTCTCAACAAACCCTCTCGCCGTAGGCATGATGTGCCTATCGATTTCTGCGGCAAGGATATCCCCGATGAATTTGTCTGCGGTTACGGCCTTGACTATGCCCAGAAATACAGGAATCTTCCCTATGTCGGTATATTGGGTAAGTAACTATGGCGCCGGCATTTCCCCACGAGAGACCGGCGAAAGGATCGTAATTGCAGATAAAGACACGACTTAGCCATCAGATACTTGCTGTAACTTTTTACAAACTGCTGCTCAACATCGGTAGAAGATTTGTCTATCCTTTTGCTCCTGCCCTCAGCAGGGGACTCGATGTTCCGCTGGCGGCGATTACAACGATCATCGCCACAAGTCAGATAACCTCCCTGGTGGGCCTTTTCAGCGGACCGCTGGCGGACCGGGTGGGCTATCGCCTGATGATGCAGACGGGTCTGGGCCTGCTGGCGGCCGGCATGCTGATCTGCGGCCTTCTTCCCGTGTATTGGATTGTTTTTCTCGGACTGGTGTTGGCGAGCTTTGGCAAGATTCTGTTTGATCCGGCGCAACAGGCTTTTATCGGCAGAGAGGTGGAATACAGCCGCCGTGGCCGGGCCATTGGTATTATCGAGGTTTCCTGGGCGGGGAGCACCCTGCTCGGCATCCCCCTGCTCGGTGTGGTCATAGAATATGCCGGCCTGCATAGTGGCTTTTTCCTCCTTGCCCTGTTGGGATTTTTCGGGTGGTGCAGTATCGCAATGCTGCTTCCAGCCGATGAAAAACGGCGCGATTCAGGGCCGGCGGCAAGGCATCTGCTGCACTCCCTGCAACAGCTCATCAGGGTTCGGCCCGCGGCGGGCATGCTTGCCTTTGGCTTCTGGATAAGCCTTGCAAATGACAATCTCTTCGTGGTTTACGGGGCCTGGTTTGAGCGGGATTTTTCCGTGAGCCTGGTCTCCCTTGGGTTCAGCACGATTGCCATTGGTTGTGCGGAATTGTCAGGAGAGTTTCTCACCGCCTCGTTTGCCGATGCAATGGGGTTGAAGAGAGCGGTTGTGTTGGGGCTTTGCCTGGCAGTCGCTGCATATCTGCTGCTTCCCATAATCGGTGTTTCCCTGCCGTTTGCCATGATAGGCATGTTTCTGGTATTCTGCACCTATGAGTTCACCATTGTCACCAGCTTTTCCTTGAGTACCGAGCTCATGCCCGGGGCCAGGGCAACGATGATGGCCGGGTTCTATGCCGCTTCAGGCTTGGGAAGGATGGTCGGTGTGCTCATGGGCGGTTTGCTGTGGAGAAGCGGTGGGATCATGGCCGTTGCATGGGTTTCGGCAGCATTGACCGGTCTGGGACTGTTGTCTCTGCTGTGGGGGCTGCGCGGCTGGAAACCGGATGAAAAAAAATTATAGGTGAGAGGAGGAACATGTTTACCATTGGAGATATACGCAACATCGCCATTCAGATAGAACGTAATGGTGAAAAGAGCTATAGAAAAGCGGCTGAAGCCGCCGAAGATGCCGCACTTGCAGATATTTTTAACCGTATGGCCGATGAGGAGAAACGCCATGCCGAATGGTTTGCCTCCATTGAAGGTGGGCGGGAGATGAGCGATGAACAGCGTGAACTGGAAGCGGTAGGCAAATCCATCCTTCAGGAAATGGTGAAGGATCGGACCTTCTCGCTGGAGGAAGAAGAACTCGGTGCCATTGACAACTTCGCCGATTTACTGACAAAGTCGCAGGGATTTGAGCGTGATACCATCCTGTTTTATGAAATGCTCAGTGGTTTTATCGAAGATGCGCAGACCCTTGACCAGCTCGGTCGTATTATTGATGAAGAAAAACGGCACCAGCAGGAATTGGAAGCGCTGCTGGGAAGCACCACGGCATCGGCATAGCAAAAGCATCGGCATAGCAAAAAATCCTGCGGAGGACCTGGAGGACATAAGCGAAATGAATGATAAAGAAAAACCGGCAGCCTCTCCGCTGATTAGGTCGTTACACTGGGGAAAGATTGAAATTGAGCGCCTCGGCACCGTAAAAGATTGTAAACTCTGGCCCGGCGGCGGAAGAAGCTGGGATTGGCAGGAACATGGCACCGGCCATTCCGCGGGAATTCAGCCAGGCGACTGTGAGGAGCTAATCCAGCATGGCTGCAAAGTCGTTGTGTTGAGCAGGGGCGTACTCAAAAGGCTCAAGATTGCACAAGAAACGCTCACCTACCTTGAAAACAACGGTATCGAGGTGGTTGTGGAGTCCACCAAGAAGGCTGCACAGCGCTACAATCAACTCGCCGACCAGGGACAACCGGTGGGCGGGCTGTTTCATTCCACATGCTGAGTGACTGCAGCCACCTATTGAATAACCTTATAGCGCAGCAGCACATACTTCCCCTCGAGCACTTCATGGGAGAGAAGTTCGAGCTTCATGTCCAGCGGAGAGTTGAAAAGACGCAGTCCGGAGCCGAAGGCGCAGGGGGCAATGGTAAGCAGTATCTCGTCAATGCGGTTTGCAGTGGCAAACAGGGTGTTGATCTGTCCTCCGCCGGCAAGGGCGGCGGAGGTGTAGCCCTGCTGCTCCAGGTCGTCTAGAAGCTTGTCCGGCGGGTCATCGGTATAGATGAGGTCCGGGTGCGTGCTTGTGCGCTTCTTGTTGCGGGTCAGGACTATGTTTTTTCTGCCGGGGAGGGGCCTGCCGATGGTGTCGTAGGTTTTTGAGCCCATGATCAGCACACCGGCCTGTCTGGTGAGCTGCATGAACATTTTTTTATCGGCACTGCCGGTCCAGTCAACAAATTCGCTGGAATTTCTGCTGATAACGCCATCTGCGGTCTGCGCCATTATCAAGAGTACTTTCATGCTGTTTTTTCTCCTGGATTGAAAATACCACTGAGGATTCGCTCCAAAATACACTGTTGCGGCATAGCACTCATCTTCAACCGCATTGATTCTTCGAAGGGAAGTACAGAAGCGATATTCGTTATTTCGTTTGGGATTGTCGCCTGGTAAGGTCGTTTTTTTGCAGAAGCGTGGCCTTGCGTGCTTCGAATTCATCGACATAACGGCGGAGGATGGATCTGTTTTGTGCATTCACCTTTTTGAATTCGACTCCCGAGAGAAATCTTCCATCAACTTCTTCTGAGTAAATGGGGGTACCTTCAATATCGATAAGGGTATCCTCAATGCCGAGTGTAATAACCAAGGTTGAGGATAATAAAATTTCCTGTAATGTCTCAATTTTGATGCCATTTATACTGACGTCCAGCGTTCTTGCCATCGAATACTCACACTCATATCCATTTTCGTCAACGATCTGATAGTCGAGCAGATGGAGGGAATCAAGTCGCAAAAACTTTCTTTTCTCATTGGGTGTCATAATGTATAAACCGATTTAAGTATCTAATATTACATTGTTCATGGGTGAATTTATACAAGCGATGCGGTAGATTTGATACCTCTTTTCAAGACGTTATACCATCATATCACATTTTTGACGGATTTGTAGAGAAAAGTAAAAAAATATGGCGTAATTTCAGGAGTTGCGGCGATGCAGGGATTCAAGCACGGCCGATGAGCACTTAGACAGCGTATTGCGCTGCAATGGCACGGGCCTCATCATGGATGCGTCGGCGCAATTGTTCCGGGGCAATGACACGGGCCATGGAACCATATTGCAGTATTTTCATGATGAGTTCTCTGTCGTCATTTACCGGAAGGTGCATGACAATACCCTCATTGGTTGTTTCAATCACCTGATCTCTATGCCAGCGTTGATTTTGTACGAGCTCCGCGGCAGTGGAGGTGAACAGAATGGTGGCATGAAAGAGCACTCCTCCCTTGAATATGCCGAATGCGGCATTGAGGTACGTCGTATAATTATCAGCACTGTGGCGGGAGAATCCCTGCCTGCCGACAACGGCGGCAGCTATGCGGGCGATGTGAAACATCCTGACATCACCGCGAAGCCTGCAGAAGGCCAGAAGGTACCAGCGTCCCTGATAGTTGACCAGGCGCAGGGGTTCCAGATCTCGCTCACTGTTTTGGCCAAGAGCGGATCGGTAGCCGATGTGGAGGATCTTGTGGTGTACCGTGGCCTCGATAATTGCATCAAAAATGGTGGGGTCGATGGTTTCAACCTCCACCCATTCGCAGTGGATGGCCTCGACCAGTTTAGAGTATTCCGGTGTAACAAGCTGGGAGAGTCGGTGTTCCAGAGATTGTACTTCCGCCAGTGAGCCGAGTCCGGCTTCTTCCGCCATTTTGCTCAGCATGCCGAGAAGAAATACAATTTTAGGACTTTTTTCAAAGGGCAGACCGAAACTTTCACGGGTATAGTAAAAGCCGTTATGGCCCTGGTCAAATGCGAGCGGGGCAAGAAGGCGGTCGCGTAAATAGGCTATGTCCCGGCGGGCGGTGGCCGAAGACACTTCAAAATGACTGATCAGGTTGCCGGCGTTGGGATAACGATTGCGTTTAAGCTCCTGGTGAAAATAGTAGATTCGTTCAAGAAGACCCATAACGGCGGAGGAACTATTTGGATGCCCGGCGATGTTTGACCGGAAGGATTTTCATTTGTTCCCTGTATTTAGCCACTGTTCTGCGGGCGAGCTGGATATCAAAATCCTCGGACAGTGTTTTTGATATGGCATTATCGCTGAGAGGTTTATGCTTGTCCTCCTGCTGGATAAGCTTCTTGATGCGATCACGGATGGATTCGGCAGCCAGGGCGTCCCCGCCGTCACGGGGAATGGCGGTGGAGAAGAAGTATTTTAGTTCGTAGATACCCTGGGGGGTATGAACATACTTGTTGGAGGTCACCCTGCTGATAGTCGATTCGTGCATCTCTATGTCTTCAGCTACATCCCGCAGGATCAATGGCTTGAGGTGACCTGGGCCGTATTCGAAAAAATCATATTGAAAGCGTAGTAGGCTCTCCATGACCCGGTAGATGGTCTTTTGCCGCTGATGGATTGATTTGATAAACCATTCGGCGTTTTTAAGTTTTTCCGAGAGATAGTTCTTGGAGTCCTTCTGCAGCGGCTCACTGGAACTGAGCAGATCCTGGTAGTAGGTCGAGAGCTTGATGCGCGGCAAATCATCGTCGTTAAGGCGTATGATATACTCGCCGTCAATTTTCCGTACATAGACGTCGGGGACAATGTAGTTGGTATCATCATTGGAGAAGGGCAGGCCGGGGAACGGCGTGAGCTCAGAGGTGATATAGTTGATGGCGCGCACTATCTCATTGCGCTTATGCCCTGTTTCCTTGGCAATGGCCTTGTAGTTTTTCGTCTGGAGGAGACCGAGATGGTCCCGGGCGATGGTGGCGGCGAGGGATTTTGCCATGCCTTTTCTTTCCAGCTGAAGATACAGCGATTCTTCGACATTTCTGGCTGCAATGCCTGCCGGGTCGAGATCCTGGATGACTTCGAGGACATATTCGACTTCATCCTGGTCGGAGTGAGTTTTGTCGATGATGTCATCGATATCTGTTTCCAAAAAACCGTAGCGATTGAGGTTGCCTATGATGAACTGGGCGACTTCCCGTTCCTTTTCTTCCAGATCATGGTGAGCCAGCTGCCAGTGCAGATAGGAGCTGAGGCCTGGTTTCTCCGAGATAAAATCAAACTGAGAAGGGGCGTCTGCCGGTGGTGTTTCACGGGAAAAAGAAAAATTGCTGTCAAAGTTATTGGCATAATCCGCCCAGTTGGTCTCTGCCAGGTCATTGCCTGGGGTGACACGTTCGGTAATGTCGGACTCTCTGCTGGGTTCAGTGTTTTCAACTGTTGCGGAGAGGCTATGGGCTAATTCGCCGGCATCAAAGGGGCCTATGTCTTCTTCCAGTGCCGGGTTTTGCTCAATTTCTGCACGAAGGGCCGCGGTCAGTTCAAGCCTGTTAAGCTGGAGCAGCTTGATGGCCTGGCGCAATTGCGGCGTCATAACCAGTTTTTGAGCAAGCTTGAGTTGTTGTCTGAGTTCCAGGGCCATGGTGGTTGCTTATGAAGTAATGGGGAGCATACGCTGCCTGATTGAGTTTACATGCTGAAATTTTCGCCAAGGTACATTTTACGGGCGACTTCGCTTTCCACGATATCGCCGGCGACGCCATTGGTTAAGATCCGGCCGGCGTTCATGATATAGGCAAAGTCGCAAACTTGAGTGTTTCCCGCACATTATGGTCAGAGATAAGCACCCCTAATCCTTTTTCCTTGAGCCTGCCGATGATTTTCTGCAGCTCCGTTACAGCCAGAGGATCGATTCCGGCAAAGGGTTCGTCGAGCAGAATAAAACGAGGTTTGGTGGCCAGGGCCCGCATTATTTCCACTCTGCGCCTCTCCCCGCCGGACAGGGCATGCCCTTTATTGTTCCGCAGGTATTCTATTTGGAGATCAGCCATCAACTCGTCAATTCTGTTGTTGATCTCATTTTTAGGAAGACCAAGCGGCTCGAGTATAATGCGGATATTTTCTTCAACCGTGAGTTTTTTAAAGACTGACGGCTCCTGGGCGAGATACGATATGCCTTTGAGTGCTCGTTTGTGAATGGGAAGCGTGGTTATGACGTCTCCGTCGAGCAAAACATTCCCGCCATTTGGCTGTATAAAGCCCGCAATGGTGTAAAAAGAAGTTGTTTTACCTGCCCCGTTAGGTCCAAGCAGGCCGACAACCGAGTTGGTTCGAACTTCAAGGCTCACTCCGTCCACGACGGTTGTATTGCCGTATTTTTTCACAATTTTGCGTGTTTCCAAAAAAGACAACGTGGTTTTCTCCTCGGCACGGCCTGGGTTATTGTTCAAGAATAGTCATGTTGACCCTGCCGGATTGCTGCTCGTCGCTGTCTTGAGTAACTTCTGTTTTGACGCCGCCGAGTACTTCCGATGTACCAGTGTCGAGATAGTAGTGTATTCGTTCGCCTTGCACCATGTTCTGGTCTTGAAAGGCTTTAGCGTTACCGATCAGCTTGATGAGATCTTTACGGGAGATATAATGCATGGTATCCGAAGTGCCAAGCCACTCCTTGCTGGTGACTTCGACATTGCCGGTGCAGATGATTTTGTCGACCTGCTGCGCATATTTCCCATTCTCTTCGCTCTCGTCCTCGTTTTCTAAATAATAAATCGTCATGGTATCGGACTGGATCCGGACGTCACCCTGCCGGGCATCAACGTCGCCTTCGAAAACAACGGTTTGTTCTTTGTCCTGCGCCGTCATTGTGTCGGCTTCTATCTGGATCGGCTGCTCTTTGGCCTCAGCCATTGCAGGCATCAGGACACCGTTAAGAAGCAGTGCGCAAAGGCCGGCGATGACAAGGCGGGTCGGCCGGGCGACCAATATAGAGTTTTTCATAGGTGTTCTCCAGCATTAAAATCCGTCAGGCTTTGCAATTACCGAGCCTGTTATACCTTAATCGCTTTTGTTTGTAAAGGGAAGGGGGTGTTTGCCGCCAGGGAAAGAGTCCTTTACTAATACCAGCTGAGTAAGTAGAATGCAAGTAATCAGTTGCGGCATTACTTATTTGTAAGACATTGAAATATTGCATGAATTGCTTTCGATCCCGATTGTCGACAAATCTCGGCTGATCGGCCCGGGACATCGTATGTGAAGACTCCTTTCCCTCCGTGCTTTGACCTCAGTTGTGTAGGGAATCAAATTCTTGATTATTTTGGGGGAGGAGAAAAATAATTCCTTGAGCGGACCCTTGGAAGGACGAAAAAGAATGCGGGAAAGTATAGAAAGAGCGAAGGTCCTGATAGAGTCGCTGCCGTATATGCAGGAGTTCAGGCATAAGACGGTGGTCATTAAATATGGTGGTCATGCAATGGTCGATGAACAGCTGAAAAAGCAGTTCGCCCTGGATGTGATCCTCATGAAGCATATCGGCATCAAGCCGGTCATCGTTCACGGTGGAGGTCCGCAGATCAATACCTTCCTGGACCGGCTCGATATCAAGGCCAATTATGTTCAGGGCATGCGGGTGACCGACGGCGAGACCATGGACGTGGTCGAGATGGTTCTGGTGGGCAAGGTCAACAAGGAAATCGTCGGTTTGATCAATCACTGCGGCGGCAAGGCGGTTGGCCTTTCCGGGCGCGATGGTGATCTCGTTTGCGCCCGGCAGCTCAAGGTCAATGCGGCGGTGGCCGATAATGCGCCGCCGGAGCTCATCGATCTGGGGCGGGTCGGCCAGGTCACCAGAATCAACCCCAGCGTGCTTCATGGGCTGGAGAGCGAGGAGTTTATCCCGGTTATTGCGCCGGTCGGCGTCGGTGAAGACGGCCGGGCCTATAATATAAATGCTGATCTGGTTGCTGGAGCGATTGCCGGACAGCTCAAGGCGGAAAAACTGATTCTCTTGACCGATGTCAAGGGCGTTCAGGACCGTCAGGGTAATCTGCTGACCACCATTCAAAAAGATGAGCTGGAAAAACTCATCGCCGACGGCACGGTGGCGGGCGGTATGATCCCCAAGGTGCGCTGCTGTGCACAAGCCCTGGCAGACGGTGTGGTCAAGACACATATTGTCGATGGCCGCGTCGAGCATGCAATTTTACTGGAGATGTTCACCCACGAAGGTGTGGGGACGCAGATAATCGAGTGAGCATGCAAAAAACGATACAAAAAACGTAGCTCGGAGACGAGACGAAACACACGGGAAACAATGCAGAAAGAGACCATACAAAGCCGCAACGATGAGGTTTTTGTCAATAATTACATTCGCTATCCGGTGGTCATGGAAAAAGGGCGGGGCTGTGTCCTCTATGGCGAGGACGGCACGGCCTACCTCGATTTTCTCGCCGGTATCGCGGTCTGCGCGCTGGGGCACTGCCATCCCAAAGTTACCGAGGCCATATGCCGCCAGGCCGGCGAACTGGTGCATGTTTCCAATCTCTATTACACCCGCCCCCAGACCGAACTGGCCGAACTCCTGGTCGCCAACAGCTTTGGCGATAAGGTCTTCATGTGTAATAGCGGAGCCGAGGCGAACGAGGCGGCAATCAAGCTTGCCCGCATCCATGCCGGGAAGGACAAGTACGAGATTTTATGCCTTGAAGGATCGTTTCACGGCAGGACGCTTGCCACGGTGGCAGCCACCGGCCAACCCAAGTTTCATCAGGGCTTTGAGCCGATGCCGCAGGGCTTTGTCCATCTGCCCTTCGGTGATCTTGCCGCCGCTGAGCAGCATATCGGCGAAAACACCTGTGCCATTCTCTGCGAACCGATTCAGGGAGAAAGCGGGGTGCGGCCGCTGGAGCGGGAGTATCTTCAGGGGCTGCGGCAGCTGTGCGACCGTCACGGGCTGCTGCTGATCTTCGATGAGGTGCAGACCGGCATGGGCCGCAGCGGAACGCTTTTTGCCTACCAGCAGAGCGATGTCATCCCCGACATCATGACCCTTGCCAAGGGGCTGGGCAACGGACTGCCCATCGGTGCCATGGTGACGACACGTCAAATTGCCGCTTCCATGGGGCCGGGCACCCATGCTTCGACATTCGGCGGCAACCCGGTTGCCGCGGCTGCCGGGGTGGCAACCCTCAGCACTATACTTGAGAAAGGATTCCTGGCCGACGTGGGCCGGCGAAGCACCTATCTGCGGAGCAGACTGGCCGAGCTTGCCGAGCGCTTTCCCGCCTTTGCCACCGGCGTCAGAGGAGCCGGAATGCTGCAGGCACTGGTATTGTCCGCCGCAGGTATTTCCAGAGGTGCTGAAGTGGTCAACAGCATGTTTGCAAAGGGATTTTTGATTAATTTTGCGGGCAACGCCGCCCTGCGTTTTGCTCCTCCTCTGATCGTTTCGCAGGAGGAGATAGACCGCATGATCGCGGCCCTTGCCGAGGTGCTTGATGATTATGCTGTGTGAGTCCGTCGAGCAGGGCAAAAAAATGGAAGCGATGGAAACCTGAATTTCTTTGCAAATCCCCGCTTTTTTTTGTATGAATACAGGTTTTCTTCCAGGAAGAGCCGGTTTTCACTCAGGAGGGTGAAAAAAGCTGCAGCGCCCGGTTCTCCAGTTCCAGTGAGTGGTGAGCGTTATGTCGGAAAATGTGGTGAAGAATATACCTAAGCATTTGCAATCGTTAGAGAATTTGAATAAAGATGAGCTGCAGGCTTTCCTGTCGCGGGCAGCACGGTTGAAAGATGAGAGCGCCAGGGATGTGCTGCACCGTCAACTCGAGGGAAAAACCATAGGTCTGGTTTTCGAAAAACCCTCGACCAGGACGCGCGTCTCCTTCGAAGCGGCGATGTATGGTCTGGGCGGCCAGGTGATCTTTCTCTCGGCCCGTGATACCCAGCTGGCCAGATCCGAGCCGCTCAAGGATATGGCCCGGGTAATGGCACGCTATGTCAGTGGCATGGTGGTGCGGACCTTTGGGCAGGACGTCGTTGAGGAGCTGTCCCGCTACTCCTCGGTGCCCGTTATCAACGCGCTGACCGATCTGCATCACCCCTGCCAGGTGCTCAGCGATATCATGACGGTGATCGAACATAAGGGTGACTTGGACAATCTCACCATTGCCTGGCTTGGTGATGGCAACAATATGGCCAACTCCTGGATTCAGGCGGCCGCCATTCTCGGTTTTGAACTGGTGCTGGCCTGTCCCGAGGGATATGGTCCCGATGAGGCTATTATGCAGCGGGCCGGTACTGTGGCGCAAAAGCCTATAACCCTGACCAGCGATCCACGCTGGGCAGTCTCCCGGGCGGATGTCATTAATACCGACGTCTGGGCCTCCATGGGCCGGGAAAAAGAGCTGAAAGAGCGCCTCGAGCTGTTCGGCGACTACCAGGTCAACGGTGAGCTTTTGGCGCAGGCGGACAAAGAGGCCATCGTTCTCCACTGTCTTCCGGCGCATCGCGGTGAGGAGATCAGTGAAGAGGTGCTTGAGTCGGAACAATGTGTTGCCTTCGATCAGGCGGAAAACAAGATGCATATGCACAAGGCTATCCTGGAGCTGATGCTTACCGGGGGTCTGTAGTGCGTGGTATTGTATGTTGGGTGTGTGTGGTAAAGAGAGTTGAACAGTGCGTGCAAATTGAAGATGGCCAAAAAACTTCCTGCAGCCGGGCAGTAGAGAGTTTTTACCGCGTCGTCGATATCCTGGGGACTATCCATGAGTGTTGATAAAATTGTACTGGCCTATTCTGGAGGCCTTGACACCTCGGTCATTTTAAAATGGCTTGCGGAAGAATATGAATGTCCGGTGATCGCCTATTGTGCCGATATCGGCCAGGAGGAGGACTGGGAGGCCGTGCGGCGGAAGGGCCTGGCCACCGGCGCCGAGAAAGTCATTATTTCCGACTTGAAAAAGGAATTTGTGGAGGACTACATTTTTCCCGCCTTTCGTGCCAATGCCATTTATGAAGAGTCCTATTTGCTTGGCACCTCCGTTGCCAGGCCGCTGATCAGCAAGGAGCAGGTCCGTATCGCCAGGGAGGAGGGCGCCAACGCGGTCAGTCATGGCGCCACGGGGAAAGGCAACGACCAGGTGCGTTTTGAGCTGGCCTATATCGGCCTTGACCCCAACCTCAAGATCATAGCACCCTGGAGAACCTGGGATTTGAATTCGCGGCAGAAGCTGGTCGAGTTTGCCAAAGCGCGCAATATTCCGGTGCCTGTCACCAAGGAAAAACCCTATAGCTGTGATGAAAATCTGCTCCATATCAGTTACGAGGGCGGTATTCTGGAGGACCCCTGGAACGAGCCGGATGAGGCTATGTTCCAGATGACGGTGTCCCCGGAAAATGCGCCGGACAGCCCGACCTATGTCGAGGTCGGCTTTGAAAACGGCGATCCTGTGGCACTCGACGGTACCGCCATGGAACCGCTGCAGCTGTTCACCCGCCTCAATAAACTGGGCGGCGCCAACGGCATCGGCCGCCTGGATCTGGTGGAAAACCGCTTCGTCGGCATGAAGTCGCGCGGTGTTTATGAAACTCCCGGCGGAACCCTGCTGCGCACGGCCCATCGCGCTCTGGAAACCATCACCATGGACCGGGAGGTCATGCATATTCGCGATTCCCTGGTGCCACGTTATGCACAACTGATCTATAACGGCTTCTGGTTCGCTCCGGAAATGCAACTGCTGCAACGGACCATGGATGACACGCAGAGCACGGTCAACGGCACAGTTCGCCTCAAGCTCTACAAAGGCAACTGTATTCCGGTGGGCAGAAAATCCGACAACTCGCTCTATCAGGAGAGCTTCGCCACATTCGAAGAGGATGATGTCTACGATCAGGGTGATGCCACCGGGTTTATCCGGCTCAACGGACTGCGCCTGCGGATTGGGGCATTGCAGCACAAGTAAGAAAACCCAATAGCGAGCATGCGAGCATGATGCATACAGCGAGAACACGGCTATGACAACTATACCATCGAAGGGAGCAACACCGCGCCCCGCGGGGCAAGACCCGGCACAATCGCAGCCCCGGCAGCAGTCCGAGAAGCGGCAGTCCCGGAAGTTATGGGGTGGCCGCTTTGCCGAGGCCACGGCAAGCTCCGTTGAGGCCTTTACGGCCTCCATCCATTATGACTCCCGTCTCTACAAATACGATATCGAAGGCAGCAGGGCCCATGCCACCATGCTGCAGCGCCAGGGTGTGCTGAGCGCCGACGAGCTTAGTGCAATCCTTGGCGGGCTTGGCGCCATCGAAGAAGAGATCGACAGGGGGGAATTCACCTTCAGGCAGGAGCTCGAAGATGTTCATATGAATATCGAAAAAGCCCTGGTGGACAAGATCGGTCCGGCCGGTGCCAAGCTGCACAGCGGCCGCAGCCGCAATGACCAGATTGCCGTCGACCTGAAAATGTATCTGCGTGATGAGTGTGATCGTTTTGCCCGGCTCCTTGCCCAAACGCAAAAGGCCTGCGTTGCTCTGGCCAGAGAGTATCTTGGCAAGGTCATGCCCGGCTATACGCACATGCAGCGTGCCCAGCCGGTACTTATTTCCCACCATATGATGGCCTATTACGAGATGTTTGGCCGCGACAGGGAGCGGATTCTCGACTGCCGCAAGCGTATGAATCTCTGCCCCCTCGGCGGCGCTGCCATGGCCGGCACGGGGTTGCCCATCAGCCGTGAGGATGTGGCCGGGGTGCTTGGGTTCGATGGTGTGACGAGAAACTCCATGGACAGTTCGGGGGATCGTGACTTTGCCATAGAGTTTGTCAGCTGCTGCGCCCTTATTCAGAACCATCTATCACGTCTTTCCGAGGAGCTTGTGCTCTGGTCGAGCCAGGAGTTTTCCTTTGTCACCATCGCCGATACCTTTTGCACAGGTTCTTCCATCATGCCGCAAAAGAAAAATCCCGATATCCCCGAGATAATCAGGGGGAAAAGCGGAAGGGTAACGGGCAGTCTGATGACGCTGCTCACCCTGATGAAGGGGCTGCCGATGACCTACAATCGTGATTTGCAGGAAGATAAGGAGCCGGTGTTTGATGCGGTGGACACGGTCTCCGCCTCCCTTGCCATTATGAGCGAGCTGCTCGGCAATCTGCGGTTCAACACGGAAACAATGGACAGGGCCACCAGAACGGGCTTTATGACAGCCACCGACCTTGCCGACTATCTGGTCATGAAAAATGTCCCCTTTCGTGAGGCCCACGGTATTGTCGGCCGGGCGGTTGCGGCATGTCTGGAGAAGGGCTGCGAACTCGAGGATCTCTCCATTGCCGAGCTGCAGCAGTTCTCAGCAGCCATTGACCAGGATGTCTATGAAGTTCTCAGCGTGGATGGGTCGGTCAACAGCAGGGTTTCTCAGGGCGGGACGGCCACTATACGCGTGGGAGAGGCAGTAACGGAAGCGGAAAACCAACTGAAAAGGGTGTTATGAAAACGACTACGAAATTAGGCTTTGCGGGGTCAGTTATAGTAGCGGGAATGCTTGTTTTGAGCGGGGGCTGCGGCTACAAAACGCCGCCTGTTCCGCCGCAGAGTGTGGTGCCGAAGGCCATCACCGATCTGGAGTATAGCCTCGATGAAAAAGGAGCGCGATTGACCTGGTCGTATCCCGTGGAAACGATTGATGGCCGGGAGCTCACCGCAGTTAACGGATTCGAGCTGTACAGGGCGGAAATACCGCTGGATGGTTTCTGCAGCAGCTGCCCCATTCCCTTTGGTGACCCCATTGAGTTGCCGGGCGGCGTTACAGTTATGGAAAATCGGCAGATTGCCCAGTATGATAGTGGAATGCTGCGCTCGGGCAATAAATATTATTTCAAGGTGCGCTCGACAACGAGCTGGTGGGCCGCCAGCGGCGACTCCAATATCGTCGGTTTTGTCTACCACACTCCTGCCGCTGCTCCCCGGGATCTGACGGCATCGGTGGACGGCACCGGCGTACAGTTGAGCTGGTCGCCGGTTGACAGCCTTATAAACGGCGGCATCGTCGAATTGCCGGTGATCTATCAGGTTTTACGAAGCAGCAATGGCGGGGACTTCAGCGAGGTTGGCGG
>JBHEOR010000041.1:17377-21150 GCA_046260685.1 Desulfopila sp.
TCCTGGAGCGGCTTCCCGCGGCGACGAGCCGGTCAGCCGCTCAGCAGCGCGGTGGTCAGCGCCGCGATCAGGGCGAGCAGCAGCACACCCGGGTCGGCGATACCGGCGCCGGTTCCAGCCTTTTTGTCGATTCCTCGGTGCCGGCGGAGACTAAAGTGTATTATGCGGTTACAGCGATTGACGCTGCAGGCAACGAAAGCGAACTGTCCAGGGAAGCAACGACCAGGCATTGATGACGCCGCGGTATTGTGTGCCGGTAGACGAAGAGAGCGGGATGCGTGATGGAGAGGATATTTCCTGTACAATTTACCAAAATGAACGGCACCGGTAATGATTTTGTCGTCATTGATCACCGCGACAGGCGTATTCCCGTTGACCGGCAGGCCGAGTTCAGCAGAAAGGTGTGCAGGAGAATGTTTTCCGCCGGCGCCGACGGTGTTATCCTGATCGAAGCGTCGGAAAGCGCCGATTTTGGCTGGCAGTTTTATAACTCCGACGGCTCCGTTGCCGAAATGTGCGGCAATGGCGCCAGATGTGCCGCCCGTTTTGCCTATCGCCTGGGAATCGCAGGGCGGCGCATGCACTTTGCAACTGTTGCCGGCATAATCGAGGCGGAGATCTGTGCGGAAGAAGAGGTCCGTCTTCGCATGACCGATCCCTTCGCCTTCAAGGATAATCTCACCCTGGAGCTCGATGGCAAGGCACATCAGGCAGCCTATCTCAATACCGGCGTTCCCCATGCTGTGGTCATTGTCAATGATGACAACGCTCCCGTCAAAAAATGGGGCAGAGAAATTCGCTTCCATCCGATGTTCGCCCCCGAAGGGGCCAATGCCAACTTTGTCACCGTACGCGGCCGGGGGGAGATCCTGGCACGGACCTATGAACGAGGAGTTGAAGATGAAACCAGGGCATGCGGCACAGGAGCCGTGGCCTCGGCAATCATCGCATCCATTAAAACCGGGGTCGCTTCGCCGGTTGTCGTGCAAACATCGGGAGGCGATCGTTTGACCATAGAATTTGACCTCCACGAAGACGGTCGTGTCGAAAATGTCTACCTTCAAGGCCCGGCACGTATTGTGTATACAGGTGAGCTCACTTTTGAATCTCTCCTATAGGGGCGGGAACAAGGGTAAAGAAATAGAAAGGAGTAGAGTATGCGACTTGATACCAAAAACTACAGAGGCGCGTTCACGGCTATCGTCACACCGTTTCGCGACGGCAGGGTCGATGAGCAGGGTTTTGTCGATCTCATCGAATTTCAGATCGAGCAGGGCATAAATGGTTTGGTCCCCTGCGGTACCACCGGAGAATCCGCCACGCTTGGCTTTGATGAACACAAAAAGGTCGTCGAAATTGCAGTGAAAACCGTCAATGGCCGGGTACCCGTCATTGCCGGAACCGGTGCCAACAACACCCTGGAGGCCATCGAATTTACCGAAAGCGCCAAAGAATCAGGTGCCGACGCGGTGCTTTCCGTGGTTCCCTACTACAATAAACCGAGCCAGCAGGGTATTTACGAGCATTTCAAGGCTATTGCCGAAGCGGTGGATATCCCGATGTTTCTGTATAACGTTCCGGGGCGCACCGTTGTCAATGCTTTGCCGGAGACCGTCGCTAAACTGGCCGCCATGGAAAATATCGTGGGCATCAAAGAGGCCTGCGCCAATCTCGAGCAGATAAGCGATATCGTCCGTTTCTGTCCCGATGATTTTATTATTCTTTCCGGTGATGACTTCACCTCGATGCCCACGATTTTCGTGGGCAGTCACGGTGTTATCTCGGTTGTCTCCAACCTCGATCCCGCCGGCATGGCGAAGATGATACATGCGGCCCTGGCGGGCGATGTCGAAACGGCCAGGAAAATGCACTATCGTCTCCTGCCGCTGATGAAGCTGATGTTCAAAAATCCCAGTCCCGCGCCCGCCAAAAAGGGGCTCCAATTAATGGGCAAGATCAAGGACGGTGCGCCACGGCTCCCCATTACCAAAGTGGATGAAGCAACCCTGAAAATGCTGGAGAAGACCTTGAGGTCATTGGATATGCTGTAAACTGCCCTTCGGCGAAGCAATTTTTAAGGTGCCTTGAACATCGAGGATGCAAGATATGATACATGTGATCGTGGCCGGCGCTGCCGGCAGAATGGGACAGAAAATCGGCGCCATGGTCCATGGCCATGCCGAACTCAAGTATGCCGCCGCCTTCGAGGCTCCAGGCAGCCCCGATATAGGCAGGGATGCCGGTGAGGTTGCCGGGTTTGGCAAAAACGGCGTGATCATCGCCGAAGGGCCGGCTCCGGTCATTGACCAGGGCGATGTGATCATCGACTTCACCTTCCATAAGGCCACCATGGAGTTTGCCCGTCTTGCCGCACGGCACCAAACCGCCATGGTAATAGGCACAACCGGACTGCAGCCCGATGAGCTTGACGAGCTCACAGCATTGGCGCAGAGCTTTCCCTGCGTCCATGCGCCGAACATGTCGATCTGCGTCAATGTACTGTTTAAGCTGGTCAAAAAAACCGCGGCCATCCTCGGCGATGACTTTGATATAGAAATTGTCGAGGCCCATCACCGCAGGAAGAAGGACGCCCCCAGCGGTACAGCCCTCAAGCTTGGCGAAATGGCGGCCGAGGCATTGAACCGTGATTTCAAAGAGGTGGGTGTGCTGGAGAGAAACGGCATCATCGGCGAGAGAAGCGCCGGCGAGATAGGTATCCAGACCATCAGGGCAGCCGATATCGTCGGTGAACACACGGTTTATTTCGCCGGTCCGGGAGAACGCATCGAACTGGCCCACAGAGCCCACAGCCGCGATCATTTTGCCCAGGGCGCTTGCACTGCCGCCGCCTGGGCGGTGCAACAGCAGCCTGGTATCTACTCTATGTTTGATGTTCTTGGCCTCGATGATCTCTAGTACTCTCGGGAACTCCAGGTGAAGCATATTGCATTTATCGGGCTCGGCTCCAATATAGGCGATGGCGTGAATACCCTGCAGCGGGCCTGGCGGGAAATCGACAGCATGGCCAAAATTTCCGCCCTGGTCCTGTCATCTCCCTATCTTTCCGAACCGGTGGGCATGACCAGCGACAACTGGTTTACCAATGCCGTTGGTGCGTTACAAACGGATCTGGACCCAACTGAACTGCTGGAGAGTCTCCAGATAGTTGAGACCGATTTTGGTAGAAGAAGAGATGCTGCTCTTCCAGGATATCAGGATCGTACCCTGGACCTCGATATTCTCTATTTTGATGATTACGTTAGAAAGAGCGCGTCATTGACACTGCCCCATCCCTGTCTTGCCGAAAGGCTTTTTGTGCTCGAGCCCCTGGCCGACGTGGCTGGAGATTTCAAAGATCCCGTTGATGGCATGACTGCGGCGCACAAGCTTGCACAATTGCAGCAACGCATGCGGGACGACAGCGTAGCACCACAGCAGATACACAAGGCCGGCTGGCTGTAACTGCCAGCAGGGTACTGAAGGTTTTCGCAAGAGAGGGGTGGAGCGTCTTCGTCCATACGTGCAGGCCAGGTATGGCCGGGTATGGCCGGGTACTGCCAGGTATGGCTATACTTATCGGGGGAAGATCTTGTGCCCTGTGAGCAGGTATCAATAAACAGGAAAAGCGGGAGCCACTATGAGTCCAATACGGCTTATTATTCTTGGCATACTCCTCTATATAGGGTACCTCCTTATAAAAGGAGGGGGCAAGAACATGGAAAACGATGACAAGAGCCTCGATGATGACGCATCCGCTGATACTTCTGACGTCC
>JBHEOR010000042.1:0-258 GCA_046260685.1 Desulfopila sp.
GTACCAGGCTGACCGGCAGGGCCTGCCATTTTATTCCTACGACAAGATCTGTTCCCTGCTTACCATCAGCGTCGATGAATATATCCTGGCCCGAGACGGGCTCATCAACAAAGATCTGCTGGCCTTCGACGGCACTTTTTTCCAGGTATTGTCTCTACCAGCGGAACCGGTACCCAATACATGATTTTAGTATTTGCAAAAACGTTAAATTATACACATACTGTTTTTACATGTGTTAAAACGATTTAAATACATGAG
>JBHEOR010000042.1:287-20554 GCA_046260685.1 Desulfopila sp.
CTCTTGAACAGTTACAACTTGGTGGTTATGTCAATTTGGTGCTCCCACCTGAATTGTTACAAAACGATTTAAATACATGAGGGAACAATGCGCGATGAAAAGCTTATGCGCTCCTGGAAGATGGTGGTGGATCTCATTCCGGACGGGGTCATGATCATCGATGTCAACGGCGCCCTGGTCTCCGTCAACCAGGCCATGACCGATATCACCGGCTACAGCCAGGAAGAATTGCTCGGCCAGCCCTGTACCGTACTTGAATGCAGCAGCTGCAAAAAAATTTACGATAAGACCGGCAAGCACTGGTGCCGGCTCTTCAGCCTCGGCGATGTCAAGATGCAGAGGGCGGTCATGACCTGCAAGGACGGCAGCACCAGACATGTGATGAAAAACGCCTCGGTTCTCAAGGAGAACGATCAGGTCATTGGTGCCGTGGAAACCGTCACCGATATCACCGAGTTGATCGAAAAGGAAAGCCAGATCGAAGCCTATCGCCGGGAACTGCGCTCAGAACATACCTTTCAAGGCATGGTCGGTGCTTCCACCACCATGCGCCGGGTGTTCAATCTCATCTCCAATGTCGCCGAATCCGATGCACCGGCGCTTATCATAGGCGAGAGCGGCACCGGCAAAGAGCTGGTGGCCCGGGCGATACACGAGAATTCAGTGCGAAAAGAAAAACCCTATATTCAGGTCAACTGTGCAGCCCTTAATGAATCGGTGCTGGAAAGCGAGCTGTTCGGCCATGTCAAGGGCGCCTTTACCGGGGCCTACCAGAATCGTGAAGGACGTTTCGAGGCAGCCGACGGTGGAGACATTTTCCTTGATGAAATTGGAGAGTTACCACAGTCTATACAGGTCAAGCTGCTTCGGGTGCTGGAAGAAAAGGTCATTGAAAGGGTAGGCGACAACCGCGCCATACCGGTTGACGTCCGAGTTATCACCGCCACCAACCGGGACCTCAAAAAGCTGGTGGAATCAGGTGCCTTCAGAGCTGATTTTTACTATCGCATCAATGTCTTACCCATCGAAATAGCGCCATTGCGTGATCGCACCGAAGATATTCCGGTGCTGGCCGAGATGTTTTACAACCATGTCCAACTGAAAAGCAATAAGCCGATCAAAGGCATCTCTCCCGAGGCCATGGATGCCCTCGCCCGCTACTCATGGCCGGGAAACGTACGCGAGTTAAAAAGCGCCTTTGAATACGCCTTCGTTGCCTGCATGGATGACAGCATCAAAGTGGAACATCTGCCACCGGATGTTACCCAGGCCGGCAACCAATCCCAGACCTTACAAACAACGATGCTCGGCCCGGACGAACGCAAGAAACAGAAGCTCGTTGCAGCCCTGGAAAAGGCTAAGGGTAACAAGTCGGAAGCTGCCCGCATACTTGGAGTTTCGCGGGTAACTGTCTGGAATCAAATGCATAGATATAATATTTCGTAATACTCCCTTCCGGTACGATTTTTCCTGAAAAGTTTTCTTAAAAAAAGATGGCACACATGTTGCTATGGAAAGGCCGGATGGTGTCGGTTCGGCAACGAACGTACACCCGGAATAAAGCGCATTCCATACCCTCTGGAGCCTTCGTGACAACAGGGGGATGAGCAGATGCTGCGGCGGTTTCGCTTTGCCTGATGTTTCAGTATTCCCTGGAATAACAAAACATCTTTCCATTGTGAGACCCCATTCACTGCACAATACAATTGCCTCTTTACCGCCGGCAACCTTCCGAAATACCATACTGGTCGTCGGAACCCTGCCGGATGAGAGGCAGCCATTACGGAAATACTGGGAGATGAATTATGAAAGTTGAGATCTCACGCAGGAGATTTCTCCAGGGCAGTGTCGCTCTGAGCGTCCTCGGCGGAACCTCGCTCACCGGCGCCGACATTCTTGCCAAGAGTGCGGCAAAAGAACAACAGTCCGGCAACCGAAAGGTGCCGACGGTCTGCGAAATGTGCGTCAATAAATGTACCGCCATTGCCCATGTCAAGGACGGCATCGTCAAGAAGCTTGACCCCAACCCCCTTTTCCCCAAGTCCCGAAACATGCTCTGTGCCCGCGGCGTCGCCGGGATTCACGCCCTCTATGACCCGGATCGTTTAAAGTACCCCCTGTTGCGTGTGGGCAAGCGCGGCGATGGCCGATACAAAAAAGTCACCTGGAACGAGGCCTTTGAACACATCAAGAACAAGATGACCACGATTCTCGATGAAGAAAAGGACAACCGCTCCTGTATCGGCTATTGCGCCGGTGAAGGATTGGCGGAGCACACCTTTAAGTCCTTCATGGCCCAGAAAATCGGCAGCACCAATTTTCTCAACCACTCCACCATTTGCCTGCAGACGGCGGTCTCCGGCTTTGCCCTCACCCTGGGCGGCTATGGCCAGGCGGATCTTGAAAACGCCAGATACGTCATCATGGCCGGTGCCAACAGGGCAGAAGCCATTCTGACGCCGGATACCATGGATATTTTCAAGCGCACCCGCGGCAGGGGGGCAAAACTTGTTGTCATCGACCCGCGCTACACCAAAACGGCCATGCATGCCGACACCTACCTGCCCATCAAGCCGGGGACCGATCTGGCCTTCGTCCTTGCGCTCACCTATGTCGCCATCAAGGGACAACTTTACAACACGACCTATGTCGACAACAATCTCCACGACTTCGAGGTCTACAAGGAACATATACTCAACAGCGGCTACACCCCGGAATGGGCGGAACAAATCACCGGCATCTCCGCCAAGGACATTTGCCAGATCGCCCACGATTTCATGACCGCCGCCCCCCAGGCCATTTACTATCAGGGACGGCGTTCCACCTGGGCCAGCAATGATTTCCAGCTGCGCCGTGCCATGGCTCTGTTCACCGCACTCGGCGGCGGCGTCGATGTCAAGGGCGGTATCATTTTCGGCAAACAGCTGCCGCTGGGAGATCACCCCATCAATGCTCCGCTCTATTTTAACGCCGAGCCGCGAATCGAGCGCGACAAGGCCGCTATTATCGGCGCCACCGGTTCATGGGTTGCCTGGCGCGACATGGTCGCCGAGGGGAAAACTCCCTATCCCATCCGGGGCATGTTCGTCTACAAGCAAAACCCCATGCTCTCCGTTCCCGATTCGAACAAGACGAGGAAAATGTTGGAAAAGATGGATCTGGTGGTGGTCATCGACACCATGCCAAGCGATACCGCCATGATGGCCGATGTCATCCTGCCGGAATGCTCCTACCTCGAACGGGAGGACCCGATTAAATCCTTCCCTGGTGTTGAACCGGCTATCGTGCTGCGTCAGAAGGTCATCGACCCAATGTATGATACCAAGCCGGTTCTCGAAATTGTTCGCGGCATGGCCAAAAAACTCACCAAACCGCTCTGGGAGATCACCAAGAAGTATGATATGGACGTCCAGATGGAGCTGGAAGAGGCATCGGAAGAAGAATACTTCAAGGATTGGGGCTTTGACCTGGCGGAGCCCTATCTGCACTCGCAGGAGAAGATCAACAGGCACATGTTCGTCAGTGAGCACGGCGAAAAAGCCTGGCAAATGCTGCGCCAAAAAGGCGTCTATTACCGGGGAATGCCACGGTATTTCAAGAAAATCAGCAATAATACGCATGAGTATTACCCGGACAGCCTGAAAACCTACTCCGTCCTGGAACTTGTGGAAGGTGGTGAACGAGACAGTGCCGCGGCAGATGATTTCTGTAAATCCTGCGATCCCTGCGTCAATCCCGCGGATATTGCGCCATGGAAACGGATTTTCAACACCCCCAGTAAAAAGATCGAATGTAACCTGGCAAGCATGACCGATCGCGGCGTTGACGCCATGCCCACCTGGCACGACGAGCAATACGTCAAAGTGCCGCCCGGCAGATTCAAGTTCATCACCGGACGTCATGCGCAGCATACGCAGAACGCCACCCAGAATAACATCATGCTCCTTGAGCTGGTGCCGGAAAATTTTATCTGGATCAATGATAAGGAGGCCGACAAGATGGGCATCAACCACGGCGATATGGTCGAGGTGACCAGTTCCATCGGCAGCGTTACAATCAAGGCCTATCCCACACCGAAAATTATTGCCGAAACGGTCTTCTACATTCACGGGTTCGGCTCTCAATCCTCAGGCCAGAGCTTTGCTCAGCGCAACGGAGCAGGTGACAACGAAATTATTGAAGGAACAATCGAGCCGGTCTTCGGCAGCGCCATCATGCATGACACGCTCGTCTCCATAAAAAAGGTGTGATTATGAATTACGCAATAGCACTGGATTATCAGAACTGCATCAACTGTCAGGCCTGCGAAGTCGCCTGCAAACAGGAAAACGGCGTGCAGCTGGGTGCAAACAAGCAACGCATCTGGATCGGCATGGTGGAAGGTACCATCTTCGGCAAACCCTACGCCAATATTTATCCTTCGCAATGCAACCACTGCATCGATGCCCCCTGCGTCACCGTCTGCCCCACCAAGGCCAGCCATTATCAACCGGGCGGCATCGTCAAGGTCAATGCCAAGCAGTGCATTCTCTGCAAGAGCTGCATGGAGGCCTGCCCCTACGACGCCCGCTTCGTCGACGATACCCGGATCACCATCGATAAATGCACCTTTTGCGATCACCGCATCATCGAAGAGGGCACCACTGCCTGCCAGGCGACCTGCCCCACTAAGGTGCGCACCTTCGGCGACCTGGACGATCCGAACAGCGATATCGTCAAGCTCCTCAAGCTCAGGCGATTCTTCTTTCAAAAGGAATACACCGAGACCCTGCCCAAGCTCTTCTACCTCCTACCGGAGGATGAGGCCTACGCCAGGCAGAGTGTATCGGCGGAAACCAATATATATACCTGGAAGGACATCGAACCGCTCTACGAACTGGCCAACAAAAGGAGAAGCAAAGAATGGAGACGATAAACTTCGCCGGCGTAGACATCAACAAGGTCTCGCTTAAACGTTTACTGCTGAGCAAAACCATGCTCAGCGCCTATGTTCTCGTGGCCATCGCCCTCGTCGGTGTTTACGACCTCTTCCACCTGCGCTATTTCAGCGGGGCGGTCTCAGCCCATGATGCCGGCCTCAATCCCGCCGACCCCGGCATGATAGCGGCCATGAAGCAGGCCGTTTTCGGCACCGTCGGTGAAATCGACCGCACCCAGCCGTGGACGGTATTGATCGCCAACTACATGTACATGGTCTACACCGGCAGCGGCGTCATCTTTCTCGTAGCCCTGGCCGAATTCATGAACATTCGCATCGTCGGCAAAGCGGCCGCCGGCTTCATGGTGGCCGGTATCTCCATGATTTTTGCAGGGTTGTTCACCATCGCCACGGACCTGCACCTGCTCAACCTGCATTACATGCTGCTGACGCCCAATTTTAATGCCGGTATCTGGCTGATGCTGCCGCTTTACTGTACCTACATCCCTTTCGTGCTCTTTGAGATATATTTGTTTCTCACCAATAAGCGCGAGATGGCCAAACGGATGGCCCTGCCCATCCTCATTCTCGCCCTGATCATCGACCTGATCGAATACTATATCCAGGCCAAACTCTTCTCCATGAACACGGCGCGTCACCTGTGGACGGAATTTCCGGCACTGACCTTTTACTTTATCATTTCCGCCTTTGTTGCAGGGCTCGGCGTCATGGGTGTCTACACCTATCTGGTGCACCGCAAAAAGCCGGAATACCAGTCCCTCATGGATCTGATCAGAAAGGCCATGCTGCTCTTCGTCTTCCTGCTCGGCCTCTATGAAATTGTCGGCTACATGACCGTGGATAAGGACTGGGCCTATCTCATCCTTCTCGGCCCCTTCAGTTATGTCTACTTTCTGGGCTATATCCTCTTGACCCTGGCGCTGCCCTTTCTCTTTATCGTCAAGCCGGGCAAGCCGATATGGACGGTGATCGCCTCCCTGCTTATCCTGGCGGGCAGCTACATCGGCCGCTACCTCTTTGTCTATGGCGGCAATGCCAACCCGATGTCCAACCGCTTCGGCACGGGGTATGAGAGTTACAGCATATACTCCCAGGCCGAATCGTTTATCTACAACTCTCCACACCTGGCTGAGATTTTAATAGTGATCGGCTCCGTCGGGGTAGCCATGATCATCTACAAGCTTTTAAATGCTTTGTTTTCCGTTGGGAAACTGCGCGAACATTTTTAATTCGAACCAATAAGGAGACACCATGCGTTTCAAATTACGTACCAGCGTAGTCCTGGCCTTTGGACTGATTGGGCTGATGTTTGGGCTAATGGTAAACGGCTGCGCCACCATGAGCGAGTCGAACACATCGGCACAAGAACAACTCAATGATCCCTCACCCAAGGTGCAGGCGCTGATCGAAAAGTACATGCTAGCAGACAAGAGCATCTTTCTGCACCCACCAGCGTGGCTGGATGAAAGTGCCGGCAGCATGATGCCGACACTTTCATATAACCGTGGAGACATACACGTTGATCATGGCAGCTCCAAAACTGTACTGCCATGATCGATGCCGGCAGGCAAGAGTACGATGAGAGACAGAGCTCATGACAGAATCAATAACAGATGAACATATCAGGGATATCTCCAAGCTGATGAAATCGATATCGCATCCCATCCGCTTTAAAATCCTCTGCCTGCTCCGGGATGAGGAGGTTTCGGTGGGTGATCTGGTCGTGCGGCTTGACTCATCCAGCTCCAACATTTCCCAGCATCTCAACATCCTGCGCAACCAGGGCATCATAGACTACCGCAAGGATGCCAACTACATCTACAATCGGATTACCGACTGGCGCATAATCGAACTCATCCGCAAGGTCCACCAGCTTTATTTTCTCAACCCACCATCCACCCCCAGGCGTTTTTTTGATCAGTAACTCTTTGACCAGCAGAAGAGGCAAGTATTACAACTTCTGTAATGCAGCTATACGCTCTTCAATGGGAGGATGGCTTCTGAAGAAAGAGGCCAGGCCACCCTGCTTGGGTCGAATACCAAAGGCGGCGACCTGATCGGGCAAATGGGATGGCTCATGATGGGCCTGTAGTTTTTTCAGGGCATTGACCATCTTTTCCTTACCGGTCAGATAGGCTGCCCCTCTATCGGCAGTGAACTCCCTTCTTCGTGAAAACCACATAACAATCAGAGAGGCCAGCAGGCCCAGCACCACCTCGAGAGCGATAACAACTGCTATGTATCCGAAGAAACCAAGACCTTCTCCCTCCTCATCGCCGCTCAGAAAATTACTTATTATATTGGCAATAATCCTTGAGAAGAAAATGACAAAGGTGTTCAGGACGCCCTGAATCAGCGACATGGTGACCATATCACCACAGGCGACATGACTGATCTCGTGGGCCAGAACCGCTTCCACATCGCCTTTGGACATATTCTGCAACAGCCCGCTGGAAACAGCAACTAGAGCATCGTTTTTCTTCATGCCTGTGGCAAAGGCATTCATATCAGGGGAGTCGTAGATGGCCACTTCTGGCATACCGATGTCAGCCTCTTTGGCCATACGTTGAACACTATCATAAAGCCATTGCTCCGTCTGATTGGAGGGCTTTGTAATAACATGCGCTTTGGTGGACTTTTTGGCAATCCATTTGGAAAGCGCCAGAGAGAGGAAAGAACCACCCATCCCGAAGAGAGCCGCCATAACCAACAAACCGGATGTACTGCGCGAATCGATGCCAAGCAGACTCATGATAAGGCCAAGCAAGACAAGTATCGCCAGATTTGTCGCTAAAAATAATCCTATTCGTAACACTGTAATCCTCCTCATTAAATAGCGTAAAAGCTTTTTCTACCGCAGCACCCGTCAACACAGATCTGCAGAACCTTTTATTCAAGCAAATCTATAATAAACATCCTTTATTCGGTTACAAATACTTTCGTACCGCTCCTGAGCGATTTTTGTAAATGGGAGCGGTACTTTCACGCGAAAAATGACCAAAGTCGCCCCTTCAGCATACTTCGGCTTTTGCGGTAACGGGGACTGGTCCAGTGGAATTGTGCAATTGCCAACAGCGTGGCTTTCAGGTATGCTGAGTGGCGGATTGGCGTTGCATCTTGTAACGTCCCTGAAGACTTTTCGGCCGCTTTTTTTGAACTACTACCAATCAATACAATACGAACGTCTTATACAACGCTTTATTCACAACTCCGAAACGAGGGAATTATGCATATAAACAGATCCTGGTCGATATACTTTTCACCCACTGGAACATCAAAGAAGATAGCCGACGGCATCGCCTCCACTTTGCAGGATGGCGTATTTAAGTCCATCGAGCTGACCCGCTCACATGCTGAAAAAAAGCAGTTTGCCGAAAATGATCTGGCCATTTTTGCCGTACCCGTGTATGCGGGCAGAGTTGCACCGCTGGCGGCTCAACGACTCGCCGTTCTGCAGGGCAACAACACACCGGCGGTGGTGGTTGTCCTTTACGGCAACCGTGAATACGAAGACGCGCTCGTTGAGCTGCGGGATATTGTCCAAAATGCAGGGTTTCGCCCCGTGGCCGCCGCGGCTTTTATCGGCGAGCATTCCTTTTCCAATGCCGACATGCCCATTGCCGAGCGCCGACCGGACAGCAATGACCTCGGCAAAGCAAATGACTTTGCAAAAGGTATACTCGAGAAACTGGCATCCCGGCAAAGCTCCGATACCTTCGAGCATCTTACGGTGCCCGGCAACGTTCCCTACAAAGAGCAGATGGGGCCAATGCCGGTCACCCCGGAAATCGATAAAGAAAGTTGCGTGCGCTGCGAAGAGTGCGTCGACATTTGTCCCAACCAGGCTATTACCATGGAGGATACACCGGTCATGGATGTCGAACGCTGCATTTTCTGCTGTGCCTGCATCAAGGTCTGCCCGGAAACTGCAATACACATAACCGCAGCGCCGGTACAGGGAAAGCGGCAATGGCTCCACGAAAACTATTCAGCCCGCAAAGAACCGGAATTCTACCTGTAGTCATCCTATATCCGCAAAAGCCTGATCCTGATAGGCATGGAAGAGACGATGGCAGAAATCGTCCCATTGGCGACAGGCCCGCACGGCCGCTTCACTGTTGGATAAAAGATCCAGGCCGATGAGCATGGCAATTTCCTTTTGAAACTCATTAATGTGGCGACTTTCGGCCCCCTCAAGAATACCGGCGACAAAATCCGCAGGTTTATACCATTCCTGCACCTGCTGCAAATCACGATGGATCTGGGTAAGCAGGACATTTCTCGGCCCTTCCCAGAGTTCATTGACCGCCGCATCGCGGTAGAGTCTGGGCAGGGCTGAAAAATCCTCCATCACTCCATGTCCTCCAAAGATAGACATGGCAAGACGAAGATGATCGACGGTATCCCAGGAGGCTGTGATTTTCTGCAGCATGACCAGTTCGCGGACATCGAATCGCCGGCACCGTTTAACAATCTCCTCCCTGCCCTTGATGCTCACCTTGACGGGACCATCGAGCTGGGTAAATGCCTGATAGATCTTGAAAGCCGCAGCAGTTGTACGCTTTGCACTATATTCAAGGTCGCCGATTTGAGCGGCCACCATGGGAAAACGACTCAGGGGCTGGCCGAAGGCCTCCCTGAATTCGCTGTACAGTCTGGCCTCGCGAGCTGCCCGGGTCATGCTTGCAGCACTGGAGAGGCCAACGGTCAAACGTGAAAGAGTAAGCACAATACCGACTATGTTTGCCAGCCCTCGATCCAATGGACCAACCGGATAGGCCAGAGCCCCGGTAAAGGTCATCTCCGCCGTTGGCAGCTCCGCGGTTCCCATCTTCCACTTGAGTCGATCTATGGTACACCCGTTGCGCTCTTCTTCTTTTTTACCGGGCAGCCACGAGGGTACAAGAAAAACGGCGATTTTCTCGGAACCTTGCGGCTTAGCTGTAACCACCGCATAGTCGGCATGGGTCGCGGAACAAAAAAACTTGGTACCATGGAGATACCAGTTTTCACCATCCTGAACCGCTTCCAGGACATTGGCGGGAACATCCGATCCCCCCTGGATCTCGGTGAGATACTGCGCTCCAATGGCAAAGTCGCCATTATTGCCTTCCCTGCAGTGCGACACGGCCCGCCGCGCTGCCGGCGTGTCGCCAAAAGCATCTACAATGGCCACCAGGCCTTCCGTGCAGACCAGGGGACAGGCAATGCATGCCTCCCCGTTCTGGTAGATAAGGTACATCTTGACCAGACGCTCCAGGGAGCTGGTGTTAGCCGAAAAAAGAGCTTCGCCGAATACCTCCCGCTCCATGATTCGGCTCTCCATGGGGCGCATCAACCTGTCAATCCGGTGATTATGGGCATCATAATGGAGCACGTAGGGCCTGTTTTCCGGCCGGGCACTCTCGTCTGCCATATCACGCCAGCGCCAAGACGGCCTGGGCGAAAAATTACGCATCAAGGCATCAACCGCCGGCCCGTTCTCGCCGCCAAAATGATGTACCACGCGCTGAATAAAAGGATCATCGGCATAATAATCGACGGCGTTGCGTCGTTGTAGAAAGGCATCGAAGGTATAGGGATTGTTTCTTTCGGCAAACGTCATGGCATCCTCCAGGATATATGTCAGATATTTTTCGCCGCAGCCAGTCAGGGCCTGTTCACAAACAACATGGCCATGTTATTTGTTGACAGGCCCTTAATACACCCCTTCGTTCATTGTATCATTGAGCCGGCTGGAAACACAACTGCAAGAAGATCTATTGACCGAGGTCCTCAATTCGAGAAATACTCACATGACTATGCCCGATTTACTATGGCAATATGCCATCGCAAATCGGGCACACAGTACAACCAAAAGGTCAACTTACAAGGCCGGCGAATATTGCGCGCATCACTACAGTTCCGCCAAGTAAAGGGACCTTTCCAGTCGCTGCATACACGACAAGACCCTTGAAAATCCCGTTATTACCTTGCGGAATTTTTGGACAAGAGACTTCAAACCCTAACCTTTCGAGATCAATTTGAATTTCTAAAAATGCGCCAGAGGACCAGCCAGATGATCAACCCACAAGCTTACAAATTGATCAAACTCGGCGGTTCCTTTGAGCACCGTGACAACCTCAAATCCTTCTCCGGCAAGAATAGATTTCCAGGAGTCGCCCTCATCTCCTGCCATATCATTTTTGGCATGGTCGCCGGCCACCGACATGAACGGCATAAGATATACTGTTTTCACCCTATTCTTGTTGAGCAGAGTGAGAATGGTGTCCAGCTCGGGATATCCTTCGACGGTACCGATATAGACGTTGGCATCCTTGAGTTGAACCTGGAACATAAGCGCTGCATAAAAGGCATTGGCAGGATGATGGGTGCCATGTCCCATAAAGACAACCGCCTCATCTTTGTGCCGCTCTTGAGGAATGATGGAGAGAAGGGCATCCACGGATTTTTCCATATCCTTCTGGGTGGCCAGAAGAGGATAGCCGAGGACAACCGAATCAAACGCACCCATGGCCGAGAAGGCTCCCACAACCCTGCGTAGATCATGGTATTCGGCTCCAGCGATGGTATGCAGTGACTGCACGGCAACATGGGTGAAATCTTCATCGGCCATTTTTGCCAGGGCGACCTCGGGTGAATCCAGCATCGTTCCCTGTCCGGCCAGTTTTTTTCTGATGATATGCGAGGTGTAGGCCCACCTGACAGGTATTTCAGGATAGGTAGCTTGCACCTTTTTATCAATATTCTCAAAAGAAACCTGGGCACTGGCTTCGCTGGAGCCAAACGCCACCAGCAGAATACCGACCTTCTTCTCCTTCTCCCCGCCATGGTGGGAGGCACAGACCGTACCAGCCATCATGAGACAGATTGCAACAACTGCGAATACGCCTGCTTTCAGTTTGACCATCACTTTCTCCTTTATGATTTTTTGTAACTCTACAGGTGGGAGCACCAAATTGGCATAACCACCAAGTTGTAACTGTTCAAGAGTGCTCCATATTGGCTCATTTGGGACTTTGAAGCATTCGTGTGCTCTACGAGAAGGCTCAAATGGGACAAGCTGGGGTGCTCCTGTAGAGTTACGATTTTTTTACAAAAAAAATCCCCGGACCAATGCATAATTGATCCGGGGATGCCCTGTTTTTCCTCGTCTCCTGGTCAGTACTCCTTGTCCACGGGAGTCTGTATCACATTTCAGATAGGTCTTCTGACTTCCGGATCATCCTCACTCGCTGCGCCTTCCCGATACGTTTCCTCATCAGTGGCATATATGCAGCGAAAGTCCCCGGTTACAGCGGCGGGCCCGTGCCGGATTTTCACCGGCTTCTCTTTTACGCTCAAGTGAGCATCTGAAACTGTATCTTGTATAACAAAGAGTCTATTTTCTGTCAACCATCCATTTTAAAGCATTGAGACGATGCAGAACAACACCTTGTTGCTCTCAAAAATGTCGTGCACTCAAGCGCGGTCTCGGATAAATATTCCATGAGCCTTCTTCTGAAAACATAGTGTGCTTTACATGTTAATGCATGAGCACTTTTCAAACCCGTAACGCCGGTTTCAAGCCCACAACGGATTTCGGATTTTATGGCAGGGAAAAAGAAAAACACAAGAAAAAAGCCCCCGGGCAAAAACACCCGGGCAAAAGATGACCACTCCCGTTTGAAAAGAGCCTATTTCTTCTTTGACAAAGGGTTGAAATATTGGGCTAACGACAAACACCAACAAGCCCTCTCCTGTTTTCTGAGAGCCACCCAGGAAAGGCCTCCCGAGCCCGACGACATCCTCCAAGCTTTGATTGATCTCGGCCGGGAAATGGGGAAAAGCAAGGTCATTCTCAAAGGGTATAGGGAGTTGGACCGGGCCGGCCTCCTTACCACCGAAGATTATCCGCAATATATCAATACCATGTTAGACGAGGAGCACTTCACCCAAGCCTTCGAAGTTCTCCAGGCATTCCGGGACGACACTCAACAATCAGGTTTATCCAAAAAAACACTCACAAAAAAACGTAACGAAATCAAAAGGATCGAAGCATATTGCAGGCAGCGCATAGAATATGATACAATCACTCAAAGAACGCGGAATGAAACACGGGCTTTACAACGAGAATTACCGAACACGCCCCTGCCACAGGAAAGCCCCTCAACCGCCCCGCCGCCCCAACCCGGCGAAGAACCGGTAGACGATTGTGCCGGTCCGGAAGTACATAACGAGCCTTGCGCCATTCCCGTCACCCTCAATATCGACCGCCGCTCATTCACCTCGGCGCTGGAGGGTGGCACAACCGATGCTCCGGAACTACTGGAAGTCACCATTGAAGCTCACCGGATAAACCTTCGCAACTCGTTTGAAAACCTGCTTTGCCTCCCCCTTCTTCGTAACATCCAATCATTCTGGTATCAGGAGGAAACCGCGCGAAAGGTGGTGAAAACCTTTCGCGGTCGCGCCATGCTCGCCGACGAAGTCGGCCTGGGAAAAACCGTTGAAGCCTGCATGGTGCTCCGCGAATATATCCAGCGGGGCATGGTCAAAAGCGTTCTCATCCTCACGCCCACGCCCTTGGTAAGTCAATGGCAGGAAGAGCTCCGGTCGAAGTTTGATCTTGATTTCGTCTCAACCGATGACCAGGGGAGCAAGATCGGCCAGCGATTCTGGCAGCATCCATTCATCCTCAGCTCGATCAACAAGGCCAAATCGAAAACGAATTTCGAGCGGGTAACGGCACGAGAGTACGACATGGTCATCGTTGACGAGGCCCACCACCTGAAGAACAAAAGTACCCTGAACTGGAAACTGGTCAACTCCCTGAAGAAGCGGTTCCTCCTCTTCCTCACGGCAACACCGGTGGAAAACAACCTCATGGAGCTGTACAACCTCATCACGCTGCTCAAGCCGGGCCTGCTGAGCACCGCCCAGGCCTTCAAGCAAGAATTCGTCAGCCAGGGCGATACGGTCAGCCCGGACAAGAGAAAGAGGCTTCGCGGTCTCCTCGATCAAGTGATGATTCGCAATACCAGGGCCCTGGCGGCTCTGAATATACCGCCAAGGTTTGCCCAGACCGTTCGCATCTATAAGCCGTTTTTCGGGCCGGAAATGGCAATACGCTGCCCCCGGTGCAACTAGCCCACATTTGCCGGAATAGAGGAAACTTTTATGCTAAACAGATGGATACCGTGGAAATTTATAATCAAGCGTGCAGCACGGGCTTATGGTTTCATAGACCCTCTGACCTTTCTTGCCCGTATCAGACAATTTTCCCAGCCCTCGGAGGTGCAGGAGCCAATCGAGCTGGTCCGTGCAGGGATTGCCTTCCACACTCGAGGCCTGATCAACACCAAAGCAATCCAGCACAATCTTGACTGGATCTGGCCCTACTGGGTTGAGAGACAATTCAATCCCCATGACAATTCCTTTGTTCCCAGGGCCTTCTCCTTCAGCCATGTCAACTTGACCCACCGCAACTGGACGGCGGTGGGCCATCCCGACCTGCCCTGCTATCCTATTGTCGACCCGCGCGGCCTGATAACACCACTGTATGACGGCTGGTCCATCGATATCTGGCTTGTCGCCGATAATGGCGACAAGCTGCTGCCTTCAAGGCTGGAAGCAGTCGAGCAAACATGGCTCCTCTCTCCCAACCTTGCCGTCAAGACCACCTGCCGTTACAAGAACATGGAGATACACTCCACTGTTCACCTTGAGATCGACAACAACCGGCCTGTGCTCCAGATAGATGTTTCGGCAAGCTGCCCCGGTGGAGGGACGCTGATTTTTGCGCTACGCCCCTACAACCCCGAAGGCATACAGTTCATTGAGACCGTCGCACCAACATACGCCCGACCCGGATGGCTGGTCAACAATAGCACAGCGGTACAATTCAGCCGCAAACCGGATGAAATGCATTTTTCCAATTACCAGACCGGAGATGTGCTGCACCGCCTGGACCACGCTGTCAATGCGCATTCGACTTCCTGCAATGTCGGCATGGCCACTGCCGCCGCTCTCTTTGTTCTTGCAGACGGTAAAGAACATACTGCCCAGGCCACTGTGCCGCTGGACCAGGATGTTCCACGGCACCAGCTGACCGCAGCCAAAACTATTGCCTTTACACCAAGCGGCGAGGCATGGCACGACATTACCGCCCAAACCGCCGCAGTACAGATCCCCGACCAACGCTACCAGTTCCTCTATGATGCCGCGATGAAAACGATGATTCTGCTCTCGGCGGATGATATCGTTCCAGGCCCGTACACCTACCGCCGCTTCTGGTTCCGCGACGCCTGCCTCATGCTCAATGCATTGCTGGCAGCCGGTTTGACGGATCGCGCCTTCAACATCCTTAACACCTTCCCGGCACGACAGAAAATGACCGGCTACTTCCAGTCCCAGGAGGGAGAGTGGGATTCCAACGGCCAGGTTCTCTGGATCATGGATCAATACCAGCGGATTACCGGTCACAGCTTTGACCAGACCTGGATGAATGCGGTGGTCAAAGGCGCCGACTGGATCATTCGTAAACGCATCAGGGAAAAAAAGACTTCACCCCACTCGGGGCTCTTGCCTCCGGGCTTCAGCGCCGAACATCTTGGCCCCAACGATTACTATTACTGGGATGATTTCTGGGCATTGGCCGGCCTGCGCAGCGCCGCCCGGCTCACCGGTCTCTTCGGTTCAGGGGAGTCGCGGCAGAAATATGCGGCAGAGGCCCGGGACATGGAGCAGGCCATCTTTACAAGTATTAAAAGCATCGCTCCACACAACGGCTGGAGCACTATTCCTGCCTCACCCTATCGGCGCATGGATGCCGGTGCAATCGGCTCAATGGTTGCCGATTATCCCTTGCAGCTGACACCCCAGGGTGATGAGCGCATCAAACATACCGCTGAATTTCTCATGAACAATTGTTTTCATAAGGGTGCTTTTTTCCAGGATATGATACATTCAGGTACAAACATTTACCTGACCCTGGATATCGCGCAAACGCTCCTGCGCAACAAGGACAGCCGCTACCGGCAGCTCATACAAAACGTCGCTGATCTGGCAAGCCCGACGGGACAGTGGCCGGAGGCCATCCATCCTCTTACTCACGGCGGCTGCATGGGAGATGGCCAGCACGGCTGGGCGGCGGCGGAGTGGCTCATGATGATTCGCAACCTCTTTATACGCGAGGAGGGTGACACACTCATTGTCGGCTCGGGAATCCTGCCGCAATGGCTTGCAACCGGGGAGCCACTTCATTTTGGTCCGACACGATCGATATTTGGTACACTGTCACTTGACATCACCTCAACAGCAGAAGCAGTTGTCCTCAACCTGCAATATGATCAAGGCAATGCAACCACACAGCCCACTTCAATTATTGTTGATGTGCCGGGCTATACCCAAATCACTACCCGTGATATTACACGGCAATATTTTGCACTGCAGGAGTTAGAACAATGAATATATGCATGTTTACCAACACCTATCTCCCTCATGTTGGTGGCGTGGCCCGCTCTGTTGACTCCTTCGCCGAGGACCTTCGCAGGCGCGGCAACAACGTCCTGATTGTGGCACCCACCTTTCCCGGCAGCTCCCCTTCATCCGACAACGACAATGTGCTGCGCGTCCCTGCCATTCAGAACTTTAACGGCAGCGACTTTTCTGTCAGAATTCCAATTCCATTTTTCACCGAAGAACGGATAGATAGCTTCAAGCCGGATGTCATCCACAGCCATCACCCCTTTCTCTTAGGTGACGCCGCCATCAGAGCCGCCTACCGACGCAACCTTCCTCTGGTTTTTACCCACCATACACTGTATGAGCAATACACCCATTACGTCTCATCCGATTCTGCAATAATGCAACAGCTTGCCATTAACCTCTCAACAGAGTATGCCAACCACTGTACCCGGGTAATAGCCCCGAGCGAAAGCATCGCCTCACTGATAGCAGCACGAGGTGTCACCTCACCCATTGAGGTAATCCCCACAGGTATTGATGTCGATCATTTTCAAAGCGGTGACGGCGACAACTTCCGGCAGGCCCATGACATACCAAAAGACGTTTTTGTGCTGGGACATCTCGGCAGACTTGCCCCGGAAAAAAATCTTGACTACCTCTGCGACGCGGTCATACACGCCATGCGAAAATCTTCACAGCAGTTGCGTTTTCTCGTGGTTGGCACCGGTCGTAGCGAGGCTCGCATAGCAGAGAAATTTGAAGAGGCCGGCCTGGCTCAGCAGCTGATCATGACCGGCAAAAAAGAGGGAACAGATCTGGTGGATTCGTACAACGCCATGGATATTTTTGTGTTTTCCTCAAAATCCGAAACCCAGGGGATGGTTCTGGCGGAGGCCATGTCGGCCTCGTTGCCGGTCATTGCCCTGGATGCCTCAGGTGCGCGAGAAGTTGTTCAGGATAAAGAAAACGGCAGACTTCTGCCGGCTGAAACATCCCCTGAAGGCTTTGCCGAAGCTATTCTGGAAGGTGTCGACCAGTGTGAACAAACAACCATGTGGCGCAAAGCAGCGCTGCACCGGGCACATCAATTCTCCAGGGAAACCACGGCTGATACACTGGAAAAACTGTATCAAAAGGTACGGCAGGACCAGCAGCATAACCCGACGGAGTCTCACGACAGTGGTCTCGACCCATGGGATGAGCTCATACACTCACTGAGGACAGAGTGGGAAATTTTGTCGGGCAAGGCCAGTGCACTGATGAACAGTTTGCAAAAAGAGCGGAAAAAAAATGACAATCCCTGAAAACACAACAACACAGTAGTAGAATGACGCCCCCTCAAAAAAACATCCTTATTCTCATCGGCTCTGTCCTGCTGATTATTTTTCTTGCCGTAGGATTCTACCTGGAAAATGAATTCGGGGTACTGCAGAGGCTTATCAACGCCGTCAATACAGAACTGTCAGCTCCTCTTTTTATCAGCCTGATGCTGCTGCTGCCGATTCTGGGATTTCCCATAAGTATACTTCTGACGGTTAACGGTATAAAATTCGGGATTTTCTTCGCCATTGTCCTCTGGCTCATTGTCTTACCCATACATACTTTCATAGGCTATGCGGCATCCAGATATTTTCGCCCCGTGCTGATAAAGCTGCTCAGCACAACATTCAACTGGTCGATCCCGACAGTACCACAACACCATGAGGCAATGTTCAGTTTTGTCTTTCTGGCAATCCCCGGAATACCCTACGCCGGTAAAAATTACCTTCTGCCGCTGGCGGGTGTTCCTTTGCGCTACTGCGTCATGATGAACTGCATCGTTCAGGGAGCTCTCGGCCTGCCCTTCATTATCCTCGGGAAATCGGGAGCATCAATGGATGCCACTCTGTTCTTTATAGCCCTGGTGGTCTTCATCCTTTTCTACCTTCTGGTGCGCTGGTTACAAAAGAAGTATTCATGATACGGGCAGAGCACTCTTTATCCGACGTTGCATGACCCGATCCATCGTTTTCAACTCTGCTGGACAAGCGCATAAAAAGCACTATGGTATAGCTCTGTGAGGCTATTTGAGATAAGGAATTTCGGACGACCTCCAAAACCAATGTCCATCCACATCGCTGCCCAATGGGCCGGTAGTGGGTCTTTCAACACAACCAGCTGCTGTTTTCAGAGCAAACCACTATGACGGATAAAATGACCGAAAAACCAACCATCAAGAAAATACTCTACTGCACTGATCTGGGCAAGCATACCCGCCCGGTTTTCCTCCATGCCCTGGCACAAGCGGAAAAAAGCAACGCCACGGTGACCATTCTCCATGTTATTGAGCCGATGTCGGACACCGCCCGCACCGTTATCGAAACCTATATGTCCAAGGATGATATCGAAAAAATCCAGAAAGACGGCATGGAAAAAGTCTTCAACTATACCAAAAAGCGCATAGACGCGTTCCTGCGACAGGAGAGCGGCCGCAGCCTTGAGGAAGAGCCGATTGACGAGATCAAGGTTATCAACGGCACCCCCAGTGAAGAGATCCTGCGGGTAGCGGAAAAGCGGGGCGTTGACATGATCGTCGTGGGAAAATCCTCCAACAGAGTGCGAGGTAACCGGGTCATGGGGTCCACCACCCGCCAGGTCAACCGGCTCTCCAAGGTCCCTGTTCTGGTCATTCCCAACAGATAGCCAGCGACACCGGTACCTAATGAGGAGTAATCAGATACATCAAAGTTCCAGTACCGGCTTCTCCCTTTCGATCCTGAAGGTGAGGATTTCCATGGTCTCCTGATATTTCTCCAGCATTTCCGATTCATCGCGTGCACCGATGAAGATGTTGGCGATCTCATAGCTGTAGCTGTCCTGGACCGCGCTGAGTTCGGCAAGACGATCTCCCTCCTTGACCAGGATCTTCATTTCGGTGTCGGGGAAGCGTTCCTTTACCTGGCTTTTCTCGGCCTGTGAAGGTGCCTGAATGACGGTGCCTTCCTCCTGGGTGCGTACCATGAAATGGCCGGCGATATTATACTGGCCTTTTTTCTTCATGACCGCCGGTTTTCTCCCAAGAGCCAGCTCCGTCATGATATGATGATGCGACAGCCCATGAATCTTTTCAAACATATCGGTATGGGCCTGGGAAATTCTCGGGTTTATCTCCAGAAGGTATATCCTGTCGGAGGTCTGATCATAGAAAAACTCTATATTAAACGCACAATTATCAAGACCAATCTGGATAATCGCACTCCTCGCAATGTTTATCATGCGGTGCTGAATCTCTATGGGCAATGCGGAGGGATACTGGTACCTGGCAAAGGAGGAACTGGCCTGTTCACGAATGGAATCAACAATACCATAGCCCACCACATTGCCGTCATAGGAATATCCTTCGAGAGTACACTGGAAACCACCGAGGGGAGATTCGGCGATGCAGGTTTCCGGCATCAGGGCGATCTCCTCGGGGATATCGCCATAGTTCTCCATGAGGTATTTGAACGGCTCTCCGATATAGCCGATATGCTTTCGCATCTCTTCTGCAGCTTCATCAAACTGGGCTTCGCTGTTGATTTGATAGGAAAGGAAGGATTTAAAGGCCTTCATTGGTTTTATCCAGAACGGCGGGAGGATGCCTATCCTGGAAAAAGCCTCTTTATCAAAAGGATCAAATGGCTGAAACTGTGGAATATTTTCGGCAATCACCTTGTGCTGCTCAAGACGGCTCCAGTACTTGTTTTCACATTTTAAAACAGACTCAAGACTCGGCCCTGGAAGATTGAAATGTCTGGCCAGAATGGGAACCAGATCGGTGCCTGGAAAATCATAAAAGGTTGCTACGCCGTCAATCGATTGACCGGAGGCCGCCTTCTTCTCCATCACCCTCACGGCCTTG
>JBHEOR010000043.1:0-14751 GCA_046260685.1 Desulfopila sp.
GCGCCCTCAGTCGCGCCTTGCAGGAAGCCAAAATTGCGGCGCGATTTTCCAACACTTGAAACTTGACATGACACTAGCGCAGACACCCCTGCAGCCAGGCCGAAATATCCTCAAGCTGTTCCATACAGACACCGTGTTCCATTGGATAACTTTTATACGTTGGATTGTACCCTTTATGCTGAAGCCCGGCCACACCACTTTTACCAAGATTTTCCGGAACCACCGGATCCTGGAGACCATGGTGCACCTCGATTGTTATTGCACTGTTGGCCGCACTCAATTCTATAACCTGTTCCGTGGCAAAATAGCTCGACATTACCAAAAGACCCCCCAGCGGCCGGGGGGAGCTCAGCGCCGCCTGATAGGCGACAGCCCCGCCCTGGGAGAAGCCGGCCACGATAATTCGCCTGCTGTCAATGCCGCGCTCTACCTCCCTCTCCACAAACGCTGCAACACTGGCTGCAGACATCATTAATTGCGGCACATCAACGTGACGGTCTATCTCCATTTCCACGAGATCATACCAGGCCGGCATCACCAAGCCCCCATTGATGGTAACAGGGATGGATGGTGCATGGGGGAAGACAAAACGAATTGCCAGATCCTCGGGTAAACGCAGTTCCGGCACGATCGGGGCAAAATCATTGCCATCGGCCCCCAGACCATGGAGCCAGATCACAGCGGCATCTGGATTTGCAGAGGTTTCAAATTCAATTGCTGGAAGAAGAGACATGTGCTATTTCCTACTGAAATGGGATGAAAAGTGCCGCTCCAACACGTGGAACGGATGAATTGGTCTACAGTAATCATTTTTCTCCCGAGAAGAAATACCGTAGTATATCTGAAAGGTACTTTTATCGTAACTGTTCAGAAAGCTGGAGCCGTCCGGGCTGCAGATACCCATGAAAACAACACGGTGGACTCCTTGCCCTTGAGTGCTTCGAGCTACGTTACTTTTAAATAAAAGCCGGGGCCCCGGTTGTATCGCTGTAGAGTTACCTTGTATCAATTTAAACGTTGCTTCTTGAGGAGCCTGTCCATCACCATGCAACTGATAGACACCCATTGCCATCTCGACCTGGATATCTTTGCAGATGATCGCCACGAAGTACTGGCCCGCAGCAGAGAAGCTGGTGTTGCAGCCTTTATTGTGCCGGGGGTCTACAGCAACCGCTGGCACAACATACTGCGGCTCTGTCGGGATGAAACAGACCTCTTTCCCGCCCTGGGCCTCCATCCCATGTATATGGACTATCATTCAGAGGCCGACCTGCATGAGCTGGAACACCATGCATCATCGGGCAGTCTCGTTGCCCTGGGCGAAATTGGGCTTGATTTTTATATCAACAAGCCGGACCGTCACAAACAGCATACCCTTCTGAAAAAACAGCTCGACATCGCTGCACGACACCACCTTCCCATACTTCTTCATGTTCGTAAAGCGCATGACCAGGTACAGGCTCTGCTGCGACGCAATCAGTTCCGGCATGGCGGCATCATCCATGCCTTCAGCGGCAGTCTGCAGCAGGCTGAACATTATATCCGGCTTGGCTTCAAGATTGGGATCGGTGGTACCATCACCTACGACAGGGCAACCCGGATTCGCAATATTGCTGCAACACTCCCGCTTGATACCATGGTCCTGGAAACGGATGCCCCGGACATCCCACCATCACGATATCATAACAGCCGCAATTCGCCGGAGTACCTTCCTCTGATCCTCAATAGCCTGGCCGAAATCCGCAAAGAGCAACAGGCCACGGTTGCTCGCGTCACCACGGCCAACGCCCGTCGGAGTATCCCGACCCTGCCGGCTCATTAAGAGGTGCTCGAGTACATTGTCGACGTTCCGACATTTTTCTGCACTCCTCTGGCCCATCCATGATATAATGCATATTATGATAGGAAGGGCTAAAAGACAGTCGGCATGATCGTAACATGGTCCTGCCAATGGCGTTTTCGCCCACCAAATCATCCGGGAGGATACATTATGAAACCATCAAAGATTCAAGGCCCCCGGCACAAAAGAAAAGGTGACCCTTACCTGGACAGGCGATCGGGAGAAGACAGACGCAAAGTGCACCTGCTGGAATATTTACTTGAGGGAAACCCCGACCGTAGAAGCGGCAGGGAACGAAGACAGAACGTGGAACGCCGTCAGGGATGCATCCGCATCAGCGAATGGTCATCGGCCTGCCCTGATGCTGAAGAAATGGAGCACAGCGGCCCCTATGTCATAAATTCCGTATGAGCCTTTTTGCCCTGCACCTTTTCCATGCATGTCCAGTTTTACTCCACAACACTATATTTAATCAGCGCAGTGGTTCGAACAGATACTCAAGACCGTTGACCTTTATTTCATAGACCGCTCCGAGCAGCTCACCCAGCTTTCCATCCGGCAGGCCCTTCTGGCAAAACCAGACGACATATGGTTCCGGTAAATCAATAAGCCTGCGTCCCATATACTTACCAAAGGGCATACGGTACGATGCCAGCTCCTGCAGATGTTGATACAAAACGTCCTGGCCTGTTTCGTCACCGATGTCCTCGTTAGAGCGATCGTTTGCCATGTCACTCACTTTGATTTGTGCCATGCCGGGAAAAATCAACCTTAATGACGTTTTTTTTGCCCCCGTCCTGGTGTTCCATCATTGTTTTTAAGGACGAGGCGCCGCAGCAGTCCTTGAATTTCCTGCCGCTTCCGCAGGGGCAACCAACATTTTTACCAGCCTTGCCGGCGTGTATTTCAAAGGGTGTTGTTGCACCATTTTTTTCACGCTTACGCTTTTCGTCCTGGACGGCGGCGTGCGACACAATGGTATCGACTGCGAGGTCGAAGGCTTGCAGCATGAGATACTGGACCTGGACTGTTTTACTGATGCGCTCATCGGCTGGATCGACCCCCATCTTGGCAAGTTCTTCATGCGGAACATACTCAAAAATATCCGTAGCATCTTCGGGGTAGACGATGCCTTCGACAACCAAAAGACTGTTGAGCAAT
Organism: Desulfopila sp.; assembly: GCA_046260685.1. GTDB lineage: Bacteria > Desulfobacterota > Desulfobulbia > Desulfobulbales > Desulfocapsaceae > Desulfopila_A. The sequence goes on from JBHEOR010000043.1 coordinate 3,002, forward strand.
TCTTCATGCTCCTCTCTACTCAGGCCCGGGCTCTCCTCCCAGCAGTGTGGACAGAGTGCCAGCGCCTCCTCGAAACCGGAGGCCCACTGCAGAACCTTTTCAAGCTCTCCCTCTCCAAGGTTGGCCATATCGAAGGGTAAAAACAGCGAATCAGCTTGAAAGGCGGCAATATGTTTATTGAGCACATTGAAAAGAGTGGTGAGCAATCGGCACTGCTGTTCTTTGCTTGCATAGGCTACTCCCTCATCTCCAAACATCACGGGGAGCCACTCCTCGGGAGCTATCTTTTCCGGAGTTATGGCAATGCCGAAGAGATAGCCCAGCATTTCACCATAACTGAAGGTCATCTCCGGTACTGTCGACAGGGCTAAGAGTCTTTCCAGACTGCTCTTTTCCGTGGTGCTGATCAATTCGTTCATGGGTTTCTTTGATTATAATGGCATTCCGCCTTTCCGGGAGCTTGTATTAACTCAGCAACATCTTAATCATAAAGTCACCATCATGAAAGCCAATCTTGATGTACGCCTAAAATTTCCGGCCCAACACACTCATTCACCCAATTTTCAGATCTCCTGCATCGGCGCTGACAAGAATGACCTTCTGTCCCGGCTTCAACGCCGGAATTCGCATAAGGTGTATTCCATATTTGCTGAAGGCCGGCAGAGCGCTACGTTTTTTGGAACGTGGCACATAGAAGAAGACGTGTCAAAATGGTTTCCAAGAATTACTGTAAAGTGTATGCTGGAACCTTGGATACGTCCAAAAAAGACAGATGTACAACACACAAAAAATTCACACGAGAAAAGAAATGAACTGTTCCGCTGTGTTTTTTGACCTCGACGGCACGCTCCTTGACACCCTCGAAGATCTTGCCGACGCAGCCAACGAGGTATTGCAACGGCAGGGATATCAGCCCCATGCCGTGGAAGAATATAACTCCTTTGTCGGGGACGGGCTTCAGACACTCATCGACAGGATACTACCGGAGGGCGCCTCTGAACACGAACGTGAGGAGAGTGCGGTTCTTTTCAAATCGATCTATGGGCACAACTGGCACCACAAGACCACGCCCTATGACGGCATACCTGCACTGCTGGACCAACTGCAGGATGCACGAATCCGCCTTGCCATCCTCTCCAACAAACCCCATGAGTACACGCAGATGTATGTCCAGCACTACTTCCCAAATGTTCCCTTTGAAATTATACTGGGCCAGCGTAGCGGGATCCCCAAAAAACCAGACCCTGCCGGTGCCGTGGAGCTCGCTGAAAAGATGAACCTGGAGCCCGAACATTGCATCTTTGTCGGCGATACCGGGGGCGACATGCAGACGGGCAAGCGCGCCGGAATGCAGACCATCGGCGTTCTCTGGGGATTCCGCAGCGCCGATGAACTCCGGATGCATGGAGCGGATCTGCTGGTTGCAACTCCGGCCGAACTGGCAAGGATTCTCTGTGCTAGGGATTCATAAAACGATGGAGCTGATTTCGAGGAACGAGCAGCAATTTCCCCGCCAGGAGCAAATCCTTTTTTTCTGACTCCAGACATCGCAGGCGCACCTCATTGATAACCAGGGCCGCCGCTGTCTGCCCCCAGAACCAGTTGGAAAGGCTGGTAACCGCACTTGACTGTCCCGGCTGTGCCGCTATCGCCTCGCAATACAACGCCTTGATATCTTCAGTGGCCATGCGTAAAAGGTCGGAAAGCTGTACATTCGCCTTGATATCGGGTTGCCGGCCTCCAAGAAAATCCTCAAAGAGATCGGCAATGGTTTCCGGTTCCAGACCGCTGACCCCCGTGGTCGAGCGTTGCGTCTGCTGCTGTGCCAATTCATGCCATGTTCGCATTTTCCCTATTTCAGCACGAAATGACTGCAGTAATTCCTCCATTGAACCAGGCTCGGCTTTTGGTGGAGCAAAATTCACCGGGCATGCAACCTCAGTCGGTTGCCCTGCACCATCGGGAGCCTCATGGGGGTAATCCTCCAGCACCGGTCCTTTTTCATATTGCAGTAACGAAAGTACACTTTTGAGAACATCTTTTTGAAACACACCCTCCCTGGGAGCGCCAAATGGCCGCCCCAGATCGAAGGGTACCCAGAGAGCCCGCGGCGGTCGCATTTTTTCACTGTGCTCCCGAATAAGAGAGATCAAGGTGGTCGGCAGTCCTTCCTCCTCGATATAGTGGGCCAGCCCGCACACGGCGCGCGTGCAGTTTGGTCAGACCGGTACCAGAACAACCGCATTAACGCCATCCTTTTTCATAATGGCGGCCAGTTGGCGTGCTTCATCCTCCATCTGAGTGGGATCCGTTGCCCCCATAAAGGAGTAATGGTACCTGGCGACACTGCCTATTTCCCCATCTTTCGCCAGTTCATTGAGGCGGTCGAGGGGCAGTACCATGTTGACATCCATCTGAAAGCCGGTCCGGTCGAAATTGGTTGAGATATGACTCATGACAAGATCGTTGGCGGCAACATCTCCTGGTATGAGCCGGTATCCCGCCTCACCGGGGACAAAGGGGCGGTCTTCACGACGGTGCAGCCCGGCCGTGGAGACAAGAGCCACACGCGCCTTCGACAGAACCGTTCCCCGGACAAAAGGCGTGGTATCAAATACCGGACAGGGGAGATTGAGCAGGTGGCTTCTTTCATCTTCATCAAACTGAGCAAGACGGACCATGGAAAACTCCTTATGGGAATGGGGGGCAAAAAAGCATCAGACTTTGAACAATATGTATACCACAAAAGAGTATCTTTCTCATTAGCTTCCGTCATAAAAAAACAAAAAAAACCTCTTTTCAGTTAGCTCAAATAGCTCACATAGCTATTGGCAGCTGCTCTCTATATTTCCCCACCGGCAATGACATAACGGATGTATGGATATGTAACAAGAACAACAAAAAGCAGCAAAAGAATTGCGGCGATTTTCAAAGCGACACTCTGATACTTTTGCATCGCAACGGCAAGACCGGGGCGAGCATGAAAGGGGGCGACCACGGCGGAGCTTATAGCAAGAAACGAGGCCCCGAACAGCGCAAAATAGATTGGAAAGCCGATGAAATTATATTCGGCCTTGAGGATGTCAAAGGGGCAGTTATGGTACGGCATGGCGTAAATATAGGAAGAAAAGAAGATGGTGACGGCAACCAGTGCAAGAATAAGAAAGAGGAGATGCAATAATCCATTTATTACTATACACACTATTGTGGTATTCGGCGCGATATTCGGCATGACATACCCGGATCGCGGATGCCCATCAATGCTGACTTTCCTGCCCAATATTATACCACCGACCATCAGTAATGCACTACCGAGATAAAAAAGCGGCAGAAGAACCTGTGGTGCCATGGCAATGGAGAAAAAGTTGGTCCGCAGCGCATCAGAAGCAAAAATTACGCCGCAACAAGATGTTATGATATCGGGCTCGAGATGTGTGAGATATTGAAAAAGGTAATAGCCATCCGCAACAAGAAGAGGTAGAAGCAGCATCACACAACAAAACTTGACCCGCAAAAGCGGAAAGTGCTCCGAGCGCAGATCAAGCCGGTGCAGGACAAGCCAGAAACCGGAGCAGAAAGCTCCAACAAGCTTCAGCAAAAGGACGGTCGGCCCATAGGAGTTTGCCAGAAATGACCCCGTGGCGCACATGGCGCCGGCTATCATCTGCGAAAAGGCATCGGCGGCAAGGACCAGCAGGATAAGAGAGAAAATCTGTACTCCCAGGGCGCTTTCCACAAGAGCCGCGGCAAGCCACACCCTTCCTTCAAGATCCACCTGCCGCTCTGCATCGGAGTCGGCGTCCCAGAAGAGCAGGATTCTCAGTGCCGTTGAAGCGGCCAGCAGGACGAGAAAAAGCGAGCCGGCCATGCAGATCAACAGTGCTATGGACCAGGAGTTGGCAAGCATCAGTGCTGTTCGCCTCGAAGAATTCGGCCCGAGCCTATAGAATAGAGTGTATCTATGCTCCCATGCCGCGTAATTGCTGGATCGTGGGAAGCTATGATAATGGTCTTGCCCTTTTCTTTAAACAACTCCACCATTTCCATGAACCGGGAGCTCAGTTTGGCATCGAGGTGGGCGGTGGGCTCATCTGCCAGAATGATGGGCGGATCGCATATCAGCGCTCTGCCAATGGCCACCCGCTGCATCTCTCCTCCTGATATTTGATCAACACGAAATCGCCTGCGATGATCGATATCGAGACGTTGCAACAGCGGCCGCGCCTTTTCCAGCCTCTGTTTGGGCGTCAGACCAAGCGGCAGCAGGGGAATGGTAATGTTTTCCAGAACGGAAAGTGAATCGATAAGATTAAAACGCTGAAAAATAAAACCAATGCTTTGCCGCCTGTGACGGGTAAGAAAGTGATCCGGCAGCCGTGACAGTGGTTTTCCGCAGACCACCGCCCTGCCGGCACTGGGCGGATACAAACAGCCGATAATGGAGAGCAGCGTTGATTTGCCCGACCCACTTGGCCCCTGCAGACAAACACATTGCCCCTCATCCACGGCCAGGCTGATTCCCTTGAGCGCATGCACCTCATTGCTGCCATGGCGATTATAATATTTATGAACTTCTCTCAATTCCACCTGCATCTATATCACCGAATCGTGACGAACCATGGCACTTTTCCAGGCCGGAACAATTGTTGCCATCATATAGGGAACAACGGAACATGCCGTTATAACGAGGACATCAGCAGTCCGAAATGGCGGAAAAAGCTCATAGGAGGGTTCCAGCACGGACCAGCCGAGCAGCACCGGCTGCAGCAGCACACCGTTAAGAAAGGCGACATGATACCAGGCGGCCGAATAGCCAACAAGCAGTGCGACACCGGCTATGACCGCCGACTCCCAGAATTTGAGCAGCATGATATCTCCAGTCTGCCACCCTGTAACCTTGAGAATAGCCATTTCCCGACGCTCTTCCGGCGAAAGTCCCGAGGCTCGGTCCCAGGCGAGAATGATGAAGGCAAAAAGCGAGGTCAGCAAAGAAATCGAACCCACCCCTGAACGCCAGCTGAAGACGACATCATAGGTTTTTTGGATCTGTTTTTTGGTGATTACCCGGCTTCCCGGCAGTGTGTCGGCAATTTTCGCGGCTATGGTGTCTATCTCCGCCGGGTTAGCGACATCGATCAGCAAATCGGTGATTTCTCCAGGAGCGGTTGCAAACAGATCACCGGCATCGGTAAGCGACATAAACATCAGATCATCAGTGACCAGACCGCTGCCTTCTCCAAACTGGCCGACAACATGCAACGATTTCAAGCTCAAGTCGGGGCGGAACAGGGAAAAGCTCCTGCGCCGGCCCAGTCCGAGATTTTTCATCACCGGTGGTGCTACTACAACCTCGCCCTCCTTCTCCGGCAGTCTTCCCCATTGCAGAGCTCTTTGTAATCGATTCGACACCCCATCGTCATGGAGACCGATCACCGTATAGTTAGCGCCGTTCTTCTCGTCGAAATAATATCCCCAGATCCTCTGGCGAACCCGACTGATACCAAATATGTCATTAGATATATGGCGATGCTCCTGTGCCAATCCCACCTGCCGTCCCGCAGACATCTGCTGCACGGTAATATCGGGAACACCCCTCAGCACAGTATCAGCACTGTCCAGCAGGGCCGTGGTGACAAGTTGAAAGGAAGAGAGAAGAAAAATAACTGCTGCAAAAACGACGAGCAACAGAACACTCTTGAGCCGTCTGCGCAGCAGCAGGGAAAGAGCATAGTCAAGTATGTTGAGATGCTTAGAGATTGCCGTCATAAAGTATCACGCGCCTAATAGAGCAGTAAGGAGGGACGCCATGGTGCATTACAGGACACTGCTTGATCGATCAGCTGCTCATCTTGGATACTCACGGCTCATTCCGACCAGGCACAAAGCGTGGCACCGGTCGAAAAAAAGTCCCCGAAGGAAAATGTTCTATATCGTCAGGATGATCCATGAACGGAACGACACTGTCGCTTATTGCAGGGTGCCTGGTATAACGCGCCTCGGTGGTAACAACAAGATCCGTCAGCCCCAACTGCCGAACTGCTATGCGCATGTGCTCGACATCCTCCTGCCACCCGATGCTCCTGTTACGCAGGCCAAACGACATACCCAGGTCAAAAAGAAGAAGGGCAACCAGCAGCAGCCCCAGGAAGTAACTCTTTCGCATCATGTTCAGTTGTTTGAATGTTTCATCGTCTGCATGGAGCCACCCATACCGCCGGAGCGCAACGCGTCGATCAAGGCCCTGTCGATCTCGTTAAAGTTGTATATTTTTTTTCCCTTGTGGTCCTCGAGGAAGCTTTTGGCCGCTTTCATCGATGCCAGTGGAATAAGTTCATGTCCCATGGGCCCCATCACATCAGAGCCGAGCACATACAGGGCCTTTTTGCCATCGACCCATTGCTGGGAGTAATAATCCTTGACATAGACATCTTCCACCGTACTTTTGGCCCCATATTTCCGCGGTTCAAAAAAGTAGGCCATCATGTCTTTGACCCCGTCAAACATGGCCGTCTCACCGTCGGCCAATTGTATCTGAGCAAGCCAATTGGGATATTTAGCGACAAACATACCGCACACCGGACAGCGCTCATTGTCACTCACTGTTTTTACCGGTTCGGCAGCAACGGTGGTGAAGACAAAAACACACACGGCAACTGTTATACAATATTTCATATCTGCTCTCCCTGGAGTTCGCTCATAAATAACTTCACAATGGCCTCGGCTCGTCCACATCTGTAACCAGCTGTCGTAAATGCATAATCCTGTTGCTTCTGTTACTAAGAGTCTATTACTCTTCTTCACTCTCCCGACTCTGTGCCACAGAAGGATTCTGCTGGAGATAGGGACCGACAAGCTCATCAAGCTCTGCCTCACCGACACCTCCGGGAATGATCGCCATGACCTTCCGCCCCGGCGCCAGCATGATCGTCTGGGGATACAACAGGATATTGTACATGTCGGCCAGCTTTGCCCCATTGTCCATAATAACGGGAAAACTGACATCGAGATCATTGATAAAGCCGGTCACCGACGCTTTGCTTTCATGATAGGCGGCGACATAGAACACCTTCAAACCGGTGTCCCTGTATTTTTCAAAGTAGACGTTTATGATAGGGGTGTCCGCCCGGCAATACCTGCAGTCGGTCTCAAAAAAGCGAAGCACGACCGGATAAGCACTGAATTTGGAGAGAATGATGATATTGCCATCGGTATCCTTGAGGGCAAAATCCGGCGCGATATCTCCCACCGCAAGCTCTTCCACCTGTTGCTGTTCTTCGCTTGAGCAGGCGGCAAGCATACTCAAACAGAGCAGCAACACCGTAAGACAACGCCCGGTCATCTTCTTCATTACCTCTCTTCCCTTGTTTCTTTATTTTTTCTCGCGTACGCCATCCCCCATCCACTCCAACTTATCAGAAAAATAAGGAGATATCAAATTATTATAGAGCCGGGCCAAGCTCGGCTGCGACCGCTTCCAGTCTGTCTGTATTGCGACCCACAAGATGGAGTGAAATCCCCCGAGAATGCAGCGTCCGAGCCGTGGCCGAGCCGATCCCCCCTGATCCACCGTAAATTATAACCGTACCAGCCATAGCATGCAAACCTCCTATATTTGTTATTATCTTTGAATCCCCGGACGATACTTGCCTGAGCAAACCAAATGTGTGCCTGGAGCCTGTTCATACAGGGCATTAATTGTAATAAAAACTATTATTATAGAATCAAAAAACTGCCATTGATAAAGTAATATAAATTACTACATTGTCCTGTGATGATGAGTGTGATCATCAAAAACCTTACAGATAGCAACTCTAGAGGCACATACCCGCCACCGGCAATTCTGTCGTGACATTTGTAGTAAAGTACAGTGCATAGCGAACGTATTTCAGATGATTTTAAATTCAAAGAGGAGAATGTAATGACACAAAAAGTACAAGACACCAATAATTGGCCCGAAATGTTTGTCGGTCTGTATGAACGACTCACCGGCAATAATGCTGAAATATCTTATAGTTTCGAAGATTTTCAAATTGATGTTCCTGCAAGTACGGCAAAGGACGCGCCTCAAGCCCAATGGAAGTTCAATGGGACTTTGAGAATTACCACTCGAGAGGTATCTGCAAATTAATAACGTCGGGGATGTCGTAAGTCTTTATCAATTTTCACGACATCCCCACACCACATGAGATCACAATAATGGGCCAATCGGATGTTACTTTAAGAGCTGCAATTGCAAAATTACAGGCCACGATAAATACAACAGGGAAGATACCTTCTCTGATAACAAATCTTGACGTGGAGTTTAATACTATTCCTTTTCACCTCAGCATTGAAAATCATACCGCCATAGTCACCTTTTATAAATGGTCGGACGGTTTCGTTTTTTTAAAACGAATTACCGCTTTTACCGGGCAAAATAATATCACCCTGACAGACATTAAGCAGTTACTGGCAACACTGGGCATTACCATCTATCTGCTTAACGGTCGTTTGGCCATTCTGGGGCCCCGGGCTGGAACGCTACTGCCCCGATTGTTAGCCGTGGTCACCTCTTACGGTCAGACAAAAAGCAAAGCCTCCTAAACCGTTATTTGAACACTTTCGAAATACTTTCGCCGGGATAACTACCCATGGTGTAAGTACATCTACAGCTGCGGATCAATGTTTCCAGGCCCACCGCAATCAGGGGTATAACAGGTTACATCCTTAAAAGCGCACTTTTGCTTACAACTGGGGCATACTTCCGGTGGACGAGGTACACGTATGGTGTTGCCGCATTCCAAACACTTCCAGAAAGGATCCATACTACTTGTTTGCGATGCTTGTTTTTGATCATCCATACCTTCACCTTTGATTGTTTTTTATTTGGTATTACAAAACCTTGTGTTTATCGTGCCAGGCACATCGGTCACAGAAAATTTCGCTGTCCTCAAAAACAGGCAAACGTTCCGCCTCAACCATTTCGTCTTTATACACAACACCTCCCTCTTCCAAACTGAATTCGCAGATATTGTATTGGTCTTCGGAGTCTTTGACGTAGAAGGCAGTTGCTCCACAGTCTGGACATTTCTTGTTCTTCATGGCTTCACCTTTTGACATGTGTCTCCCTCTTCAGCTGAATGCAACCAGGCCCGGGGAACGAAACTCCAACTAATAGAGCCTTTCAATACTTTAAGAATGCCAAATCAAGCTGACAAGTACACAAAGGTACGCAGGCAGAAATACCGCTGGTAACGCGTCACATTTTTCCTTCTGCCACAAACGCCTCAACCCTTCGTCGAGTTTCCACCGTGGACAGAGGCTGAAGATGTTGATAGAGCTCTCTGCACTCATCAAGTGAGAGGGTATTAACAATTTCTATAGACTGTATCTCATCTGTCAGGTGGGGATACTTCAGGCGGCTGTCCTGTATTTCCTCCTTAATAATGATTTTCGAATATATCAGGGCTCTGGCAGACAGCAGCTCTTCCAGATGAGTGGGCATATGCTCACCGGATATATAGGCGAGCGTCAGCTCATCTCCAGGACTCAAAATCCTGTCTGGTCCACCAAGGCCGACGGCAATTTCCTCTTCCAGAAAACGGCTCTGCAGTGACCAGTTGCTCAGTCTTTTCTGCGCCATGATCGTAAAAAGCTGCCGATGCATATTGCCCGCTTCAATACATGCTGCCACTCCTGTTTCAAGCATTGCCGTGATAGCGTCCGCCCGCAGGGTATCACGCAGGAGAAATCTGGCGGCATCAGCACGGGCAAAGGATCGGAGCGCTTTGAGAAGACCATCATAGTTGGGGCTGCGCGAGGCCTTGTAAAACTCGATAAGATGGTAGGTGGCCTCTTTTTCCGCACAATAGACATCATGCATCTCATCGTTTTTATCTATCTCTTCGGGTGCATGGCCATCGGCAAAAAAATCGTGGATCTGCAAAAGAATCTCGACGAAGGGCTCGATCTGCACAATCGTTTTTCCCATACCGTGCACTCTCTGCAGCATCCTGTAATATCTGCGGATAAAGTGAGGGTACTCAAAATCAAGCTCGAGCAGAATATCCTCAATGTCGGTCTTGCCCGCCAGCATGCTAGCAAATGCAGGATGAGGAGGCTCCTCGACAACGATCATATCACTGCCCAGCATAACATCTTCCATCTCGGCGAGTATCTCTGAGCGATGGTTGGAATAGCAAAAAGTTATAGTGTCCATTGTGTCCATTGCCATATAATAAATACCTTTGCTGAAAACTCCAGGGCGAGGCCAATCAGTAACTATCCTCGCCAAGCTCAACCTTGCCGCGAAAGGTATAATAGATAAGCGTGGTATACGCCAGCACAAGCGGCATGCCGATGGCAACGATAATAAGACCGATTTTCTGCGTCAGTGGACTGGAGGAGGCATTGAATATGGTGATGTTGTATGCCGGATTATTAGCAGCCGGTAACAGATTGGGATAGAGCGCCGCGCTGAAAAGAACCACCAGGGCAGCAATGGTGAAACAGCTGCTCAGAAAAGCATAAAAGGTTTTTTTGCTGCGGATGGCTCGAAAAATATTTATTATTGCCGCAACATTGATCAAGGGGATAAGCCAGAGCAAAGGGTAATCATCAAAATGCTTGAGCGATGCCGGCACCAGCAGGGTGGAGTAGAGGGTCACCACTACAAAAAGACTGACAAAGGCGACATAGGTCGTGTTCATCCAGCCATACAGTCGCGACTGCAGCTCCCCGGTGGTTTTCATATAGAGAAAAATAGAACCATGCATGGCCAGCAACGCCACCGTGAACAGCCCGACCAACACACTGAAAAACGATATCATATCAAAAAAGCTTCCCTGATAATCACCCAGTTCTGAGAGTTCAAGCCCCTGCATCAAGGCACCGACGGCGACACCAAAAAGCAGGGCGGCAAGGGTGGAACCTAGACAAAACAAGCTGTCCCAGAAAGATCGCCAGCCTTTTTCCAGACGTTTTGAGCGAAACTCCAAAGATACCGCACGAAAAATAAGGGCAAAAAGGAGAAAGACAAACGGCAGATAAAACGCACTGAAAATAGAGGCATAGGCATTGGGGAACATGGCAAAGAGCGCCCCGCCGAAGGTAACCAGCCAGACTTCGTTGCCATCCCAGAGCGGTCCTATGCTATTCATCACCAGACGCCGTTCGGTATCCGTTTTGGCGACAAAGGGATGCAGCACGCCCACACCCAGATCAAACCCGTCCAGTATGGCATAGCCTATGAGTAATACATTGAGCAGGATAAACCAGATTATGCTTAAAAATTCAGGGCTCATTCAGCACCCCCTTTTCCTTTGTCTTCAGCGCTCAAACGCGCGTGCTGCCGAGTGATGGTGGAATGGCGCACACCGTGTTCATCCACTCCGGCATATTCCTTGAGCGGTTCAGGACCCTTGCGGATTTTGCGGTCGAGAACAAAAATCCACACCGCAGCAAGCGATAGATACAGCATGGCAAACAAAACAAGAGAAATCAGATTTTCCCAGGCATCGACGGCCCCACTCACGGAATTTTTGGTGCGCAGCCCCAGTGTCTCATCGTAGCGATAGACTCCGTCCGGTCCGGTAATCAGATCATCCCCCGCCGCATTCCACTTTATGGGAGGATTGACGGTCCAAGGCTGCCGGCCAACCTCAGCAGATATCCAGCCTGCCTGATTGGCCGTGATAACGAAACCAATGGCAAAAACAAAGGCCCAGAGCAGCCACTTTTTTTCACCAAGGATCCCCTTTCTGGTATAGAAG
>JBHEOR010000043.1:14761-20441 GCA_046260685.1 Desulfopila sp.
GCATACAGACAACGATCATCACGCCGCCAAGCCCTACCATGACCCTCCAGCTCAAGAAGGGAATGACAAGCGGCGGCCAGTCTTTTTCCTGAAAACGGTCCAGCCCCACCACCTGCCTGCTGAAGGTCAAATCATCAAAAAGCATGAAACTGAGCCCGCCCGGTATGCCCAGCGCGTAATCGATCCTTTGCTCCTCGCCGTTGGGCCAGCCGATAAGGTTGAGATCCCCGCGGCCTGTTTCAAAGTGGCCCTCGAAGGCGGCCATCTTGGCTGGCTGGTGCTCGTACATATTCTGTGCCTGAAAATGTCCATTTGCCGCCAGGCCAACGGAGGCGATAAGGCCCATGACCAGAGCGCCGTTCATGGAATGTCGAGCGAATTCACGATGCCTGTTTTTGAGGATATAGTAGGACGAAATACTGAGCACGAAAAAAGCGCCTACCGCCAGACACCCCAGAAGGACGTGACTGAGCCGATGAACGGTGGAAGGGTTGAAAACCATTGTGGCAAAATCGACAATTTCGGCACGCCGCTGAACCACACCGTCCACCACCCAGGGAACCATGGCGGTACTCCCATCGGCAAGCGTTTCCGGGCGTAGAATCTCGACGATATGATGTCCGGCCGGGGTCTGCTGCCAGCTGTTGGCAATCACTATCCAGACCGATGAAAAAATCGATCCCAACGCCACCATGTAGACGCTGAAGAGGAAGAATCCAGGGCGTACGCGCTCACGGCCAAATGCCATGACAGCAAGAAAACCGGATTCGAGGAAAAAGGCAAAGATACCCTCTGCCGCAAGGGCGCTGCCAAAAACATCACCAACAAACCTGGAGTAGGCGGCCCAATTTGTTCCGAACTGGAATTCCATCACAATACCGGTGGCCACGCCTATGGCGAAATTGAGCACGAAAACTTTAGTCCAGAACTGGCTTGCTTCCGCAAAAATTGGTTTTCTGGTAAGATAGAAGCGCGTTTCCAGATAGGCCAGAATCACACCCAGCCCGATGGTGAGCGGCGGGAATATGTAGTGAAACATGATTGTGAAGGCAAACTGCAAACGCGACAGCAGGACAACATCCATACGCCCCCCTCCGGGATACACATGATGTAGTTAATGATGTAGTTAATGATGCATATAATCAAACAGATGGTGCCTTTCCAGGCAACAGCCGGCAGCTTAAAACGAACAACCCCCTCTACTGCTCTGCCATCTTATTCCGATATTGTCCATGACGCAAGGTTTTCTGACACATCCTTTACCTGCCTTCTCGACAAATAGTGTCGGGCCAAAAACCAGATGAGCTATACATCCCTCAAATGCATTATTGATAGGAAAAACTTGTCAAGAAGAATCATTCCTTTTAAAGTTGAGAATACCCGGTTGCAGGCCACCTCAAAAAATAGACGTATTTTCGTAACTATTCAGGTGGGAGCACCAAATTGGCATAACAACCAAGTTGTAACTGTTCAAGAGTGCTCCATATTGGCTCATTTGGGACTTTGAAGCATACTTGTGCTATTCGAGAAGGCTCAAATGGGACAAGATGGGGTGCTCCTGAATAGTTACGTATTTTCCATACTGATCACGTACAGATGGGGTGCTGTTGAACAGGCATCTTTTTTCAGGATGGCCTGCAATGTAACAACCACAAATCGTCCATCAACGAGGGAGGTGCCTGTGATTCATCAATTTGATACGGTTATAATCGGCTCCGGCGGAGCCGGCCTTTACGCGGCGCTGGAGGCCAGTAAGGACGCCAATACTGCCGTTCTCTCCAAACTTTACCCTGTCCGAAGTCACACCGGAGCAGCGCAGGGCGGTATCAGCGCAGCCCTTGGCAATGTAGAAGAAGACAAGCCTGAATGGCATGCCTTTGATACGGTTAAGGGGGGCGATTACCTTGTGGATCAGAAGGCCGCCGGTATTCTGGCAGAGGAAGCCATTCAGGCTGTTTATGATCTGGAAAATCGTGGCCTCCCCTTTAATCGAACCCCGGAAGGACGCATCGACCAGCGCCGCTTTGGCGGTCACACCCGCAACTTTGGTGAGGGGCCGGTGCGCAGGGCCTGCTATGCCGCCGACCGAACCGGCCATATGATTCTGCAGACCCTCTACCAGCAGTGTATTAAAAACGAAGTTTCATTTTATGACGAGTTTCAAGTCGTTGACCTCATTCTCGACCAAAAGCGCTGCAAGGGTGTTGTCGTTGTGGAGCTTGCCACCGGTAGGCTCCACGTTTTTGCGGCAAAGGCCGTGCTCTTTGCCACCGGCGGCTTTGGCCGCATGTTCAAAATCACCTCCAACGCCTTTGCCAATACCGGAGATGGTCCGGCAGTCTGTGCACGGCGCGGTATTCCACTGGAAGACATGGAATTTTACCAGTTCCACCCCACCGGTATAATGGGACTTGGCATTCTTATTTCCGAAGCCGTGCGCGGCGAAGGCGGAATCCTCAGAAACCGTGACGGTGAGCGCTTCATGGAGCGCTATACACCGTCCCTGCTCGACTTAGCCCCCCGCGACATCGTCGCCCGTTCTATTCTCACCGAGGTACGCAACGGCAAAGGTATTCGCGGTGACGGTAAAATCGATGACTATGTTCATCTCGATGCCACCCATCTGGGTAAAGATACGTTGATGCAAAAACTTCCCGATATCTCAGAATTCTGCAAAACCTATCTGGGCATTGATCCGGCCAATGACCCCATTCCTGTTTTGCCGACGGCGCATTATGCCATGGGCGGTATTCCCACCGACCAAAACGGCCGGGTTATTCTGGACAATCAGGCAACCATCATCGAAGGACTCTACGCCGCCGGTGAATGCGCCTGTGTTTCGGTGCATGGCGCCAATCGGCTGGGCACCAACAGCCTTCTCGATTTGGTTGTCTTCGGCCGTCGGGCCGGACAACACATCGCCCGATATGTCAAGAGCGCCGCAGCGGTCAAAGTTGAAGAGTCAGCGGCAGATGAGGCGCGACAGTGGATCAAGCGGATTACCGATGGATCAGAAGGTCCGCACGGCGGTCATATCAGCGATGAAATGCAGACCACCATGATGGAAAAGGTCGGTATTTACCGTAACGAAAAAGAGATGCAGCAGGCCGTTGATACAATACAGGATCTTCGCCGGCGCTATCGTGAGGTGCGGGTGCAGGATCGCAGTTCAGCCTTCAACACCGATCTGCTCGAGATACTCGAACTTGGTAATCTCCTCGATCTCTCCCTGCTTACCGCCGCATCCGCCCTGAACCGCAGGGAAAGCCGCGGCGCCCACAGCCGTGAGGACTACACCGAACGAGACGACGACAGGTTTCTCCAGCACTCCCTGGCCTATCTTGAAAACGATACGGTGCGTCTGGAGTACAAGGATGTAGACACCTCGATCTGGAAACCGAAGCCGCGCACCTATTGATGCAAAGGAGCCGATATGAATATTGTTTTGAGAATACAACGCTTTAACCCAGAGACCGACAACGACCCCTATTTCCAGGAATATACGGTTGATATAAAACCCAACGAGCGCTTGCTCGATGCCCTCATGACCATCAAGCGATTTCAGGACGGCAGCCTCGGCTTCCGCAAAAGCTGCGCCCATGGCGTCTGCGGCTCCGATGCCATGCGCATCAACGGCAAAGACGGGCTGGCCTGTAAGACCCTGGTAAAAGAGGTTGCGGCAAACGACGGCGACACCGTCACGCTTGAACCGCTCAGATATATGCCCATACAGCGCGATCTGATCGTTGACCAGAGCGAATTTTTCAAAAAATATCGCTCCATCAAACCCTACGTTATAAATGAAGAGGAGGTCAAAGAAGGTGAGCGTCTGCAATCTCAGGAAGAACGTATGGTCTTCGATGACACCACCAACTGCATCCTCTGCGCCTCCTGTTATTCAGCCTGCCCGATTCTTGCAAAAAACCATAATTTTATCGGACCAGCGGCAATTTCCCAGGCATTTCGCTTTCTGACCGACTCGCGCGACACGGGTTTCAAGGAGCGTCTTGCCATACTGAATGATCCCGGCGGTGTATGGCCCTGCGAGAACCACTTTCAGTGTACCAGGTCATGCCCCCGCTCCATCCTGATAACCAAAAGGATCAATTCCATCAAGACAATGCTGAACAATCAGCGAAAACAGGAAGAATCACAGTAAGACAGCAACCGTAAAGGCGCCTGTCCTGGCGCATCGCGCTGAGACAGGCGCCGGAGGCGCGTTGCTTTGCAGTACAACAGTTGGTCACTATCAATGCGGCATTTCAAAGGGATCCAGCAATATGTCTGCATCGCTCCCATCATTGGGCTTTATTTCCGGATTATCATTTAACAGGCGGGCACAGGAGTTCCAGCGCAGAACGGCATCATGATTGTCCGGATCACAGTCGGAGAACGCCTTTTCATAGGAAGCCATGGCCTTGACAAACCACTCATAGGCGGCCTCGGCGCCTCCCGGTCCTTCTTTTTTGAGATGATATTTGGCCCGCTTCTCAAAAATGATGCCGATATAATAGTACTTGCAGAAGGCATCATCGAGTTTATCGACAATCGCACGGGCTTTACTGTAGGAGTCGCCCAGTTCGCCATGGCCGAACTTGTCGGTCAAGGCCAGCAGCAATAAAATAAGCGCATCCTGATGATCGGGCGTAACCGCCAGGATATCGAAGCAGATACTCTCCGCTTCATCCGGTTCGCCAAGGAATCGATACTGCTTGGCCTTGGCCAGCGCCGAAGGTAATGCCTTTTCGTTTAGAGTTTTCAATTCATACATCGGTCAACCTCCCTTAATATGTGGGTGATATGGTGAGTGGCAATGAATAGCTAGGTACATCACAAGAAGATAGGAACGAGTATCATTTTTTTCAAGGCCGGTGCATCAAATCCTTCTGTATTACAATGTTGTCCGCATCATTGAAAAATAAATTCTTTTTCGACAAGACGGCCACCCTCAAAGGTGAGTACATAAATACCATCGGCACGTTCGTATATCCACTCTGTAAGATAGACAATGGATTCTACAGTCTGCCGTTTGGTTTTATATCTGCTGTAATGTCGCTTCTCACCCACATCCTGCACCGAATACAATTCACCGCAGGACTTGCGGACCTCATACATCGTTTCCCCCAGGTCAATGAGATCGCTGCCGCACCGCAGGGAATCATCCTCCACCCTGCTCATACTTGGCCCCACACTGAAAAAGGTAGCCAACAGGTATATGGTTTCATGCATATCATAGAAATATTTAGAAGGTGGGTCCTCATATCTCACTGACGTTGTGAAGATGATAAAATGAACACGAAAAAAGTATCACGCGTGTACTTTTGCCGGATGAACACTGAAAAAACATACATGGAGGAAAACCATGAAATTAGTCATACGAGCTCTCTTGTTTCAATTGGTATTCGTTGTATTTTTAGCCCCTTGCATATTGGCTGACGAAATCGAGGATGCGGTCAAGGAAGGTCTGCAATACTATGCTGAAGGAGACCTTTCCAGTGCTGCCGGAAGCCTGGAGTATGCCGCCCAGCTTATTCGCCAGAAAAAGGGAGGCGAGCTCGAGGCCCTGCTACCCAAACCCCTGCCGGGCTGGACCGCCGAAGAGGCCTCTTCTCAGGCTGCAGGTGCGGCCATGTTTGGTGGAGGAGTAACTGCTGAGCGCAAATATCGCAAAGACGGCAGC
>JBHEOR010000044.1:0-20427 GCA_046260685.1 Desulfopila sp.
AGCTGCAGCCGTCCGGGCTGCAGATACCCATGCAAACAACACGGCGGACTCCTTGCCCTTGGGTGCTTCGAGCTACGTTACTTTTCGAATAGAGGCCGGGGCCCCGGTTGTATCGCTGAATAGTTATTATGACTCTATTGAAAAAACTTTCGGTTCCAGGCTGGAATGATATCGTTCTCCGCTTTCTGCGCATCTTTCTACCGCTGGCTATACTCTCCGGTAGTCTCGCTGTTCTTTTTTATTCAAAGGATGTCGCCACCGAGCAGCTCACCATTGAAAAAAGCGAAACCTACAAGATCCACTCACAAATCAGAATGGTCGACTCCAGATTTGAGTCCATCATCACCGACCTGCAGTTCCTTGCAATGCAAAGCGAACTTCTGGAATACCTCCACAACAATGACGCTCCTCATCTTGACAGTCTCGCCCGCGAGCTTTTACTTTTTGCCAAAATCAAAAAACGCTATTCAGGAATTCAGTTCATAGACGAGACAGGGCACGAAAAAGTCCGCATTACTACCGCCGGATCAACTCCAATGATGGCGGCCAAAGCCACGCTGCAAAACTGGGCACAGTCTCCTTCTTTCAAATCCACACTGGCACTGCCCACTGAAAAAACCTATATCATGCCCGATTCGTTTGCCTCGGATGCCCTTGGCGACGACAAAAGAGATGGCCATCATCCGGTGGTGCGCTTCGGCATGCCGGTTATCAACAGCAGCCAAAGCCGCAAAGGTATCATCCTCCTCAACCATCCCATCGATAACCTGCTCGACGATCTTCAGGCGGTCTCCATAAATTCGCCGGGAAAAACCTACCTGGTGGATAGCGACGGCTTCTACCTGAACACCCAACGTTCCAGCGAGGAAAAGAATTGGCTGCTGCCGCACCAGGAAAACAATATCGCCACTACACTCGGCAAAGAATGGCAACGCATCAAAGACAACAAGGCAGGCCAGTTTGAGAGCGAAAGCGGCCTTATAACCTTCAGCACCATCTCCTTCGAACGCGGCGATGTCATTACCAGCAACGGCCTTGATACCACGAATGATTATCTGTGGAAGACGGTATCGTTTGTTCCCAGGGATGTCCTGGAGCAATGGCCCAAAAAAATTCTGCGGCGCATTTTCCTGATCTACTCATTCTGCCTTATTATTATTGGTATCTCATCGTTTATGCTGGCCCGAAACAGCCTGCGGCGTATGCAGGCGGAAAAAGCCATGCGCGAAAACGAAGAAGAACTCAAGGCCATAAACGAAGCTGCGGCCAATGCCATTATCGCCATTGACAGCAACAAGAATATTCTCCACTGGAACCCCGCTGCACAAAAGCTTTTCCAGTACAGCGCCACTGAAGTTGTCGACAAGCCTATTACCTCAATCATTTCACCACCCAAACACCAGTCCCATTTCACCAAAATTTCGCGTAAGTTCAAACTGCCCGCCGAGACCGACTCCATGGAAGCCAAAACCATTGAGCTTTATGGCTATAAAAAGGATGGTACGGAATTTCCGGTGGAGGTCTCCTTTTCCGCCTTCAACAAGAATGACCAATGGCATACGGTGGGAATTATACGTGATATTTCAGCCAGGAAAAGGATGGAAAAAGAGGTTCTTCGCGCTCACAAATTTGAATCCCTGGGGGTGCTTTCCAGCGGCATAGCTAATGATTTCAACAACCTGCTAACTGCAATTATCGGCAACATCAACCTCGTCAGAAAACTCTCCGGCATCCCCGCAGACTCCATCGAGCTTCTCAAAAACGCCGAAAAGGCCTCACGTCGAGTTAAGGCATTGACACAACAGTTGCTCACCTTTTCCAAGGAGGGCATGCCGATTCGCAAAATCACAGCCGTCGATACTCTTCTCCGTGAATCCGTCGAATTCGCCCTCTACGGCTCTACAATCGTCAGCCGGTTTGATATTCCCGATGATCTGCTGCTTGTCGACGTTGACGGCGCCCAGATCGGTCAGGTTGTGCAAAACATTGTCACCAATGCCAGACAAGCCATCAAAGGATCGGGGGCCATCCATATCGAGTGCCGCAACGTCCTTGATGCCCAGGCAGAAGAGCTGCCTGTGCGGCTCCAGGGCAGCTACGTTGAAATCGCCATTCGCGACAGCGGCCATGGCATCCCTGTACGTTACCGGAGCAAGATTTTTGAGCCCTATTTCACCACCAGAGACAATGGCAGCGGCCTCGGTCTGACCATCGCCCAGTCCATCATTCAGCGCCATGATGGCTATATTCATGTCAACAGCGAGGAGAACAATGGCTCCACCTTCACCATTTACCTTCCTGCAGCGGTGGACCAGCACCTGCCCGAAGAACAGGAGAAAAAGCGGGGCAAAGGCAAAAAT
Organism: Desulfopila sp.; assembly: GCA_046260685.1. Taxonomy (GTDB): domain Bacteria; phylum Desulfobacterota; class Desulfobulbia; order Desulfobulbales; family Desulfocapsaceae; genus Desulfopila_A. Next base: position 2,361 of record JBHEOR010000044.1, read on the forward strand.
TTCAAGATTCTGGTCGTCGATACCGAGGAGATGCTGCTTGGCATTGCAGGCAGAATGCTGGTCCATCTCGGCCATGAATGCGTCTGCGCCAAATCATCACGAGAGGCACTTGACATCTACAAACATCTGTGGAAGACCGGCTCCCCGGTTGACGGCGTAATTGTCGATCTTACTCTGCCCGGCGGCATGGGCGGCAAGGAAACGGCGGCGGCCATCTTTGACATCAATTCGGAGGCGCGCATCATCGTTTCGAGCGGGTATTCCAATGATCCGGTCATGGTGGACTTCGATGAATACGGCTTCTGTGCCGCAATCGCCAAACCCTTCGACATGGACGAACTTGCAGAAGTTATTGAAACGGTGCTGGAATAACTCCGCCTACTGGAAAAGCAGCCCGCTCGACAGCCAGTAGTAGAGAATGTAGCTTCCGGCAAAGATGATCAATAGTGCCGAGACCTTTTGCATATGCGGCAGAAATCTGCGCATGGTGCCGACGACAACGCCTTCCCTGACAAAGGTCATCCCCAGTGTCAGCACCAGAAGTACCAGCCCCATTCCCATGATATAGCCGATGAACTGTACGATGCCCCCGGCAAGATCACCGGCTGTCAGTGAGCTGCCGATGACCGCCAGAAAAATCGGCAGAGTGCAGCTCAACGACGTGGCGCCAAAGGCCACGCCAAAGAGGAAGAACCCCTTCAGGGTAATATTGCGCGGATCTCCAATGTTGTTGGCCAGGTTCAGCATAAAATTGAAGGAAATATGCTTGCCCAGCAGCATGGCGATGCCAAGCATCAGAAGAAGTGCGCCGACGGTGACGGCAACCCAGGGCATAATGCCGCCAAGAAAGACACCACCCGCCGAAACAAGCAGACCGACGAGGCCAAAGAGCAGGCCAAAGCCCGAAGTGACCACCAGTGTTACCCACAGCGACCGCAGCAGTCGCGAGACCATCGTTCGACTGCCATATTCCTCATCCGCAATCCCTAAATAGAGCGAAAGATAGACCGGCAGCATGGCAAAACCGCAGGGGTTGACAGCGGACACCATTCCGGCCCCGAAGGCATATCCCAAAGGTATAAACCCCGCAATTTCACTGAGCCACTGGCTCACCCACACCTGAATTCCCATAAAAATCCTTACTGGCGCCGCCCCATCGCAGGAATCTGTCATGAAACACCTCTGACGGACGCTGAGAACTTTGCGGGGCGCACCGAATATTTGTGTACAACACGATATTCCAGCATTCGTCGCCGAAAGCGGAATGGTTATTAAGCTGCTTCTATAATAGAAAGAATTGTCAAAAAATCAAGAGCAGACATTCCTGCACCCTGACGAGGGTTCCCTGAAAAAAAATGACCGTGGTCGACTTTTTTACTTGATCAATTCCCCATTATCCCGTAAAACTCGACCGTGGTCATTTTTTATAAAACGGGAGACGAACAGCCAATGGGTATCACACGGGAAGAAAAAAAGCGCCGTACGCGCAAGGCAATCATCAAGGCGGCAGTTGAGCTTTTTGGTCAAAAGGGCTTTGAGAAAACATCCATCGAAGAGCTTGCCCAGCTGGCGGGCATTGGTAAAGGCACCATCTACACCTATTTCCAGACAAAATCGGAAATTTTCCATGCCTTTTGCGAAGAACAGCTGGAGTTTATCCATGAAGAGCTGGCCCGCAAGACCGACCCCACAGCCCCGCTCATCGAACAGATCATGACAATTTTCATGGGAGAGTTTCTCCATGTCACAGAAAATCATGAATTTGGGAGATTCTTTCTCCAGCAGGTTCTGTTTCCGGCGGACAGCGACAAAAACAGCTTGCGCGAGATGGATAACAGGTGGCTGGATCTCCTCTATTCGATCTACCAGCGCGCCCAGGAAAGAAATGAGCTGCGCAGCGATATCGATCTGCTCTTTCTTGCCGGCCACTTCTACGCCCTCTATATTGTGGTTGTTTCTTCCTGGTACTCCGGCAGAATAACATCGGAAGAAGTCGGCCCCGGCATGCGCCAACTGTTCCAGCAGGCCCTCGACGGCCTGGCCCCATCCGCCGCATAACGAATACTTTTTCAGGTGAACATATGAGTTTGCAACACAGCGAATCTATCGACAGCCCAACAACACCGCGCGCCAGAATGGTCTTTTTTATCTGGTCGATCCTGCCGCGCCTTGTACTCCTGGTGATGCTGATCACCATAGTGGTGCTCTTCATGGCCATCGGTAAAAAAAAGGATTCCATTGCCGCCGACAAGATGAACAGCGTCAGCAAAAAAAGGCCGCCCGTCAACTGTGTCGTCCATGAGCTGCAGCCCACCACTCTACAGGATACAATCAACCTGCCCGGCAGTATCGAGCCCTGGACGAGCCTGGAGCTCACCGCCCGGGTCACCGGTACGGTCAGCGACGTTCTGGTGGAGGAAGGCGATGAGGTCAAAAAAAACCAGATCCTGGCCCGGCTAGAAGAGGACGACTATCAGATCGCCCTGCAACGGGCCAAAGCCGCCTATTCGCTGGCCCAATCAGACTACCGGCGGGAAAAGGCCGTCTATGATAAAGGCGTTATTCCCAAAGCCCAGCTGGATGCCCGCGAAACCGCCATGCTCACCGCCAAGGCCGATCTGGACAACGCCAGGCTTCAGCTTTCACGCTGCATTATCAAGGCACCAATCGACGGCATAATTCGGCGCCTTGATGCCGAAGAGGGAGTACTGCTCTCCACGGCGGATCCCGTTGCCCAGATCCTTAAAATCGACAGGGTCAAGGCCGTGGTCGGCATACCGGAATCCGATGTCCCGGCCGTCCGCAGGCTGGACCAGGTCGACATCACCATTCAAGCCCTGGATAACCGTATTATCACCGGACAAACCCACTTTCTTGCACCGGCTCCCACAACCACTGCCCGGCTCTACACCTTTGAGCTTGCAGTGGACAACTCTTCTCGTGAGATCCTGCCCGGCATGTTTTTCCGCGCCGATATCGTCAAGAAAACCGTCGACAACGCCCTCGCCATTCCCTTCTACAGCGTCATATCACGTAATGATGAACACTTTGTCTTCGTCGAAAACGAGGGCACGGCGGACAAGAGGAATGTCCGCCTGGGCATCATGGAAAGCTGGATGGTGGAGATAGTGGATGGGCTCAAGGCCGGAGACAGGCTCATCATAGAAGGCCATCGTGATATCGAAGACGGCCAGAACATCAAAGTGGTCAAAACTGTAACCAATCTCAGCGAGTACACCCTATGATCGTCTCCGATACAGCCATACGCAAAAGCATTTCGGTGGTCGTGCTCACCATTGTGCTCATCATTTTTGGTGTCTACAGCTACAAGGTGCTGCCCCGTGAGAGCGATCCCGATATAACTATCCCCAATGTTTTTATTTCCACCAACTATCGCGGAGTTTCTCCGGCGGATATGGAGACAGCGGTGACCATTGAAATTGAGAAGAAGCTCAAGGGACTCGACGGCTTGAAGACCATTGAATCGGTGAGCTCGGAAGGCCTGTCTTCCATCAATGTTGAATTTGTCACCGGCACCGATATCGACCAGGCCCTGCAGGATGTCAAGGACAAGGTGGACGAATCCCTCGGGGATCTGCCCACCGACCTTGACAACGACCCCTCCGTTTTTGAGGTCAACTTTTCCGAAATGCCCATTGTGGTATTTTCGCTCTCCGGCACCTGCGGCCTGCCCTGCCTCAAAAAGATCGCCGACGACCTCGAGGATGACATCGAAGCGGTAACCGGTGTGCTCGAAGCCGAGATAACCGGTGGCCTGGAGAGGGAGATACGGGTTGAGATTTTTCCGGATAAGCTGGCCTATTACGGGCTCACCATAGGCAGCTTCCAGTCGGCCGTAAAGAGCGAAAACCAGAATACCTCGGGTGGCACCATTGAACTGGGCGCCGGCCGTTACCAGCTTCGGGTTCCGGGCGAATTTACCACCCCTGAGGAAATTTACGGCCTTGTCCTGGCCACACATCAGGGGGAACCGGTCTATCTCAAGGATGTCGCCAGGGTTGTTGATGATTTTAAGGAGGAAAGCAGCAGATCGCGGCTCGACGGCCGTTCCGCTATCAATATCTCGGTGAAAAAACGTTCCGGCGAGAACATCATCGCCATCAGTAAACACATCGACCGCATCATAGAACAGCGGCAGGAGCTCTGGCCGTCAGGCACCGAAATCACCAAGATTCTGGACAAGTCGCGCGATATCGAGCTCATGGTAAAAGACCTGGAAAACAACATTCTCTCCGGTCTTGTCCTGGTACTGATTGTCATCTTTTTTGCCATGGGAATCCGCAACGCTCTCCTGGTGAGCATGGCCATCCCTCTGTCCATGCTGCTGTCCTTTATCATACTCCATATCATGGGCATCACCCTCAATATGGTGGTGCTCTTCAGCCTGACCCTTGCCCTGGGCATGCTGGTGGACAATGCCATCGTCATCATTGAAAACATTTACCGTTTCATGGAGCAGGGCGCCGGCGGTGTCGAGGCGGCCATGAAGGCCACTGCCGAGGTCGCCTATCCGGTCATCGGCTCCACCATCACTACCCTTGCAGCCTTCTCTCCCATGCTGTTCTGGCCCGGCATCATGGGAGAGTTCATGAGCTATCTGCCCCTTACCCTGATCATCACCCTGTCCTCCAGCCTGTTTGTCGCCATGGTCATCAATCCGGCCCTGGCTTCGATTTTTATGAAGGTGAAGAAACGGCACGGCGAGCAAAAGAGCATGGAGGAGATATCCAGGGCGGTGGAGCAGCCCATCGCCATCAAAGGCCCGCTGTTATCGAACTACGCCAGGGTCCTGTCCGCCGCCCTGAAAATGCCCCTGACCGTTATTGCTATCGCCTTCTGCGTCCTTATCCTGCTCTTTCAGTCCTGGATGCTGGTGATTGGTCTGGAAAAACCGGTGGAGTTCTTCCCCGATATTGAACCTAAAGGAATGTATGTCAACATGGATGTGCCGGAAGGCGCCGGACTCAATTATATCGATCAGACCATCAGACGAATAGAAGGCGTACTGGCGGGGCCTGCAGGCGAAAGGGAAAAACGCTCCCTCGATGACTTGCTGGCCGGCCAAAAGCATACCAAAGCAACGGGTGAGGAGTTCTACGGGCCCAGCGATATGGCGAACATAAAGGACATCTACACCAAGGCCGTTGTCTCCAGCGGCGGTGGTTCCGCCTTTGACCCCAACACCCCGAACCATGTCGGTGTCCGTTTTATCGAGCTCGAAGAACGGCAGCGCTCCACATACAAAACCGTCGATGAAATCAGGGAAAGGGTCAAGGATATTGCCGGTGCCGGAATCACCCTTGCCATGGAAGCGCAAGGTCCGCCCACCGGCGCCCCCATCAATATTGAAATCGCCGGTGAAAACTTCAGTGTCCTTGGCCAAATGGCAAATTCCATCAAGGATGTCCTGGAAAAGATCCCTCATGTCAAAGACGTTCGGGACAACTTTGTCGAAGGCATTCCCTCGGTGCAGGTCGACATCGACCGGCAGAAAGCATCCCTGTTCGGCCTGTCCACCGATGGCATTGGTTTTGCCCTGAAAAGCGCCTACAACGGCCTTGAGGTCTCCAGCTACCGGGAAGGTGACGATGACTACGATATTACAGTACAGCTTCGGGAAAAGGACAGGAAGATGGTGGACGTCCTCCATGAACTCATGCTGCCCACGCCCTCCGGTGTAATGGTGCCCCTTTCCACCATTGCCACGGTCCATTTCACCGGCTCACTGGGCGATATCAACAGGATCGATAACGAACGGGTGGTGACCGTCAAGGCAAATGTCGATGAGACCAGAATCCCAGGGCCGGTGGCCCGTCAGCAGGCCGACGATCTGCTCAAGGATTTTCCGCTGCCGCCGGGATACAAAATAACCTTCACCGGCGAACACGAGTTCCAGAAAGATTCGGAAGCCTTTCTTTCCAAGGCCTTCGCCGTGGCCCTGCTTCTTATCTTTCTCATTCTGGTGAGCATGTTCAACTCGGTAATCCAGCCATTTATCATCATGACCTCCGTTATCCTCTCCCTGGGCGGCGCATTTCTCGGCCTGGCGCTGTTTCGCTCACCTTTTGGCGTTATCATGACCGGTGTCGGGGTGATTTCTCTGGCCGGCGTGGTCGTCAACAACGCCATCGTCTTGATAGATTACACCAACAAACTGCAACAAAGAGGACTTGCCCTGCGCGATGCGGTCATTGCAGCCGGAGCGACCCGCCTGCGCCCTGTGCTTTTGACTGCGGTGACCACCATATTGGGATTGATTCCCATGGTGACAGGCGTCTCTTTTGATTTTCACCTGCTGACTATCTCCTGGGTAAGCGAGTCGAGTCAGTGGTGGCAATCCATGGCCGTTGTGGTCATTTTTGGTCTTATTGTGGCAACCTTCCTGACGCTGATCGTGGTTCCCACCCTCTATTACATGCTTGAACATTTCACCAGATTCCAGCAACGAATGATATCGCGCATACGCCGGATCTACTGGAAGCCCTACGCCATGCTCGCCGGCGAACAGCCGCCCGGCACCAAGGAGGGAAGGTGAGCACCGAACCGCTTTCCGCTCCACAGGGGCGGAACAGGGGGTCTGCGATTATAACTCTTCAGGCTACTCCTCCTCGTTATCTCCTTCGAGCATCTTGACCAGTTCACTCTGCAGATCACCATCGCTGGTTAATTTTATTGCCAGGGCCTGGCACAGCGCACCCGATATACCATTGGGGTCCGGGGCTGAGACGTTCACGCTTATTTCACCCTCTTCATCGGCCTCGAGTATCAGTGCTGCCTGGTTGTCGTTAAGTTCCATGAGTATTGCTCCTTTTTATGGTATACTGCGGTTTTCCGCAAGATTCTCAATCATAGTATTCCCTCAATACACCGGATATACTGAGAACTCAAGGGGGGAAAACGACAACGGAGTAATTTATGGAATTTGATACTGTCCTGCACTTCTGGTTTGAAGAAATCACGCCGGCGCAATGGTTCAACAAGGATGAACAGTTTGACCGGCAGATTGTACGACGCTTCGGCGACATGCATGCCCAGGCGGCGCGCTGCGTGAGACAAGGGGACAAGGGGTCAAGGTCAAGGGGTCAAGGGGTCAAGTCGGCTTTTGCTTTTTGAAAAATTATCGTAACTATTCAGGAGCACCCCATCTGTACGCAAAACTGGGAATATTTGTTTAAAAAAATTGCAATCGGAAAAATGGTGTTAAATGATGCCGGAAAAATGATGGCATCCATTTTAGACCGAACCGTGTTTGGGTGACCCCTCGTAGGGGCGAACCTTGTGTTCGCCCTAATACGCCTGACGCACAAACATCGGGTGAACACCATGCGTATCAATGCCAGGGTGCATACAATGCGTATTACCATCAGGGCGAACACAAGGTTCGCCCCTACGGGGTCACCCTGTCCCGGCTATGGTCATCCCGTCGGGCAATGCTGCTGCAGTTCGAGGGGGAGCAAGGGGTCAAGTCGGCTTTTGCTTTTGGAAAAATTATCGACGATTATATCATGTTCTTACGACAGATTTTTGTCGCCGTCGAGTCCGGTTATCAGTTGCTGAGTGGCATTGCTCAATAAACTGTAATTTTCCGGCCAAAAGAAAAGGGAGTCGAATTTCTCCCCTATTACATTTCCAGAATTTATCGTCAAAATGAACAAGAGTCAAAGGACAACTTGACCCTGTACTTCATGCATTGTAACTGCAGTTTACAATTTATGCATTTCTTGCTATACTGGGGAGCATGATTACTCGAAAACTCGAAAAAAAGCTCCTGCAACTCACCACCTATTACCCCATCGTTGCCGTGACGGGTCCCAGGCAGTCGGGTAAAACCACATTATGTCGAGCCACCTTTCCAGATAAACCTTATGTGTCTCTCGAATCTCTGGATTTCCGCGAATTTGCCAAGAATGATCCACGAGGATTTCTGGCAGGATATCGGCAGGGTGCCGTCCTTGACGAAATCCAGCAAGCACCTGAACTGGTAAGCTATCTGCAATCCGAAGTCGATGAAAATCCGGAGCCTGGCCGTTTTATTGTCACCGGTTCACAACATTTCGGTATATCGCAGATCATTTCTCAATCCCTCGCCGGGCGTTGCGGTTTGCTGAACCTGTTGCCCCCTGATTTTGATGAGCTGCAGGGGTTCACCAGGGTCCCGGATGAGCTGTTTACCCTTATTTGGCAGGGCTCTTACCCCAGGATCTATGACTATAACATCCCCGCTCACCAATGGCTGGCGGACTATGTTGCTACCTATGTACAACGTGATGTCCGTCAGGTCATGAATGTCGGTGACCTGTTGAGCTTTTCCAGCTTTCTCAAACTCTGCGCCGGGCGCACTGCACAGGAGATCAATTTGTCGTCTCTAGGAAGTGATGCCGGCGTTTCACATAATACGGCAAAAACCTGGTTGTCCATTCTGGAGGCAAGTTATATTATTCATCGGATGCCGGCCTGGCATGTCAATATCCGTAAACAGATAGTGAAAGCACCCAAACTTCATTTCCTGGATACGGGGATAATCTGTTATCTTCTGCAGATCAGAGAACCCGAACAACTCCGGTTGCACCCTCTGCGAGGGGCTATTTTCAAAAGCTGGGTGGTTTCAGAGCTCTATAAATCACTGGCCCACCAAGGCAAACAGCCAAACTTGTACCATTATCGTGAAAGTCGTGGGTTGGAGATGGATGTGCTGGTGCAACAGGGTGATTGTCTACATGCCATTGAGGTGAAATCTGCAGCAACGGCCGCTGCGGATTTTTTCAAAGGATTTGATCAGATTGCCGAAAGAATTGCAACAGCCGGTTTATCTCTTAGCCTGGATAATGTGGTCGTCTATGGCGGCGAGGCATCGCAGCAACGTTCAAAGGCGCGATTACTCTGCTGGCGGGATGTGAGCAAGACCCTTTTTTAGGTCAACAAGGGGTCCCAAGGGGTCAAGTCGGCTTTCCAAGGGGTCAAGTCGGCTTTTGACGCTTAGAGAAATTATCGAAGATTATATCGTGTTCTTACGACAAGCTTTTACTGTCAGCGAGTCTGGTTATCAGTCGCTGAATGGCGTTACTCAACGAACTGTAATTTTCCGACCAAAAGAAAAGGGAGTCGAATTTCTCCCCTATTACATTTCCAGAATTTATCGTCAAAATGAACAAGAGTCAAAAGACAAATGACCCCATGCACACAACATAATGACCCCACTTCGCGTGACCACACTTCGTGACACTTCGCGCATAATTTCTTGATAAAATGGTTAAAAACGGATAGGTTGTTTGGCGTTTGGCGACTGATGGAGAGGGTTCCAAGGAAAAGTCAGAACGAGCTTACAGAGTGATGCCATAAACAAGGGTTTCTAAGGATATTTTGTTACAGAGAAAGCCTATCACATTATTTTATGTACGGGGGTGAAAATGAAGCAAAGACGCACAGTAGTATCTATTGCACTTATGATGATATTGGCAGCTCCTTTCGCGCAAGCTAATGAGGCGCGCATTGGTGGTGGAGCAAATTATTGGATCGCGGTTGATGACATAGACGTTGACCATGTTGATGAAAATGGATTTTCTTTTTTTGGTAGTTATCAGTATTGGATGGGTCCCATCGGACTTGAAGCAAATCTTGAATTTACTCCAGACAAATATGGAGAGAATGCCTTCTCACCTCAGGCATTTGTTCTGTTTGGCAGTGCAATTTATGCTGGTGCAGGAATAGGCATAGAGTACCTTGATGGCGACTTTGCCGAAGAGCCATTTTTTGCTCTTCGTGCCGGCCTAAATCTGGAAATAGTTCCAGATGTCTATTGGGATATTTATGGGCTGTATAGATTAAATGATACTGCGGAACTGGGCAATGAAGCTACAGACATTGATTCTGATACAGTCTTCCTTGGCAGTGCCGTACGCCTGGCGTTTTAAAGCAAGGGGCAAGTCGGCTTTTGCTTTTAAAAAAATTATCGACGATTATATCGTGTTCTTACGACAAGTTTTTGTCGCCGCCGAGTCTGGTTATCAGTCGCTGAATGGCATTGCTCAACGAACTGTAGTTTTCCGGCCAAACTAAAAGAGAGTCGAATTTCTCCCCTATTACATTATCAGAATTTCAGGCCAAAATTAATAAGAGTCAAAGGACGACTTGACCCGTATTTCCCGCCGTTTGACCAATAACGATGGCGAAATGACCGGGCGGATCAATGATCCCGCCCGGTCCGTAATCATCAATGTTTGTTGAAATGAAAAACGCCCCAGACCAGATGACCGTTTTTGCCTCCGTCAACCCAGTGGCCGAGCCCTTTTTTCATGTTTTCTATATAGGTTTTACTGACCACATTGGATATTTCCTGCTCTTTACGCTCGGTTTCTTTCAAAACCCTCCAGTAATGGGTAATCAACTGCGGCGTATGATCGTCAAAACCGACCTCTTTCATACCAAACCGGCGTGCGGTTTCGCGGTAAAAGGCGGGTGAGCCCAGAGAATCGAGATGGATCCGGTCAAGAATCGGCTTGAGCACCTTCTTGGGGCAATCATCCGTCATCATCGGATCGGTAAAGACAAAGCTGCCTCCGGGCTTGAGCAGACGCGCCACCTCCTCGATAACGGTCTCACGTTCGCCGCTGTGCAGGATGGCATCCTGTGACCAGACAACATCGAAGCTGTTATCCGGCAGTGGAATATCCTCAAAAGAACCATCGATGACGTCGATGAGATGATCGACACCCTGAACCTTGTTCATGTCGCGGTTTCGGCGATTTTCCACCTCACTGAGATTGAGGGCGGTAACGTGGCACCCGTAGGTCTTGGCAAGAAAACGGGCCGCACCGCCATACCCTGCCCCGATATCGATAATCCGACTCTGCGGGGTGATATCGAGATTTAAGGCAATCTGTTCAACGGTGCGCCTGCTGGCAATAAAGATGGATTCATTATCGTTGTCATACAAACCGATATGGATATCTTCACCACCCCAGATGCTGAAATAGAAATTATCGGCATCATTGCTGTTGTAGTAATCCCTGGCCGTACTGACCGACGATGAGTAATTGAAACGCCCGCCCCCGTGCTCATGCTTGCCGGGCTCATAGACCTTTTCCACCACGTGGGTCCAGAAATCCGGATCGTCCTCGCCATGGCTCTCCTTGTAGTCGCCAAAGGTGTCGATATGCTGGAAGCCTACGCCACGCATCAACTTGCGCAGATATTTTTTACGCAGGGGAAACATATTGAGGTGATAGACCGGTCCGTCGGCGAATTCATAACGGAAACGCGCCAGACCTTCATCGATATGCTCCGGCTCGGCTGTCACCGAGTCGCCGCAGTAATGATACTTATGCTTTGAAGAAAAACCGCTGTCGAGCATACCGTCATAGTTGCGCTGGTCAAGAATCAATATACCGTCGTGCTTGAGCACGGCGTACAACTCCGCCAGGGATTTGCGCCGGTCACGCTCTGAAAACAGATGTGTAAAGGAGTTGCCGAGGCAGACAATGGCATCAAAGCGTTCTCGTATATCCCTGCTCAGCCAGCGCCAGTCGGCATGAACGGTGTTGAGGATACAGTCATAACGCCGGGCGTTTTCAAAGGCCTTGGTCAGCATCTCGGCACTGCCGTCGGCCGATGTGACATCGAAGCCCGCCTGGAGCAGGCGCACCGAATGAAAACCTGTTCCGGTGGCAATATCAAGAACCTTCCTGGCCCCATACTCCCTGAGTTTGTCTATGAAAAAGGTTCCTTCGCTTTCGGCTCGCTTTTCCCAGTTGATCAGTTCATCCCACTTTTCCACGAAGGGGGTGACATACTCATCAACATAATGATCGGTTTCCCGAATTTCGGTGGGATTCTTTCCAAAATCCTGTGCTTTGACGACTTGTGTAGCTTCTCTCATTGTTGCTCCTTGTATGTAGTGTTTGAAGCCGGCCATGAGTAAGGGCCACCTTGAACAGTGGCGGCCGGCGCTCCGTCGCCTACGTGGAAACACGTAAACAGACGCGCCCTCGAATTCGCGCCACGGCTAAAGACTGCTATGCTCCGCCAGGCTGCTGGTGAGAGGGGTTGCTCATTGAAATGTGTGCCGGTGTATGTGCCACCGTACTTTCAACTACAACTAGCACATGCCGTGCCAGTCATGGAAATTGCGACGAATCTTTTCTCCACAACCTTCCAGAAGGCGCGCCCACAAGGCAACAACGTCCTGATATGGTCTTGACGGACAACGCAGAGGCCATAGCTTGGTAAAGACACAATCGTGAAGAGATGGGAAAAAAGGAATCGGTGACGTATGGAAATGACGATTTTGTGTGCTTTTTTTGCTCAATATGGTGGTAAACAGCCAATACTTGGGCAATGCAGCTTGTTTTACCCTTAGACGTGGTACAAAAAGCAGACCAGGTAGACCAGGCAGACCAGGTAGACCACCAAAAAACTGGCTTTTGCAGCCAAGGTGCGCTACATTGGGGCGAACCTTAACGACGCAGCCGCTGGCCTTCAATCAGCCGCCAATCCCTGTGTCATGCCATGAACCCGGAGTCCCCCATCCATGAAACCACTCTTGCCACGTACAAAGATCTGGGGTGCGGCGCTTGTTCTTTTTCTCTTTTCTTTTGTCCTGTTAGCCTCCTTTGTAGTGCGTAACGACCGTAACGCAAGCAAGGAACAGTTTGCCACCCACGCCGCCGTACTGGCCGTCGATGTCTGGGCGCTGGACATATCCGGTGTGGCCTCCTATCTTCAACTGGCAGCAGACGCCGATGCTTTCAAGGTGTTATATGTTGTGGAGCCGGACGGCAATGTTCTTGCCAGAGAGTACGGTTCCGCCCTGCAGGGGCTGGAAAAATTACTGTACACGGCGGGGCTGATCCGACTGCGCACCCTCGATGCCGATATTTACAACCAGCAGCGCCACATAGGCACCCTTGTGGGGAAACAATATGTGCGCATTGTTTTCACACTGGCGAACATCCTTATCTTCCTGCTCTTTATCTGTCTGTCCTTTGTCTTTGTGCTCTTTCTGCTGTCCCACAGAAACAGGCTGGAACAGACCGTTGCCGAACGGACCAGAAATCTCCGTGACAGCGAATCCCGTTTCCATAATCTGGTCAACCTTCTCCCCGAAATGGTATGGGAAGCAGACAACAGGGGACATATCCACTATGCCAACGCAGCCGCAATGAACCGACTCGACATCTCTTCAACCCACGACACCACCCAATGCTGGTTCGATTTTGTGGATGCCGAGCAACAGCAAAGCGCCCGAAAAAGTTTTGCATTGGCCATAAATGGCCACGATGAGGGATTGGCGGAATACAGCGCCAGAGACAAAAACGGCAAACATTTCCCCGTGTTGATCCGCTGCTCTGCAATACCACGGGAAAACGGTGACACCAGCGGGGCAAGCTGTATAGCCATTGATATTTCCGAGCGTCATAACCTTGAAAACGAACTGAACCAGGCCCGCAAAATGAACGCCATCGGTATGATGGCCGGTGGCGTGGCACACGATCTCAACAACATCCTCTCCGGAGTGGTGAGCTATCCCGAGTTGATTCTGATGCAGCTTGCAGAGGACTCTCCGTTGCGCACACCGGTGCAGGCCATCAAGCAATCGGGCATGCAGGCAGCTGAAGTTGTCTCGGATCTGCTAACCGTGGCCAGGGGTATTACAGCGAGTAAAAAACCATGCTCTATTGCTGATCTCGTCCAGGAATACATGCAATCCCCAGACTTTTTCCAGCTCCAACAGATCTACCCCAACATCACTTTCAGCACCGCACTGCATCCCGATACCGGCAATATCATCTGTTCCGCCGTCCATTTCAAAAAATGTCTCATGAATCTGGTCGCCAATGGCGCCGAGGCAATTTCAGGAACGGGCCGGGTAACAATTACCTCCGGCAGCGCTCGGCTTGCCGGCCCTGCACTGCCGGCCAGGGACGACTCTGCTCAGAACTCTTCGGCATTACAACCTGTGAAAAAAAATTACAGCTTTATTCAGGTAACGGATACCGGCAAGGGACTTTCAGATACAGACACCGAGCGCATTTTTGAACCGTTTTATACCAAAAAGAAGATGGGAAGAAGCGGCACAGGACTTGGTCTGGCGGTGGTGTGGAATACCATGGTGGACCACAACGGCTGGGTTGATGTTGAAAATTTTGAGGGCCAGACGGTCTTCTCTCTCTATTTTCCCAGCACCACGGCTCAATCTCCGGCACAACTGCAGCAACCTGACTGGCAGAGCTTCAAAGGGAATCAGCAGACCGTTCTTATAATAGATGATGAAAAGCTGCAACGAAATATCGCCACGCAACTCCTGCAGAGCCTGGACTACAACGTACAAAGCGTCGCTTCAGGAGAAGATGCCGTGGCGTATCTGCAAACAGCCAGTATCGATGTCCTGCTCCTTGACATGCTTATGGAACCGGGCATCAACGGCCTTGAAACCTACCGCCGAATCTGCACTCTGCACCCGGGCCAGCGGGCTGTTATTGCAAGCGGATACTCAAAAAGTGCGGAGGTCGACCAAGCCCTGGAGCTCGGCGCCGGCACCTATATCACCAAGCCATACACCATCGACCAGCTTGGTCAAGCCATATATACGGCACTGACCCAGAATTGACAGCGCCTTTGTATCTATGTATCGTATCTATGTATCGTATCCATGTATCCATGTATTCATCTATCCATGGAGATCGGTTCAGGAAGTGTTCACCCATGCGCTGTACCATTTGAGAATGGAGAGACACAATGATGAAACATCCTGCTGCAATTTTTCCATACCTCCTGCTGGCAATTCTTGCCCTGCCGCAGACACCGATGGCCAAACAAACCATAACCTGGCTGGAAGCCACATTTCCCCCCTACTTTATTCACCAGGGTGAGTACAAAAACCAGGGCTATGGCGATGCTGTCACAGACATTCTGATTCAACACCTCGATCACTATGCGCATAAACGGATGGCGGCCAACATCTCCAGACATTACCGGATGTATAAAAGGGGTGAAAACGTCTGTTCGGTTGGCCTCTACAAGAAACCGGAACGTGAGGAGTTTCTTCATTTCTCAATCCCGTCTTTTGTAACGCTGCCCAACGTCATCGTTATCAACAGAAAAAAGTATGACGCCTTCGGCGGCAAAAACATGGTGAGCCTTGGAGCAGTCCTGCAGAACAATAGTCTGATCATCGGCCAGGCCAAAAACAGATCCTACGGCCGCATCATCGATACTCTTTTTGAAGAATACGGCAATGCCTCAAATGTCTTTGTCTACGAAGGCAGAAGCCTGTCGCTCAATTTTTTCCAGATGCTCAAACGTGACAGGCTTGACGGTATAATCGGACTGCCGGAGGAGGTACTCTACCAGGCTGAAAATCTCGGCATTCGCGATCAGATCATGACGCTGGCCATAGAAGAAAATCAGCAAAGCATGGATGCCTGGCTCTCCCATGTGGTGTGCTCCAAAACCTCCTGGGGTAAAAAAGTAATTGACGATGTCAACAGGGTCCTGCGCCAACAGCGCCCCACCAAGGCCTACCGCGCAGCCTACGAGCGCTGGCTGGACAAGGCAAGTATACCTCGTTATAGAGAGGCCTACAGAAAGTATTTCCTCAGCGTCACAGACTAAGAGAAAACCCGACAGGAAAAAACACAAACTATGCAGCCCGGATATCTCAAACTGTATGCATCAGGCGAACTGCAGCGACGTATTGACACGGCCTGGAAGATACTGGAGAGTTGTACCATCTGCCCGCTCAACTGCCGGGTAAACCGCATCTCCGAGACTCTTGGAGCATGCGGCGTTGGACGGCTTGCTCCGGTCTCGAGCTACGGCCCCCATTTCGGCGAGGAGCGTCCCCTGGTGGGCCGCAACGGCTCCGGCACCATTTTTTTTGCCTCCTGCATTCTGCGCTGCATCTTTTGCCAGAACTACCAAATCAGCCATTTCCATGAGGCGGAGGCGCCCCATCTCGGCCCCGCCGAGCTTGCCTCCATCATGGTCCATCTCCAGCACCAGGGCTGCCATAACATCAACCTTGTCACCCCCACCCATGTCGTCCCCCATATTCTCGCAGCCCTGCCCCAGGCCATAGACGGCGGCCTTACACTACCGCTGGTCTACAACGGCAGCGGCTATGACGCACTGGAGACGCTGGAACTTCTTGACGGTATTGTCGATATCTACATGCCGGATTTCAAGTTCTGGAACAATGCAACGTCGGGATTATACACACAGGCCGAAAATTACGGTGACATCGCTCGAACAGCCATCAAAGCCATGTTCGCGCAGGTGAAAAATCTTCAAACCGACGAGCGGGGCCTGGCCGTGCGGGGACTGTTGATCCGGCATCTGGTTATGCCGGGCTATCTCGATGAAACGAAAAACATCCTTACCTATATCTCCGAACAGATCTCGCCAAACTGCCATGTCAATATCATGGACCAGTACAGGCCATGCGGCACAGCCCAGTCTCCCATCGACAAACCCCTGAGCGGCAACGAATACCACACTGCCCTTGGGTATGCCAAGAACACCGGGCTGGTCCAACTCAACGAACTGCGCCTGGCCGATCTGCTGAGGAATCTCGGCAATCTTTAGAGAGACTGCCAAGGTATTCAATCCAGGAGTATTTGATACACAAGACCGGGTGATAAGGAGAAAAGCATGGCACGGACAAAAACGTATCAGGTAGTACATGGCAGAATCCGGTTCATCTGTTCAGAGTGCGGCGCTAAAAGGAGTCTGTCCGTGCCGCTTACGGTACGTTATAGAAATTTCAGGTGCCATAGATGCAAAGCAATGTCGCGCGGTATGCTCAATCACCGAAATCAACGGCGTGAGCAGCAGACCGGCAAGGTGTCGATGGTTCTCTCCAGCGGCAAGGAAATTGAGATTGAACTTCAGGATCGTTCTCCTGGGGGGTTTGGTATTAAAGTTCCTCCCGGAAATGGCCGCCGCATGAGATTGAAAGAAGAAGTCATTTTTAAGTGCGGGTGGAACCCCAAGCTTTTTGCCGGCGGACGCTATATTATCAAAAGCATAAACGGCGATCGTGTCGGCATAGAAAACGTGGCCCGAAGAACTTTGAGCTAAAAAGCGCGGCCGGCGTCTATGCCATTAAAATTTTTCTATTTTTCTGCCACGTTCGACACAGGATTCAACCTCCTCCCGGCAGCTGTTGATTGCCTTCATCATTTGCCAGACTCTGTCATAGACCGGATCTTCACTTTCCAATCGCTGCGTGGCCATGTCGAAAACCTCTTCCGCCTCGTCAAAGAGTGTACTCATCTTCTCCAAAACCTTTTTGCGTTGCTCGTGCTTTTTTTTCTCCCTGGTAATCAACGGCAATATGCGTTCTATGGAGAGCTCGACAAGAGCATCCCGTGGCGTTTGGTATTGGGACGACACTTCCTCCAGATTATTCAAGGTTTTTCTCGAAATAACATAGGTTTTGGCAACCCGCTGCCGAGGAATTTCGGCCTGATCCGACGCTTTGGCTATATGACGCAATACGGATCCATCATCAATGAGATGGTCAAACAGTGATTTTTGTTTGATCCCCAGTTGACCGGCAAGAATGCTCAGGGCATCGATGCTCTTTTCCGAAAGCTTGAAGGTCGTGCGAACCGACTGCCTCCCCAGCAGCTCCTGCGTCGAATCTTTTAAAATTTCTATGCTCACAAAAGATGTTTCCTTCTTGGCCATCTCAACCTCCCCCATAAAAATTACTCTTTTACTTTTTTATATATAGTAATATTTTTTTAATTGACATGCTACATTTTATTATTACCTTGTTTGTACGTCAGAGAGAAACATGCCGACCCTTTTTGACGATTTCTTGTCACCCATGGGCAATACCGGCTTCTCTTCACTTAATGAGTTGATGCCGTCCGTTGACATCTATGAGAAGGATGACAGGGTCTATTTCGAAGCAGAGGTCCCCGGTTTCAACAAAGAAGATTTACACGTTGATGTTCACGGTAAAATCGTCACCCTGAGCGGTGAGAGCAAGATGGAGCGGGAGGAAACCGAAAGCAGCTATAGAAAAGAGAGAAGATACGGC
>JBHEOR010000045.1:0-2920 GCA_046260685.1 Desulfopila sp.
GGTAAAGAGGGAACATATGGCCAACCACGGCGGCAACACCACAGGCGCTGACATATATGCGGCTTTCTTCTCCGTTCCCAAGAACCATGGCCGCCACCGCCATGGGCAGAAACCCTTTGAGCACATCAAGGACCAGCGTGACCACACCCAGTTTTTTTCCCAGTAATCTGCTGACATTTGTAGCCCCGATATTTTTGCTGCCGTGTTGACGGACATCAATTCCGGCGATCTTGCCGATAACCAGCCCAAAAGGAACCGCCCCAAGCAGATAACTTCCAATCAGTAAGAATATTGCCATATTCAACCACCATGCATTATCATTTTATTACAGGGGCAGCCTCACATCCGACCGGCTTTATCGGATGGTCCCGGGTATTTACTGCGCTGATTGCCGGCAAACAAAAACAAAGATGGCTTTTTCAAGTTCAGCACATTTTACTTGCACTTCTATGAAGATAGCACAATTGTATTCTCTATGGTAGAATAACTTGATTGATACATACTCCCAACAGGAATACACCACAATGTGATTGAGGCAACACCACAACAGCGGAAATACAATACATGAGCATACTCCATGAGCATACGAAAAATTTACACATACCCCGCCCCGGTACTTCGCAAAAAAGCCAGGAAAATTGAAGCGTTCACCCCGGAACTTCGAACACTCGCCGAAGACATGGCCGAAACCATGTACGACGCCCCGGGCATCGGCCTTGCGGCCCCTCAAATTGGAGAATCCCTGCAACTGTTGATTGTCGATACCAGCAGGGATCAGGAAAACAGAGAGTACATGGCGGTGATCAACCCCGAGATTCGAGACGCCGAAGGCAACCTGATAGACGAAGAAGGGTGCCTCAGTGTTCCTGATCTCACAGCCAATGTCAAACGTTTCCAAAAAATTACGCTGGCCTATCAGGACCTGGAAGGTAACCGGCAGGAACTCATCGCCGAAGATCGCTTCGCCGTCGTTTTGCAGCACGAAATTGATCATCTCAACGGTATACTTTTCATCGACCACCTCACTCCTTTGAAGCGCAACCTCTATAAAAAGAAGATGAAAAAGGTCATGACGGAGAAAAAGGAACCTGCATGAACAACAGGGGCTACCGCATAGTTTTCATGGGCACCCCGGATTTTGCCGTGCCCTGCCTTGAGGCACTGCTCAACAGTGAGCACCAGGTGGCGGCCGTTGTCACTCAACCGGACAGAAAAAAAGGCCGGGGTAAAAAGGTCCGCCCGCCACCAGTCAAAGACGTGGCGCAAACGGCAGATATCCCTGTTCTTCAGCCCACCAGAATCAAGACGGAGAGTTTTGCAGAAGCGCTGCGCAGCTATCGCCCGGACGTTATCGTGGTCGTCGCCTACGGCAGGATACTGCCGGCCTCAATTCTCACTCTGCCGCCGCTTGGCTGTATTAACGTACACGGCTCGCTGCTTCCCAGGCACCGGGGTGCCGCCCCCATCCAATGGGCCGTGCTTGCAGGCGACCAACACACTGGTGTCACCATCATGCAGATGGATGAGGGCATGGATACCGGCGACATTCTCCAGACAGCCGCCATTGAACTTATCGGCAACGAAACAGCAGGAGACCTTTTCCATCGGCTCGCCGCGCTTGGCGCACCTGCATTGCTTGACACCCTTGCCGCATTACAGAATGGCACGCTGCATGCCACTCCCCAGAATCACGACCAGGCAACCAAGGCCGCGCCGCTGACCAAGGAAATGGGATGTGTCGACTGGAGCAAACCGGCGCAGGAACTGCATCGGCTCGTTCGCGGTCTCGATCCCTGGCCCAGTGCCTATACCTACCTGGGCGGTACACGCTACCGCCTCTTCGCCCCCAGCGTCGTCTGCAAAAAAACGGATGCCCCGGCCGGCACCATACTCCTGGCCGACGACAACGGCATTCTTGTTGCCACCGGGCACGACTGCCTTTTGATACACGAACTCCAGCCGGAAGGAAAGAAACGGGTGTCCGCCGAGGCCTTTCTCTGCGGCCATACTCTTGCCGGCGGCAGTCGTTTCAAACGGCAGACAACATCATGACAACTTTCTCCTCAATTGCATATGCCGACTGCTTCTCCGGCGTCAGTGGTGACATGTTGCTTGGTGCACTACTGCACTGCGGTGTGCCCAAGCACTTCCTTGAAGAGAGTATAGCAAAGCTCGATATCGGCAACATCGAAATCACCGTCTCTGCTGTCAAGGCCTGCGGCATCGGCTCCTGCAAGGTTGACATCGCCGGCCAAGCTGATCAACAATTGCGCCATCTCAGCTCCATCGCCACGATCTTGGAAAAATCCGATCTGCCAGCCGATATCACTGCCACCTCGATGGAGGTCTTCACCGTACTTGCCCGGGCCGAAGCCAAGGTACACGCCACCGATATTGAACAGGTCCATTTCCATGAGGTGGGCGCCATCGACACCATTGTCGATATCGTCGGCTCGATCGCCTCCCTGCAGTGGCTTGGTATCAACAGGCTTGTAGTCGCCCCGGTCCCAGCACCGCGCGGCTTTGTCACATGCGCCCACGGTAAACTGCCGCTGCCCGCCCCGGCGGTTTGTGAGATTCTGCGGGATGTCCCCTGTTACGGCGTCGATATACACCAGGAACTGGTCACCCCCACTGGGGCGGCGCTTATCAAGGTGCTGGCCAGCGACTTTGGCAGTATGCCGCCGATGATCCCGACCGTGACCGGCTATGGTGCGGGCACCAGGAAACTGCCCAACGACCAGCCCAACCTGCTGCGACTCATTGTGGGGCAACCAGTCGAAGTCGAAGAGCACCAGCAGATTGAAGTATTGGAGAGTAATATCGATGACTGGAGCCCGGAAGGCTATCCCTTTCTCTGCGAGCAGCTCTTTTGCGCCGGGGCACTCGATGTCAGCCTGACACCCATCCAGATGAAAAA
>JBHEOR010000045.1:2930-20319 GCA_046260685.1 Desulfopila sp.
GATGAAAAAAGGACGGCCGGGCTTTAAACTTGAAGTTATCTGCCCGCCACATCATTCCCTGCAACTCCGACGCATCATTTTTAGCGAGACAAGCGCCATCGGCCTGCGCCACCACCGGCAACAGCGGCAGACCCTGCCGCGGCAGCGTGTGGAAGTCGCAACGCCGTGGGGCATGCTCGCCGCCAAACAGGTGACCACCCCGGACGGCGTTACAGTCTATCCGGAATACGAAGAATGCTGCAGAATCGCCCGGACCAACAATGTCAGTCTGCACAGGGTCTATGATGCCGTAAAACAGCAGGGACCTTCCCCATGAACCAGCTTATCATGGCCATCGCCACCGGCCTCTATGTCGGCAAAATCCCCAAAGCCCCGGGAACGTGGGGATCGGTAGCGGCATTGCTGCCCTGGCTGCTTATCAAGGACCTGCCGCTGTCGCAATACTGCGCCATCATTGCCGGCACCTTCATCGTCGGCTTTCTGGCTGCCGGTTCCGCGGAAAAACTCCTTGATGCTCCTGATTCAGGGGCCATCGTCATCGATGAAATTGTCGGTATGTTCATCACCCTTCTTCTGGCACCGGCCCACCCGCTGGCCTGGCTTGTCGGCCTCATTTATTTCCGCATCTTCGATATTGCCAAACCCTTCCCCGCTTCCTGGTGTGACCAGCACATCCACGGCGGCATCGGCATTATGCTGGATGACGTCGTCGCCGGGCTATACGCCCTGCTGGCCCTGCAGCTGAGCTGGTATATTGGTGGTATGCTTTTCTAAGAGATCTTAAAGCTTTTCTGCCTAAAGTTCTTCCTGCCTAAAGTTTCCTGTCTAGAGCTTCCCTGCCTTCTTCAAGGCATACACAGATGCCTTATAGGAAACAAGGATAAGCAGCGGCCAGGATATCATAAGAAACATGTCCATGAAATTTCTCCATTACAAAGTTAATAGGCGTTAATAGGCTTTATCACCGGTGACGTCACTGATACCTATCTTACGGGCATCCATCAATTTCCAGACATAGGCGATATAGGCCAGTACAAAGGGAATGACCATGGCAACATAGGTCATCACCGTCAGGGTGTAGTGGGAAGAAGAGGCATTGTAGATGGTCAGTGATGACTGTAGATCAACCTTGGAGGGGTAGAATGCGGTATTGTTATATCCCGCCAGAAAAAAGACAGTCAGGCCAACCAGCACCGTGCCCAGTCCGCCAAACCATATCCCTCTGGTCCCACCCTTCAAGCTGGTGAGCACAACCCCCCAGATCACCATGAGCAGGCCGACCAGAAGCATCACCAGGACATGGGGCATGGCCACCAGATTCTTGAAATACTTATAGGCAACCATGGCAACGACACCATTTTCATCCACACCGTAGCCCTGAGTAACCAGAAGAGAGACCAGCACATAGAGGAGAAACGGCAGAGCGCAGAGGAAATTCACCAGACAGGACCGGCGCATCCTCGATTCAAACTCTGGCATGGCGGCAAAATCGATGTTATTGACAAGATACATGGCGCCAAGTACCCTGGCGTTAAACACCAGAAACAGACCGAGTGAAAGGTTGAACAGAGAAAAGGCCGCCTCCAGCCCTAGAAGCGAATTGGTCCAACTCACCTGGTTATACTCATTGAGGATGAAGTTGGAACCGGTAAAGAAGGTTCCCACCGCCGTCCCGATGAGAAGTATACCGACGGAACCGTTTATAAAAAGAAAAAGTTCATAGGTCCAGGCACCAAGGAAATTGCCGGGTTTTTTACGAAATTCATAGCTTACCGCCTGCACGATAAAGGTAAACAGGATAAGTATCCAGACCCAGTAGGCACCACCGAAACTGGTTGCATAGAATTTGGGAAACGCCGCAAACAGCGCTCCACCAAAGAGCACCAGGGTGGTGAAGGTGAACTCCCATTTGCGCCCCAGGGAATTAATCACCAGGGCTTTTTCGGTATCGTTTTTGGCAACCTGCCAGAGCAGACTCTGGCCGCCCTGGACAAAAGTAAGAAAGAGAAACAGCGAGCCGACCACCGAAGCCAGCAACCACCATATCTGCTGCAAAATCACTAGATCAAGATCTCCTATCATATTACACCCCCTCCGGTCCTTTTTTTATCTGTCGCACCATAATCTTGATCTCTGCCAGGAGCAGAAGTGTAAAAATCACGGCAAACATTACAAATGTTGTCTGAACATTGCCCACGGATATATTGGACGCTCCAATATTGGCCGGCATCATGCCCTGTATAACCCACGGCTGACGGCCGACCTCCGCCACGACCCAACCGGCCTGCGAGGCCAGCATCGCCAGAAAGAAGGAGATAAAACCACCACGCAGCACCAGCTTTTTATGCTCCAGGGTATCCTTCATGGAGTAGTAGAGAAATGCGACAAAGATCAAGATAAAGAACGCCGCCAGCGTCACCATGATATGAAAGGAGTAAAAGGCGGTTTCAACCGGCGGCACGGCATCGGCCGGCGCGTCGAGATAGCCGTAGCCAAGATATCCCTTATTGACATTAAACCGGGTCAGCGACATTTCAGCTGCCGCCTCGTCTTCACTGTTCAACGCCTGCTTATAATCGGCCAGATCCTTAACGGCCTGTTGTCCGCGCTTCATCTTGGCATCAACACCGACAATCCCCTCTGCCTCGTTGCCCCAGACAAGATCGTCAATCCCTGGAATAAAGGCATTGACATCATGCTTGGCCAGCAGCGACAGCATGGAGGGTAGCTTCACCTCAAAACGAAATGGAGCGGCATCGTCGCCAGGCTCTTTATCGTGATTGAGTACGCCCAGGGCCACCAGACCGGCGTTTCGCGTACCAGTGTAAAGTCCTTCATAGGCTGCCATTTTCATGGGCTGGGTTTCGGAGTTGACCACCGCCGACTGGTCGCCGGTCAATGCTGTCATGCCGCCGGACAGCAAGCCAAATACCGAGGCCACGATTACTGATTTTTTCGCCATTTCGACATGCCTGCCCTTGAGCAGATACCAGGAAGAAATGGTAATGACGAAAAGCGAGCCGACAATGAAGCTGGAGGTCGTGGTATGGGTGAATTTTGCTATGGCCACAGGGGACAACAAAACTTCCCAGAAATTCTGCATCTCAAACCTGGCCGAGGCCGGATTAAAATCCATGCCCACGGGATGCTGCATCCAGCTGTTGGCAACCAGAATCCACAGGGCGGAGAGATTTGACCCAACGGCCACCATCCAGGTGGAAAACAGGTGAAATCTTTTAGAAACTCTGTCCCAGCCGAAAAACATTACGACAAAAAAAGTGGCCTCCAGAAAAAAGGCGACAATACCTTCAATAGCCAGCGGTGCGCCAAAGATATCCCCCACCATCCAGGAGTAATTGGACCAGTTTGTGCCGAATTCAAATTCGAGGATTATTCCGGTGGCGATGCCGATGGCGAAGTTGATGCCAAAAAGTGTCATCCAGAATTTTGTAATACTGCGCCACTTTTCATCTCCGGTTCGAACATATATGGATTCCATAAACGCACAAAGCACCGAAAGGCCCAGTGTCAGCGGCACAAATATCCAGTGATACATGGCCGTCAAAGCAAACTGCGCCCTGGCCCAGTTCACCATGCCCAGATCCAGTTCATTCATTTACATACCCTCCTTCATGTAAGTTAAAGCTCGCTTCTCCAATGTCAGCAGTCTAAACACATAGATTGGCCCACACATTGTCAAAATTGGTTGTACCCTCAATCCTGCACGTCAAATATGAGAAAAAAGCCATGCGATATGATGCCAGCATATTGTGCGTGCACTTGCATAATTCTGCAATCACTCTATTGATGAAGGCTTTTACTCGCATATTCAGCGAACTCACCAATTGCAGGATTGAGGTGTAAAAAATTTGTGTGCACAACTCACTATAGAATAGCCATCCAGTTTGTCAATAATAATAGTTCTCATAAAGCAAAAGTTCTCACCTTTTGCACAGCGAAAAAATGAAACCATTCGCTTGCATTGGAGGAGCAGGAATGAACGCTGCATCGCATATCATCATGCCGGCTTCAAGCGGCTCCAAGCGGCTCCCACGATTTGCCGGCTCTTCCACCACACAGAGGATAGCACGCCCTGTGCCAAACATCAACGCACTCCTGCAGTCGGCATCAAAAAGGCCAGACCAGGGGAATGGCGAGCATGGCGGCCAGGATGACAAAAATATTGAGAGGAATTCCCAGGCGTAGATAATCTTTAAAACCGTATCCCCCCGGGCCAAAAACCATGAGGTTGGTCTGATAGCCCATCGGCGTGGCAAAACAGGCGCTTGCGCCAAAACAGACACCGATGATGAAGGGTTTGGGATCAACACCGATCCCCAGGGCCGTGGAAATTGCCACCGGCAGGATAAGCACCGCCGTGGCATTGTTACTGAGAATCTGTGTACTGATACTGGTGAGTAAAATCATCGCTCCCAGAATAATGACGGGTGGAAGGCCTTGGAAGAGCGAGAGAAACGATTCTGCATAGAGCTGGCTGGCCCCTGTTTTCTGCATCCCCAGCCCCAGTGCAATGGTTCCGGCAATGAGCAGCAGGACATCGCCCTGCAGCGCCCGGTAGGCATCACGCATCTGGATGCAGCCTGTGATGATCATCAGAAAAGCGGCGGTCAGAGCACAGGTCATTATATCGGCCAATCCCAATGCAGCAGTGCCGATCATGCAGACAAAGTTGATAACGGACCAGGCCGCCTTGCGTTTATGTACAATCTCCTCATAAACATCCTCGATGACGATATAGTCCATCCGCGTTCGCAGCGATGCCAGTTTCGACCCCTGACACCAGACCAGCAGAATATCACCTATTTTGAGGCGGACATCGTGGATCTCACGTTCGCTCATGTGGAGATTCGAGCGTTTCACCGCGATGATATTGACACCCGGATCCCTGGCCAGCTCGGTATCGCTCAAAGAACTGCCCAGTGCCGAACAATTGGGGGAAACGATGAGCTCAACCACGATGGGCGCATCCTTTTGCGCTCCCATGGTGAGCCCCTCGGCACTATAAGGAAGTTCGGCCTCCTCCTTTTGCAGAATCTCGACAAGATCGTTGAGACCCCCTTTCACCAGCAGGGTGTCTCCTGCCGCGATAACCCGGGCGTCACGTCCGGGACGATAAATATGCGACTGACTGACAAGCTCGATGACATCAATGCCGCTGTATTTTTCCTGCAATACTTTTTCCAGATTCTGACCAACTAATTTACTGCCCTCTGGAATAGTGAGTTCGGCCAGATATTTGCGATGCTCGGCATCCTGCAGCTGGCAAATGGGATTGGACAGCGCTGGTAGAACCCGTGGTGCCGCAAAGAGTAAAAAAAGTATGCCGACCAGGGCAATGGGCGCACCTATGATGGAGAGTTCAAACATGGACAGCGCGCCGTACCCGAAGTCGTTACTCAAATCACTGATAATGATATTGGTGGATGTCCCTATAAGTGTGCAGGTGCCGGCCAGGATGGAGGCATAGGAGACCGGGATAAGAAAGCGCGAGGGGCTGAGGCCAAGATCGCAGCACATGGTCATGACCACCGGAATAAAAAGAATGACCACCGGGGTATTGTTGATAAAGGCCGAGGACACGGCAACGGTAAAAAGGATGAGCGCCAGCGCGGCATTGAGATTATGCCGGGCCACCGCCACTATTTTACGGCCAATGAACTCAACACCACCGGTACGCAGCAATCCTTTGCTGACAATGAACATTGCTCCCACCGTGATAACAGCCGGATTGGCAAAGCCCAGCACCGCCTCCTTGGGGGAAAGAATCTTGCTGACCACCAGCAAAACCATTATCCCAACCGCCGTCAAATCAACGGAAATCTTCTCTGTGATCAGCAAATAGAGGGTTAGCAGCAGTATACCCGAGATGATCCATATATCCATTATCTCTCCTGGTTGATCCTGAGATGGCCGGCCTTTCGAGGCACCCCTGCAAGAACTGAATACAACAGGAAAATACAGCCAACACCCCGTCCCGCCTAACTGTACAGCATCAGATAACTATTTATCGAACAGTACTCTTTTACAAGAAAAAAACCGGGCTATGGCCACGATTTTTCTTTGACAGAGGCACTACTATTACGTATATGAAGGCTTAAGAAATTCATTTTGGTAAACGGAAGCTACAGGGTTGCCTCTGCCATGACCTCATCGTTTTCATTGCTCAGTAAACATTTAAAGGGAGAATAAGATGCGCATTTTCAAGGTATTACTTGTCATAGCACTTGCACTTGGGGGAGCCTCGAACCTGGCCGCCAAGGAGTTGAAGGTTGGATTCGTCTATGTATCACCCACCGGTGATGCCGGTTGGTCCTACGCCCATGATAAAGGGCGTCTGGCGGTTGAAGCACTCGACGGCGTCACTACCTCCTACGTCGAGGCGGTGCCGGAAGGTCCCGATGCCGAGCGTGTTATCCAAAACATGGCCCGCAAGGACTTTGATGTGGTCTTCGCCACCAGTTTCGGCTATATGGACCCCATGCTCAAGGTTGCCAAGCAATTTCCCGACACCGTCTTCATGCATTGCTCAGGCTTTAAGGCAGCCGAAAATATGGGGAATTACTTCGGCAGGATGTACCAGGCCCGCTTTCTCTCCGGCATGGTGGCCGGGGCTATGACCGAATCCAACATTATCGGTTATGCCGCGGCCTTTCCTATTCCCGAGGTTATTCGCGGCATCAACGCCTTCACCCTGGGCGCTCAGTCCGTCAACGAAGATGCCACCGTCCGGGTAGTCTGGACCAAGACCTGGTATGACCCGGCAACTGAAAAAGAGGCCGCCAAGTCCCTTCTTGATGTCGGTGCCGATGTCATCGCTCAGCACCAGGATTCTCCCGGCCCGCAGGAAGCTGCCCAAGAGAAGGGGGTCTACTCTATCGGCTATAATTCAGACATGTCCACTTTTGCTCCCAAGGCCCACCTCACCGCTCCCGTATGGAACTGGGGGCCTTATTACCAGTCCGTTGTCAAAGAAGTGCAGGAAGGGACCTGGAAGAGTGAGTCGGTATGGCCCGGTATCGATACCGGCATCGTCGGGCTTGCTCCTTTCGGTGACATGGTGCCCCAGGAAATCCGCGATATGGTTGCCGCAAAAAAAGCCGAACTGATTGCCGGCACCACTGATATTTTTATCGGTCCCATCAAAGATCAGCAGGGCAAGGTGCGCATTGCCGATGGTGTCCAGGCTGACGATAAAACCCTGCTGGGCATGACCTGGTTTGTCGAAGGTGTCGTCGGCACAACCGAATAGCCCGATCAGCACATGCTGCATCTCAAAATCTCCAAAAGACAGGACCCCCTCGGCTGGCGGTCCTGTTTTGTTATATTCGGGGCCGTGGCACTGGCTCTTTTGTTCAGCGCCTTGCTGCTGGCCCTGCGCGGCACACCGCCCCATGAGGGGCTGCTGGTGCTCTTCAAAGGTGCCTTCGGCTCCCGCTGGGCCATTGAAGACTGCCTTATCAAGGCCATTCCCATATTTCTCTGCTCTCTTGGCGTTGCCATCGCTTTTCGGCTGCAGATCTGGAACATCGGCGCCGAAGGCCAGTTCTGCATGGGCGCCCTGGGCGCCACCTGGATGGCCCTTTCCTTTCCCGATCAGCCGGTCTGGGTTGTTCTGCCGGCCATGGTGATCATGGCGGTGATCGCCGGAGGGTTCTGGGGATTTATCCCGGCTCTGCTCCGCCAGAAGATGCAGACCAATGAAATTATTGTCAGCTTGATGATGAACTATATCGCCATTCTCATCCTCGATTACCTGGTCTATGGAGTATGGAAGGATCCGACCAGCTTCGGCTTTCCCATGACTCCAACATTCAGCGATGCCGCCATTGTCGGCAAAATCGGCAGTACCAGCGTCAATTGGGGCCTGCTTCACTGTGCTGTGCTGGCGGTTGCCGTCTGGGCCTTTTTCCGTTTCACTACAGTCGGCTACGAACTCAAGGCCAGCGGCAGCAATGTCAAGGCGGCAAGATATGCCGGACTGCCCTACAATAAACAGGTTTTCCTGGTGATGATCCTCAGTGGCGCTCTGGCCGGCTGGGCCGGTTTCATTGAGTCCTCGGCCACCGTCAACCGGCTGCAGCCCAGTATCATGGTGGGGTACGGCTATACCGCCATCGTCGTGGCCTGGATCGCCAGCCTCAATCCCTTCTATATAGGTATTGCTTCCATCCTGCTGGCCGGTCTGCGGGTCGGCGTGGAGAACCTGCAGCTCGATCTCCAGGTTCCCGCCGCATTTGGCGGCATCATGGAAGGGTTTATCCTGCTCACCGTTCTTGCAGGCGGCTTTTTTATTTACTACCGCTTTTCTTTCACGGCCAAACAATGATTGTCGAACTCTTCATCCCCCTGCTGGCAGCAACAATTCAGTCCGGCACCCCTATTCTCTATGCCACTCTTGGGGAAATAATCACTGAAAAGTCAGGCGTCCTCAATCTCGGCGTGGAAGGCATCATGATCGTGGGGGCATTGATGGGCTTTCTTGCCGCCACCTTCACCGGCAACCCTGCTCTGGCCTTTTTGATCGCCGGCCTGGCCGGTGGAGCCACCGCCGCTATCCACGGCATTGTCTGCCTTGTTTTTCAAGGCAATCAGGTCGTCTCCGGACTTGCCCTTACCATACTGGGAACGGGATTTGCAAACTATCTCGGAACCTCCTTCGTCGGCCAGTCGGCCCCCGGTTTTTCGCCCTATGCCGTTCCGTATCTCTCAGATATACCAATTCTGGGGCCCATTGCCTTCAACCATGATCCACTGGTCTATTTGACCTATGTCATTCCTGTCATCATCTGGTTCTACCTTTTTTTCACCCGGTATGGACTCAGTATTCGGGCGGTCGGCGAAAACCCGTTTGCAGCACGAGCCAGCGGCCTCAGCGTCAGCACCTACCGATGGGCGGGCATCCTTGGCGGCGGTTTCTTCATGGGGCTGGGCGGCGGCTACCTTTCCCTTGCCTATACCCATCTCTGGACCAACAACATGACTGCCGGGCGAGGCTGGATTGCCGTGGCACTGGTTATCTTCGCCTTCTGGCGTCCGGGCCGGGCGGTATTCGGCGCCTATCTTTTCGGAGGCATCATGTCTTTGCAGCTGCGTCTTCAGGCAGCCGGAACCGAACTACCATCCTCACTGCTCCTGATGCTGCCCTATCTTTTGACCATTATTGTTCTGGTACTGTCTTCCTGGAAGAACAGTACATCCGCGGCACCTGCAGCCCTTGGAGTGAATATGGAGCCCAGTGAATAGTGGGCAGCATGGATTTTTATACACATTACTATCGACAAGTAAAACTTCCCCGGCGACTTTCAATTATCGATTTCAATCCGTATACCAAGCGAGGTGGACAATGAGTGAATCTTCTCCATACCAGAAAACCTACCCCATCTCATGGGATCAACTGCACCGCGATTCCAAAGCCCTTGCCTGGCGGCTGCTCAGTGAGCATTACTTCAAAGGGCTGATCGCCATCACGCGAGGCGGCCTTGTCCCTTCAGCCATCATAGCCCGGGAGCTCAATCTCCATATGGTCGACACCATTTGCGTCTCAAGCTATGACTGGCAGGACAAAAAAGGTGAGGCCGAGGTTTTAAAAAATTTCTCCGGCGACGGCGACGGCTGGCTGCTGGTTGACGATCTCGTTGACACAGGGCGGACCGCTCGCATCGTCCGGCAGATGATCCCCAGAGCACATTTTGCCACCATCTATGCCAAACCGGCCGGCAGACCACTGGTGGACACCTTTATTACTGAAGTCAGCCAGGATACCTGGATTCTTTTTCCCTGGGACACTGAATCCCGGTTTGTGCAGCCCATTGCGGGACAGCGATAACGGCGATGGAAACCACCCCGGCAGTACGGCTGCACAACATCAGCAAATCCTTTGGCAAGGTAGAGGCCAACAGGGATATCTCGCTGGATATCCATAAAGGACGGATTCTTGCCCTGCTCGGTGAAAACGGCGCCGGCAAATCAACACTCATGTCCATGCTGGCAGGTCAGCTGCAGCCCGATGGCGGTGACATCCTGCTCCATGGCAAACGCGTCACCCTGGGTTCCACCGACAAGGCCATTGAAGCCGGCATAGGCATGGTCTACCAGCATTTTCAGCTGGTTGATGCCATGACCGTCATGGAAAATATCTCTTTGGGAACACCCGGCAGCTTTTTCCTTCGCCGAAAAACAATGCAGGATCGCGTTGGCGAGCTCTGCCGGCGCTACGGCATGGTTCTGTCGCCTGAAAAATATATTGCCGATCTCTCCATGGGGGAAAAGCAGCAGGTGGAGATTCTCAAGCTGCTCCACCGTAAAAGTGATATTCTCATTTTTGACGAACCCACCGCCGTCCTTACTCCGGAAGAGGCCAAGTCGCTGTTCAATACCATGCGAAGCATGGCCGATCACGGCAAGGCCATAGTCTTCATAAGCCACAAGCTCGAAGAGGTTATGGCCATTGCCGATGATATAGCGGTACTGCGTCGCGGAGCAATCGTCGACTCCATGGCCAAGAAAACTGTTTCTTCAACGGCCGAACTGGCTGAGCGCATGGTGGGGCGAGAGGTGCTGCTCAAGGTTAATCGAGTTCCCTTAGAGCCCAGGCAGATTGTCCTCAAGGTGGATGATCTCAGCCATGCCCATCTTCACAACGCCGGCCTGAGCGTACGCCAGGGCGAAATCCTCGGCATTGTCGGTGTTGCCGGCAATGGCCAGAAACCCCTTGTCGAAGTCATCTGCGGCCTGCAGCAACCACAGCGGGGCCGGGTTGAACTGCTTGGTAAAGAATGGAAAGACTTTTTTACTGAAAGAAAATGGAAAAATGGACTAAGCTATATCCCCGAAGACAGACAGGGGTTGGCGACCTGCCGCAGCCTCGATCTGCTCGACAATTTTCTTCTTACCACCAGAAACGGCTTTACCCGGGGGCCGTGGCTTCTGCGCCGGCTCGCTCGCCAAAAAGCCGAACCACTGCTCCATGAGTTCGACATACGCCCTCCCGATTTAAACGCCTTTGCCTGGCAGCTCTCCGGCGGCAATCTCCAGAAGATGGTACTTTGCCGCGAGTTCTACCGACAACCCCGTCTTATCGTCGCCGAACAGCCTACCCAGGGCCTGGACATCGCCGCCATGGAGGACATCTGGAACCTCTTGCTCAAGGCCCGGGAGGAAGCAGGGATTTTGCTGGTCACCGGTGATCTGACCGAAGCGCTTGCGCTTTCAGACCGCATTGCGGTCATGTTCGGCGGACGTCTCGTGGACAGCTTCTCCAGCAATGACACCGAAAAGGTCAAAGCCATTCCACAGATGATGGCGGGGCTTTTAAGCGCATAACAGTTGCGGCGCCAGGCACGATGGGGCCGCTCACGTATAGGACAACACACGAAAACAAATGAACCTACAATCAAACAAATACA
Source organism: Desulfopila sp. (assembly GCA_046260685.1). Taxonomy (GTDB): domain Bacteria; phylum Desulfobacterota; class Desulfobulbia; order Desulfobulbales; family Desulfocapsaceae; genus Desulfopila_A. Next base: position 14,357 of record JBHEOR010000045.1, read on the forward strand.
CGTCAATTGCCTTCCAGGGAATGGTCGGCGCCTATTCCGATCTTGCCTGTAGAAGCACCTATCCCGAGCTGACCACAGTCCCCTCGGTCTCCTTTGTCGCTGCATTCCGAGCGGTACGCGACAAAAGCGCCGATCTTGCCATGATTCCGGTGGACAATTCGCTTGCCGGTCGTGTTGCGGACGTGCACCACCTTATCCCCGGGGGCGATCTTTTTATCATTGGCGAATGTTTCCAGAAGATCCGCCATTGCCTCCTCGGTATTCCGGGGGCGACCATTGACAGGCTCACCGACGTACACAGCCATGTCCATGCCATCCCGCAATGCAAAAAGATCATAGAAGAGCTTGGCCTGACCAGCCACGTGGTGGCCGATACAGCCAAGGGCGCCTCGGATATCAAAAAATGGAACGATGCCAGCCAGGCGGCCATCGCCTCGGAACTGGCTGCCGATATCTATGGCCTGGATATCCTCAAGCGCGACATCCAGGATGCGGCACACAACACCACCCGCTTTCTCATTTTTTCACGCTGTAAGGATGTTCCCGAGCGCCTGGAAGAGCAAAGCTATATCACCAGCTTCGCCTTTGAAGTACGCAATATTCCCGCGGCACTCTACAAGGCACTGGGCGGATTTGCCACCAACGGGGTACAGATGATCAAGCTTGAAAGCTATGTCGACCAACATTTCAACGTGGCCCGCTTTTATGCCGACGTCGAAGGCCACACCGACGATTTCTCCCTGCAACTGGCCTTCGAAGAGCTGCAGTTTTTTGCCAAACGCGTCACCATCCTGGGCACCTATTTTGCCCATGACTTCAGAAACGGCAATGATGACTCGTAGATGGGGAGACTGACAAAAATGAACGTATTTGTACTTTGCACCGGAAGGTGCGGTTCGCATACATTTATCCAAGCATGCCGCCACATCACCAATTACACTGCGGGACATGAAATACGCTCCCGTTTCCTCGGTGACGAGCGGCTCAATTATCCGGCCAACCATATTGAAGCAGATAACCGGCTTGCCTGGTTCCTTGGCCGACTGGATGCCACGTATGGAGACGAGGCCTTCTATGTCCATCTGACCAGGGATCGCCTGCGCAATGGGGCAAGCCTGGGGAGGTATATGCACATGGGGATATTAAAAGCCTATACAGACGGAATTCTCATGCGGTCGTCCTACCAAAACGACCCTCTGGAGTTCGGTCTGGATTTTTATGACAACGTTAACATGAATATCTTATTATTTCTTAAAGATAAAAGCCATACAATGGACTTTACCCTTGAAAACGCCGCGGAGGATTTTCGGATTTTTTGGGAGAGAATCGGAGCGCAAGGAGATCTCGATGCGGCCCTTGGTGAATGGACCCGGACCTACAACAAGTCAAAAGCCAATATTTTTGAGAATATCAACGAAAGATTGCGAAAACTGCGCCGTAGTTTCAAGAAACCGTTTGAGAAAGATTCTCCAACACGATAGTTCAATCGTAACCTTACGTTCCAACAAAAAATACCGCCTCCCAATTTTGCAACAGGATAAACAACACCTCAAGGCTACCTTGAAAAATGAGATTTTTTCTCCAAGGTCGAAGCGCGTGAGGGAGTTTTACCGGAGACATATGATTGATATTTTGAGGATAAAATTCTCTCGGGCAACGAAGAGATTGGAGAAAAGGGCCATTTTTCAAGGTGGCCTCAAGTTTTTTAAAAAAGGCCGTTCCCATGGTGCGTTGTAAAGCTGCCGGCAATCCGGTCAATATTTATACCGCTTTTCTTTTCGTTATCATCATGCTGTCGGGACCGACAGGCTGTGCCGGGCTGGGAAGCAGCAAGGCTGAGCTTGCAGATTCTCCAAGAAAAACCATCTATCTCGTGGCCCATGACTGGCATGCCGGTATAGTGGTTCGTAAAGTCGATATTCCCGATTCGGTCTGGCCGCAACACCATGATTTCCCGGTCGCTGAATACCTGAAGGTGGGCTGGGGAGATGCCGACTTTTACCAGGCGCGAGAAATCAATTCGCTACTGGCCATGAAAGCGGTTCTGCTGCCCACTGCGGCAGTGGTCCACGTTGTCGGTTTTAGCGGAGCAGTGACCGTTAACTTCCCCTTCAGCGATATCATGGAAATCACGGTAAGCATCCCAGGCTTTGAAAGATTGTGCCGGTATATTGAGCACGCCTATGCAGAGGATGAATATGGCAGGTCTGTGCCACTTGGTCCGGGGCTCTATGGCAACAGCCGTTTTTACGCATCGTCACAGAACTATCATCTCTGCAGGACCTGCAACGTCTGGAGTGCCGGCGCCCTAAAGGAGGCGGGCCTTCCGGTGAGCTCCTGGTTTACCTTCACCGTGGATGAACTTATTGCCAAGGCTGTGGCCTTTGGCACCGTGATCCAGTCAACAGCGAAAACGAAGTAAGCCGGTTTATAATTACTTATGGGGGAAGCGACGAAATATAACTACCTCCGGTATTTGTAACTGCTTGAAAAATAAAAGAAGACAGAACTATTTTATTACAGGTTCAACAGCCCGATAATGCCGAAAGCAATCAGGTAGGCGGCAACGATGTATCTTAATAATTTCGGTACGAGGAGAATGGCTACGCCTGCAACCAGGGCGATTACGGGGGCGAGCTGCAAGTTGATGTTCATAAGAATGCTCCTTGTTTCAGGTTATTTGAAAAGCCCATCGGGGAACAACGGACGTTGACCAGTGGAGGTGCCGGACCTCCTTTTACCATGTCAGAATCAGAATAAACAGCGCCAATTATGTTGTCCTTGATAAAAAGAACAGAAACAACGAAACAGAACTATTTTATTGACTTTTTCGGCCTTCCCGGGCCTCGATCTGACAAACGAATCTTGAGTTTCTTTTCCAACTGCTCCCTGAAGCGGTTGCCGCCGGTGACCTGATTGCGCTGAATGGCATCACGGATCAGTTTCAGCTCTTCTTCGGATATCGTTTGACAGACATATTCCGCATACATCTTCCGCCGCTCTGCTGCATTGACGCCAAGTGCCGTATACACACGATCATAGTCAACGACCGGGTCAGGTCTTCCCGTAGTTTTCTTGGCAAAGCTTGACCACGTGTATGCAGATGGATTATCAACTCTACCTGCCCGAACAGGATTAAGCTCAACATAACGAGAGCAGGAAAGCAGATACTCTTTACTCGAAACAATGCTTGATTTATACCTTCCCTCCCACAGACTGCCGGAACGTTTCTCAAGCTTGTTGGCATATCTGGTTTGGCGGCCTGCCACACGTTTCATGAAAAGAGACAATGATTCAGGGGTGTCTCCGGGATTCACGATCAAATGAACATGGTTGGTCATCAGACAGTAAGAATAGACCTTGCAGCCGAACTCCTTTTTAAAGAGAATCAGATTTTCACGGTAATATTCAAAGTCGGCAGCAGAGTCAAACACAACCTGGCGGTTATGTCCTCGCTGCATAATATGGTGCGGCGTGTTTGGTAAAATTACTCTTGCTTGACGTGGCATACATCAACATTAACGCAAAAGCAACACAAAAGCAAGAAAAATATAATTCTGTCCCCTTTATCACCGCTGTCCCCTTTATCACCGTGCCCTTTATCACCGAAAAACCGGCCCGGCAGCGCGAAAAATCGTGGATTAGTCAATAATGAATCGCCAACCAAACCGTCGTCCCCTCCGGATCCGTCCATTCCACCCGGTGTTTGGCGCCGGCGGGGATGGTTAGATAATCCCCCGCCTCCAGCCGGACAACACCCTCGACCCCCTCCATCAATAAGCCCGCCTTGCCCTTCAGCACCATCACCCATTCGTGGTGCTCCTGATCGTACCAGAACCCTTCGGGGGATGCGTGCCCCTTCGAGACGATTCGCTCGAGCCGGAAACGGCCTGATTTCAAGATATCTTCAAAGGTCTCTTCAGACAGCGCTTCCGGGATTTCCAAAAAAATATTGGCGACTTTCGGCGGTGTCGACACCCGGTCTCGTTCCGCGAAAGGATCGAACCCCCGCGCCAGCAGATTCGCCAAAGGAATAAATCGCGGCCTCGGCAGGTCGTCCCACGAAAACCAGCCCCACCGGTCGCACTTGTCCGGTTCCATAAGTGTCGGATCGCCGCTGCCGCAGTCGGCCAGCACATAGAGGGTCACGTAGTGTTTGCCGTCCCCCGGGAAGACGTCGTTGGTATAGGGGCCGCGCCGAAGGTTTTGGATGCGCAGGCCCGTCTCCTCAAGCACTTCACGCCAGGCGCAGTCCTCAATGGATTCGTTAAATTCCAGGTGGCCGCCCGGAAACTGCCAGGTCCCGGCTCCGTGGGCGTTTCGGCGTCTGCCCAGCAGCACCCTGTTTTTTCGCATGACGATGACGCCGACGCCGATCAGGGGGCGGTTTCGATCATTGGGTAGGGTCATTTTGTTCTTTTCCTTTATCCGGGGCCCTTATGGAATGCCGATGCAATTTAGCCCGTCCAGTCCCATGTGGATCAACAACCCGACGCCGATCAACCGGGTCGCGGGGACGTCCGCCATGCCCAGATAAACGGAGATCGCCAATCCTGAATGAAGCGGATGGAATCCGATGCTGCACCGAGACGGATCGAAAACCGGATCACCCAGGAGGTGGTCGAGGATGAATCGGGGCAGCGTAGCAACCATTTTCACCAGAGAAGCGGCCCGGTAAATGATCAGATCCAGCCGGCCGTCGTCCAGCGCGGCGACCGGCCGCGATATGTTGTAGCCGTGAGGGGCCGCGAACGGACGGGACACATTAGTCTTGATATGCCAGTTCTTAATTCAAAAGTTGTTCCAGTTCGATTTCTAGGGCTTTTGCTATTTTCTTTAGAGTAGATTTTCTAGGCTTTGTGCTCCCGCTTTCAAGGCGAGCCAAGGAAGATTGCTTCATACCAGCTTTTTCGGCCAATTCTTGTTGGGTTAATTTGGAGTATTCCCTCCAAGCCTTAACGAGAGTCTCTCCTCTAACATTGGCCTTAACAACTTCATTGGGAAACCAGACATCAGGTTCACTGTGGTCCGCCTGATTATGGATTAATTCTTGATATTCACCCCAGGGGATAACTGCGAATGCTGGTTTGCCGTTTTGGATAATAATTTGAGGATCAGTATGTGCGCTCATCTCTTTTCTTTACCTCTTGAATCTCAACGATTTTTATCCCGTCATCAAAATCGAACATGACTCGATAACGACCAACCCTTAATCGGTAGTCATAGCGATGATTTTTCAATTCTTTTACATCCAGGGATGGGGCTTGTGGAAAGGTTGCCAACAAATCCACATCGTTAAAAATTGCCTCCCTGTACTGACTGGGAATTTTCTTCATCTGCTTGCGAGCCCGATTGTGCCAAACGATTTCACTCATGAGTATTTATATAACATATTATAACTAAAAGCAACACCAGCATTTCACTGATGCCAGGCTGCTCGGCCGCGTTGCTCTGATGAACGACCGCTACTGCCAGGCTTTCATTTCTTTATTTCTATTATTCTAGAAAAACCGTTGACATTTCATATCTCTTCTTTATAATATTTGTAAGTGCAAATACCAGGGAGAGGCGGAGATGAACATCGACAGGGCAGCAAAACGATGTGCGGAGCTGGGCAATACCACCAGGCTTTCCATTTTCAGACTGTTGGTCAGGGCCGGGACGGGCGGTCTTCCTGTGGGGGAGATCGGCAGGGAGCTGGATATTCCCGGATCCACCCTTTCACATCATATCAACCGGCTGGTACAGGTTGGTCTGGTCACCCAGCGAAGGGAAAGCCGTACCCTGTATTGCGAACCGCAGATGACGGCAATACAGGAGCTGACCGATTATCTGATATCGGAATGCTGCACCCTGCAGCCAGCCGTTACAAAGAGCAAATAATTTTGTAACTCTACAGGAGCACCCCATCTTGTCCCATTTGAGCCTTCTCGTAGAGCACACGAATGCTTCAAAGTCCCAAA
>JBHEOR010000046.1:0-19986 GCA_046260685.1 Desulfopila sp.
ATTGCCGCCATGGTGCTTGGCTGCCAGGCGCTGGATCGTCGGGTGAGGATTTGCGGAGTGATTTTGAATCATGTCGCCACCGAGCGGCAGCAACGGATAATCACCGAGGCCGTTACCAAGGTGACCGGTATTCCGGTCCTTGGCGTTATTCCGCGGATGAAAAGGGATATCTTTCCCATGCGTCATCTTGGCATGGTGCCGCACCAGGAGTATTCTGGCAGTGATGGGGCAATCTCTTATCTTGCCGACATTTTTAAAGATTCCGTTGATGTCAATGGCATAGAAAGAAGTATGGCGACACTGCCGGCCCAGCATGGCAACGGAGCGAAGACGGGCGGTGACCAGAGAAAAACCCCATCCACGGCAGATACGAAGATCTTCGGTGACGGTGATGAGCGGTTACGGGTCGGTGTGATACAGGATGCGGCCTTTCAGTTTTATTATGCTGAAAACCTCGAAGCACTGCAGAGGGAAGGGGCCGAGCTTGTCGGTGTCAATGCTTTGCAGGATGAAGCCCTGCCCCTGCTTGACGGGCTGTATATCGGCGGCGGCTTTCCCGAGACAAGTGCCAAAGAACTTGCCGCCAACAGCAGTTTCCGCCGGTCGGTGCGGAGGGCGGCTCGAGACGGGCTGCCCATGTATGCCGAATGCGGGGGGCTGATCTATCTGGGGCAATCAATCGTTCTTGATGACCAGGAACATGCGCTTGCCGGTGTCTTCCCTGTTCGATTTGGTATGTCGAAAAAACCCCAGGCCCATGGCTATTCCATATTCGAGGTGGAGCTGAAAAATCCCTGTTACGCTAGGACGACACGAATAAAGGGGCATGAATTCCGATATTCAACGGTTCTTGAATGGCAGGGCAGAAAGGAGGATCTTGCCTTTCGTATGACCCGGGGCAAAGGCTTTATGGGAGGCCGGGACGGCTTGTGTTATAACAATGTCCTTGCGCTGTATACTCATGTCCACGCCGGCGGCACGCCGGAGTGGGCAGCCGGTTTTATAGGGTTTTGCCGGCGGCGTAAAAAACAGCTGCACAGGCCGCTGGAAAAGCCCTAGGGCTTTAAGGCACCTTCAATGCTGTTGAGTGCCCAGGACCTTGGCATTGATGTTTTCTTTCTGCTGGTCGTCCGGTTCCGGGTCAACCCAGTGGATGAATGATTCGGTGACACGCATAAAGGCGCCGCCGTCATTTTTGCAGTTTTCACATATTGATTCCGCCCCGTCGCGATAGATGATAACCTTTGAGGCGGGTTCACCATCGTTGCCCACTGCAGCCATTTTACGGCAGCCGCAGTCAAGGCGGACCACCACCACACCCACTGCATCCGGGCTGCCCTCCAGGATACCTTCGATCATTGCCAGTTCTTTCTTTTCCGCTATCAGTTGCTTTGTACTCGTTTTTGTTTTCTTTGCCATGATTGTCCGGGAAATTGTTGTTGGTATTATGGAACCGTTGTAATATGACGTTCAGGGTAGTCACTGTCACGGGGTTTGGCAATCGCTAATGAAATGTAACTGCTCACAGGGCACCACAGGGCTCCCCGCGATCGGTAGGGCACGGCGCACCGTGCCCCTACTGGAATCACCGGTACCCTGCAAGCAGGTACACTAAGGGTCCGCTCAAAAATAAGGAAAGATGATGTTTATCAGTAGAATTTCTTGTTTGAGAAAAATTCCTGGGGTTTTTGGGCCATACCCCCTGCAAAAAAGGATGGCAGGTGGTCTGGCGTGCGGGGCCGTATTACCCATTAAATAATTCTCTTGACAAAAATTTGAGCCTTAATTAATAGAAGAACGTATACTAGAATGTATACTGTTTGGTGGCTCTCCAAGAGGCACTGTACATTATGACTTTTAACCAACGTGTCTGGTTTTGAAATTGGAAAAAAAGTTTTCAAGCTATTGAGCAATACCTTTTTTTAACTCTATTCTGGAGGTGTAATTATGTTTGAAGTAGTCGTAGACAAAGAAAAATGTACTGGATGTGAAGAATGTGTGGCAGCATGCCCTGCTCAGGTATTCGAGATGGAAGACGGCAAGTCCGAGCCCGTTGAAGCTGAAGAATGTCTGGGCTGTGAAACCTGTGTTGAGGTTTGCAGTGACGAGGCTATTACTGTTACCGAAATGTAAAAACAATCGGTAAGCATCGTGCTTGATAAGCCCATCTCCTCCTGGAGATGGGCTTATCGCGTTTAAGAGTCCGCTTAAAAATTCGTTCACATATTGAGGCGTAATCCATGTCATTTTTACACTTCAATTTTGTGATTGTATTTTCCTGATTACTATTGAAACGCAGTTGAGCGACCCGGGAGTCTGTCGTGTTGTTTGCATGGGACGCCATGAACCCGTCCCTGGGGGCTTAGCTGCAGCCGTCCGGGCTGCAGATACCCATGCAAACAACACGACAGACTCCCGGCCCTTGAGTGCTTCGAGCCGAACTTTGTAGGGAGTCGGTGCTATCATTGAGCGGATCCTGGGGCTGCTCAAAATGAAAAACCGGTCGAGGAGGGAGACGCCGTGCAGGGCCCGTTACGACATTTAAAGCCGGCGGCCAAACAAACGACCCATTTGTTGTCGGCGGCTTTGCTATGGACAATCGTCGGCGGTGGACTTTTGTGCCGCGGCAGTCTATGGCTTGTCGATCAGGGAAAAGGGTGGTATATTCTGCCGGCGATTGCCATCGGCTCTTTGAAGTCGGTACTTTTGCTTGATAGATCAGCACAAAAGAGTATTGACCGGATACTGCATTTTGATGATAACCACTGTCTTGGTGGAGTGTATTCCGTGCAGACCTGGGCGCTGGTTGTGTTTATGATGCTGTGTGGCGTTGTTTTGCGTAAATCTTCTTTATCACCTGTGCTCATCGGCGGCCTGTATACCAGCGTCGGCTGGTCGCTTATCCTGTCGAGCAGGTTGGGCTGGCGCGCCTGGAAAAGAAAGCATGGGGCTGCGTATGGAGAAAATGGATGAAACAGCCGGCTTCCTTGAACAGGGTAACCATCGATCTCGATGAGCTGTGTCATAATTATCGCTTTTTGTGCGACACTGCCGGGGGCGCGATTTTTCTGGCCATGGTCAAGGCCGACGGCTACGGCCACGGCATGGTGGAATGCTCAAAGGCGTTGGAGAAGGCCGGCTGCACCCACTTTGGTGTGGCGGAACTGCCCGAGGCGGTGAAGCTTCGGCAGAAAGGAGTCGGCGGCGCGATATTTTCCATGGTAGGTTTTGATCCCGCCGACGCCGGCGCCTTTGCTGAATTTGATATTACCCCCGTGGTATATGATGTGGAAGGGGTCAAGGCGCTGTCACGCGCGGCACAGCAGGCTGGCAAAGATATTTGTGTCCATGTCAAGGTTGATACCGGTATGAACCGGCTTGGTGTCCGGCTGGATGAGATAGACGGGTTGCTGAAGGTCATTGATACGCTTCCCCGGGTTATTGTGGGCGGTATGGCAAGCCATTTCCCCTGCGCCGATGATCGCAGTTCAGCGTCAACCCGTCAATGCTATGAAAAATTCAAAAAATTTCAGAAACAGGCATCGCTGCTTTCCAATCCCATACACCATATCGCAAATTCCGGAGGAACGCTTTATTTTCCCCCCGGCAGATGCGATATGGTACGCTGTGGCATATCGCTGTATGGTTATTATCCTGAAGGCAGAGATGGTGTAGCAGATGATGGACTGCATCCGGTTATGCGTTTTTCCACCCGTGTTGTAGCGGTAAAGGATGTTCCCGCAGGTTCCGGGGTGAGTTATGGCCACACCTTTGTGACTCCACGAAAGACCAGACTGGCAGTGCTGCCGGTGGGGTATGAAGATGGGTTTTCCCGCCGGCTGTCCAACTGCGGTGAAGTGCTCATAGGCGGCCGGCGAGCCCCCGTCAGGGGCAGAGTCTGCATGAATCTCTGCATGGTTGATGTTACCGATATTGACGGTGTCGCCACGGGTGATGAGGCTGTTCTCCTCGGCCGGCAGGGGCGAGAGCGCATCACTGCCGATGAGATTGCGGCGCATATTGACACCATCAGCTATGAGGTGCTCTGTATGATAGGAAATAATAATGACAGGCAGTATCAGACAAGCGCAACACAATAAGAAATTCCGATGACCACCACACCTCAGCTGATCAATCCGGGAGTCCGTCGTGTCACACACTCCTCATCCTGTTAAAATTCGGGCTGAGTCCTGATGGTAAAAACAGTAACACTCTAACAATAAACACAATACACGTAACTCGTTGGCAAATACATGATTCGATCACAACTTAAAGAGCTAATTGATGGCTGTTTTTCCCGCGGCGTGGCCGAAGGGAAGTGGAGTGCGGCCGGGGCCGGCAAATATACGCTGGAAGTACCGAAACGTGAGGGGCAGGGGGATTTTTCCACCAATATGGCCATGGTTCTGGCGGGTGTGGAGAAACGCAATCCCCGTGAGCTTGCAGTCCATATCCAGGCGTATCTGGAAGAAGACCGGTTCTATGTCGCAGGTGTGGAAATAGCTGGTCCGGGTTTTGTCAATATTTATGTCAAGGAACAGATATGGCATGGGGTTATCGGCACGGTCATGGCTCAAGGCAGCGATTTTGGTACCTCTTCCATTGGTGAGGGGAAACGGGTTATGGTGGAATTTGTCAGTGCCAATCCCACCGGTCCCTTGAACATCGGCCACGGGCGCCAGGCTATTCTGGGAGATGCCGTTGCCAGGCTGCTGGAGAAAACCGGCCATGCGGTCTACCGTGAATATTACTATAACGATGCCGGGCGGCAGATGCGCGTACTTGGAGAGTCGACCAGGGCGCGATATCTGGAAGAGCTTGGGCTGCAGTCGAGCTTTCCCGAAGACGGCTATCAGGGAGAGTATATCCGGGATATTGGTGCCGCCCTCATCGCTGAAAAGGGAGACAAACTCAAAAATCATGAAGATGTTACTCCCTTCAAGGAAAAGGCGGAACAGGTTATCTTTGAAGATATTTGCGCTACGCTGCAGCGTATGGGGATAGTTTTTGATAATTACTACAACGAGCAATCGCTGTACCGAGATGGTCACATCGATTCGGTGGTCGCCGAGCTCAGGGAAAAAGGGCTGGTCTACGAACAGGATGATGCTACCTGGTTGAAGACCACGGAATTCGGCCATGAAAAGGATCGGGTTATTATCAAAAGCAGCGGTGAACCGACCTACAGGCTTCCCGATATCGCCTACCACAGGGAAAAGTTCAGGCGCGGTTTTGACTGGCTCATTGATATCTTCGGGGCCGATCATATCGCCACCGTGCCCGATGTGCTGGCAGGTGTTACGGCCCTGGGCTATGATGAATCCAAGGTTCAGGTACTGCTGCACCAGTTTGTGACCTTGACCCGGGATGGGAAACAGGTCAAAATGTCGACCAGGAAGGCGACCTTTGTCACCGTTGACGAGCTGCTTGACATGGTCGGAGTCGATGTTGCCCGGTTCTTTTTCATGATGCGCAAGGCGGACAGCCAGCTGGAGTTCGATTTGGGGCTTGCCACGCAGGAGAGCCAGGAGAATCCGGTCTATTATGTCCAGTACGGCCATGCCAGGCTCTGTTCCATTATGAAACAGGCCATTGACAAGGGTATCACCCCGGTGCCTTTTGAGGAAATCGACCACACCCTGCTGCACGAGCCGGAGGATCTGGTGCTGCTCAAGAGCATGGCCGCCTTTCCGGGTATGATTGAAAATGCGGCACTCGATCTGGCACCGCACAGGGTGATTTTTTACCTGATTGAACTTGCCGGACAATTTCATAGCTATTATAACAAACATAAAGTAGTTTCAGACGATATTGCCCTTTCGCAGGCCAGGCTCGCCCTTATGTCGGCGCTGCGTATTGTGTTTGCCAATGGCCTGCAATACGTGGGGTTGTCCGCGCCGGAGAAGATGTAGTCGGCAGGTGGGCCGAGTGGCATCCCAGGGTACAGACATGGCCGCGACAAGGAAAAAGCAGATAAAAAAATACAAGTTTGAGCTCACCCGCAAGGCAATCGGCGGTATTGGGGTGGTGTGTTTCTGCATTTTTTTATGGATGTTTCTCCTTGGTGTGTGGGCCGGTCAATCGTTGCTGACCCCATCCCTGATCGATCCCGTCGCCGGCAACGACGGGAGCCGGCAGATAGTCGATCTCTCTGAACAAAAAAAACGCCGGCCCTGATCACGGCACGTGAAAAAATCTTTCTGCGCCAAAGCAATTTCTCCAATAGTGAATATGATACGATATGCACGGATGGGTGATGTCAAGGAAATCCATTCTCTCATCAACTATTATGCCAGGCAGGGGCTTCTGTTGCCCTGTTCACTGAGTTCACTCTATGATCGGCTGCGTGATTTTGTCGTTCATGTCCATCGGGACGATTCCATCATAGGGGTATGTGCACTGCATATAACCTGGGAAAATCTTGCTGAAATCAGATCACTGGCCGTTCGGGAGGGCAACCGTGGCCAACGAATAGGTGCGGAGCTGGTCCGGCAATGTCTGGTGGAGGCCGATATGCTTGGTATAGCAAAGGTGTTTACTTTGACCTACCAGCCGGGTTTTTTTCATAAACAGGGCTTTCATGATATAGACAAACGTGAATTGCCGCATAAGATCTGGAGTGATTGTATCAATTGCCATATGTTCCCCGACTGTGACGAGGAAGCGTTGATGTATGACCGGCAAAAGAGCTGAAATATACACGGCAAGAAGCGGGTACTCTCTGCGCCGGGGTGATCGATAATTTTACACAATTAATACAAAACTAAATGATATGATTGGGAAAGTTCTGACAAAGATGTTTGGCAGTAAAAATGAGCGGGAATTGAAAAGGCTGCAGTCCACCGTTGATACGATCAACGGTCTCGAGGACTCGGTGAAGGGGCTCGATGACACCGCCCTGGCCGCTAGAACAATCGAGTTCAAGGAGCGCCATACCAACGGAGAGTCGCTGGATGATCTGCTGCCTGAAGCTTTTGCCACCATGCGCGAGGCGGCCTGGCGAGTACTGGGCGAGCGTCACTTCGATGTTCAGCTGATTGGCGGTATCATTCTGCACCAGGGCAGGATCGCCGAAATGAAGACAGGTGAGGGCAAGACGCTCACCTCAACCCTGGCGGTCTACCTCAATGCCATGAGCGGCAAGGGCGTACATATTGTCACCGTCAACGATTATCTCGCGGCTCGAGATGCTGACTGGATGGGCCAGGTCTATAATTTTCTCGGTCTCGAGGTCGGCAAGATAGTGCACGGAATGGAGGATGCCGAACGGCGTCAGGCGTATCTCGCCGATGTGACCTATGGCACCAACAACGAGTTTGGCTTTGATTATCTGCGCGATAATATGAAGTTTGAGATGAGTGAGTTCTGCCAGCGTGATTTCAATTTTGCCATCGTGGACGAGGTGGACTCCATTCTTATCGATGAGGCGCGAACGCCGCTCATCATTTCCGGTCCCGCCGACGTCTCGACGGAGATGTATACAGTGGTGGATAAGATAATTAAGCATTTTAAAAAGGACGAGCATTACACCCTCGATGAAAAGGCGCGCCAGGTCGCTCTGACCGAAGAAGGCGTCGCTCTGGGCGAGAAACTGCTTGGGGTCGACAATCTCTACGACCCGGGTTCCATAGAGCAACTCCATCATCTCAACCAGGGGCTCAAGGCCCATGTTGTCTTTCAGAATGATGTCGACTACATCGTCAAGGATGGTCAGGTTGTGATCGTCGACGAATTCACCGGGCGGACCATGGAGGGGCGGCGCTACAGCGATGGGCTTCACCAGGCTCTCGAGGCCAAGGAAAAGGTCACCGTTGAGCGGGAAAATCAGACCTATGCCTCCATCACCTTCCAGAATTATTTCAGGATGTATGACAAGCTGGCCGGTATGACGGGTACTGCCGATACCGAGGCACCGGAGTTTAAAAAAATCTATGATCTCGATGTGGTTATCATGCCCACCAACATGCCGATGATCAGGATCGACTATGCCGATGTTATCTATAAGAATATTGATGCCAAATATGCCGCCATTGTCAAGGAAATAACGGAAAAGCATACGGCTGGACAGCCGGTCCTGGTCGGTACCATATCCATCGACGTCTCGGAAAAGATCGCCACTATGTTGAAAAAGAAGGGGATTCCGCACGAGGTACTCAATGCCAAGCACCATGAACGCGAGGCTGAAATTATTGCCAATGCCGGGCAGAAGGGCAAGGTGACAATCGCCACCAATATGGCCGGTCGTGGTACCGACATCAAGCTGGGCGAAGGTGTCGTCGATGTTGGAGGTTTGCATATCCTGGGGACATCGCGCCATGAATCACGACGAATCGACAACCAGCTCCGTGGTCGATCGGGCCGGCAGGGCGATCCCGGTTCCTCACGGTTCTTTCTTTCCCTTGAGGATGATTTGCTGCGTATTTTCGGTTCGGACCGCATATCAGGTATTATGAACAAGCTGGGCATGGAAGAGGGCGAGCCCATTGAGCACTCCATGATTTCCAAGGCCATTGAAAATGCTCAGAAGAAGGTAGAGGGGCATAACTTTGATATTCGTAAACATCTGCTTGAATACGACGATGTCATGAACAAGCAGCGTGAGGTCATCTACCAGCAGCGCCGCGAGGTGCTTGGCAGCGAAGATGTCAGCGGTGTCCTCAAGGATATGCGCAATGATCTCATCGATGATATAATCGATGAGTTTACCCAGGATAAGGTGTCCTCGGAAGACTGGAGCTGGGAAGGCTTTGAAGAACGTATGGCCGAATACTTTCATATCCAGCCAAACTGGTCCGAGGAAGACAAAAAGGATCTCGATGAAGCGTCCTTTCGTGAAAAGATCGAACAACTCGTCGACCAGGCCTATGCTTCACAGATCGCCAATAACGGTGAGGAGGCCCAGCGCCATCTCGAGCGGGTTGTTCTGCTGCAGATGGTTGATAATCACTGGAAGGACCACCTGCTCTCCATGGACCACCTCAAAGAAGGTATCGGTCTGCGCGGCTATGGCCAGAAAAATCCTCTGGATGAATACAAAAAGGAAGGGTTCAAGCTGTTTCACACCATGATTGAAACGGTCAAAATCCAGACAATTTCAACCTTGATGCGTGTTCGCGTCGTCAAGGAAGACGATGTCGAAAAATTTGAAGAGGAGCGCCGCAGGAAGCAGGAACGGCAGGTGCAGCTCAGCAAGGGTGCCGCCGGCGAAGAAAACAAAAACCCCTCTCAGACCGTCAAACGCGAGGGAGAGAAGGTGGGGCGCAATGATCCCTGTCCCTGCGGTTCCGGCAAGAAATACAAAAAATGCCACGGCCGACCGATGTAGTGGTCCTCCAGGACCGCCTTCTAGCCATACAGGTTGGAGGGCTGCATTAGATTCTCCTCCATATGTTTGAGTTCATCAATGCCTGAGACGATGAGTTCGGGATCCGGCTGCAGTTCTTTGGCGGGGAGTTTTTTGGCATATTCCATTGTAGAGAGGAGATGCTTCATGCAGTTGAGCCGGGCAAATTTTTTGTTGTCGGACCGGACGATGGTCCAGGGTGCCACCGTTCTGTTGGTTTCGGAAAGCATCTGGAATTTTCTGATGGAGTACTGGTCCCAGTATTTCTGCGCCAGGTTATCCACCGGGGAGAGTTTGAAGTGTTTCAGGGGGTCCGTTTTTCTCGACTCGAAACGGCGCTGCTGTTCCTCCTTGGAAACGGAAAAGTAGAACTTGAACAGCGTAATACCATCCTTGACCAGCAGCTCCTCGAGCATGGGGACATCCTTGAGAAAGCGTTTGTTCTGCTCATCCGAACAAAAGCCCATGACGGGTTCGACCATGGCGCGGTTGTACCAGCTGCGGTCGAAAAAGACGATCTCACCGGCGGCCGGCAGATAGGAGATATAGCGCTGGAAGTACCATTGTGTGGTTTGCGTTTCGTTGGGCTTGGTAAGTGCAACGACTCTGGCATGACGGGGGTTGAGGTGCTCGACAAGACGCTTGATGGTACCACCCTTGCCGGCGGCATCTCTGCCTTCAAAAAGAGCGACGATCCGATCGCCGCTCTTTTGCATATGGGTCTGCATTTTCATCAGTTCGATCTGCAGCTTTTTCAACTCCGCTTCGTAGTGGAGATGCCAGTCCTTCACATAGACCGCCGTCTTCTCCTTCCCTTCTTTTTTGGCCATATTCTTCAATGCCGTTTTTTCCAGGAGCTTGATTTCTCGCTTGGTGTTATTGGATTTATCCTCTGCTGCCATGGCGTTCTCCTTCTTACGCGGGTTATGTCCTCGGGGACGGGGTATGTTTATGGTAAATTGTTAATGTGTTTTTCTCCCTCTTCTGTACATATCGCCGTAGATGGCCGGCAGGGAGGCGTCGTGGATGGCCTTTATAGTCGCTTCGATGTCGTAGGAGATGCGGTGGTGGCACACCTCCATACCGTTTTCATCGAAGTGAAGCGTGGCGCAGGAGACGGTCGGATTGCCATCGAACATCCTTCCCGCACTGCCGGGATTGATGAAGTGCTTGCCGGCAATGGTTTTATGAAAGGGGTCATGGGAGTGGCCGCATACAATGATGTCGGCCTGCGTCTTTGGGGCTAGCGCGTTAAACCTGGAATCCACGGTGGTGTTGAAAAGGGACTCATGGTTTTTGGCCGGACTGCCATGGAATATGCCCAGCGTTGTGGTGGAGGTACCGTTGGTGTCCGGTGAAAGTGACAGCAGCAGCTTTTTGGGCATGGTGCTGAGATATACGGCGTTGTCATGTGAGAGCCGGCTGGCCGTCCAGGTATACATGACACGTTTGTCCGGTGTGGATGGTTTCTTGAAATCTTTGCCGCGCAGCAGCCTGAGCACCTTTTTGTCGGTGTTGCCGACGATGGAGTGGACCTTGTTGCGTTGCAGCCATGAAAGCGTTGCATTGGGAAAGGGTGCGTAGACAAGGCAATCACCGCAGTTGACAATGTGGTCAAAATCGTACCGGTCAAAATGTTTTTCGATACCCTGCAGCGCTGCAAAGTTGCCGTGGATATCGGAGAGGAGAAGAATGTCCATTTATAACAGCGGTCCTATGAGGAGTGCGACGTTTTCTTTAAACTTTTGGATGAGTGGTCTGGCGCTCAGGTCATTGAGCGATAAATGCCTGGAGCCCTGTTCATAGAGTTTCTGCTTTTGGCGCAGTTGGGCGGTGAAGGCGCGGTTGTAGATGAACAGCGTGGCTTCAAAGTTGAGCCAGAAACTGCGCATATCCAGGTTGACGGAACCGAAAAGAGAGAAGTTGCCGTCCACGGTGATGGTTTTGGAATGGAGCAAGCCGTCGTTGAAGAGAAAAATGTGGACACCGGCCTTGAGAAGATCTTCAAAATGGGCCTGGCTGGCAAACTGGACAAGCTTGGAGTCGTTTTTCTGCGGAACAATAATGCGAACATCGACACCGCTTTCAGCGGCCGATTTCAGGGCGGTGAGCAGAGGGTCGTCGGGGACGAAGTAGGGCGTTGTCAATATTAATTCGCGGCGAGCGGCATAGATGGTGGTGAGCAGCAGTTTATGGATGGCATCCGGAACCAGCCCCGGTCCCGAGGGGACCAGCTGAATCGCCACATCTCCCGCCGTTGTACCGGGATAAATATCGGCCAGTTGACGGACGGAGGCGATGTCCTCATTGAGGGAGCGGATACGTACCTGGTTGGTATCGGTTTCCAGAAACCAGTCATTGATAAACGTTCCGGCAAGACTCTCCACCACCGGTCCGCGGACGCGCACCATCATATCAATCCACTTCCCGACACCTTCGGATTGCTTGAAAAACCCGGGATCCACCATATTCTGGCTGCCGGTGTAGGCAATAGCGCCATCTATGACAACGAGCTTTCTGTGGTTGCGAATATCGATTCTGGCAAAAAAGGCTTTTATGAGACCGGCCGGCAGTGACTCTATAACCTTCACTCCGGAAGTGCGCAACAGCGAGGCATGGTCGCCTTTGAGGAACTCCCTGCTGCCGATGGAGTCAAGGAGAACCCGGCAGGTTACGCCCCGTCGGGCGGCGCGGATAAGGGCATTGACGACATCGTCGGCCAGGCCGCCATCATGCCATATATAAAACTGTAAGTGGCATGTCGACCGGGCCTGCTCGATATCGGCAAGAATGGATTGCATGATGGCTTCCGGCGAGGTGATGAGCTCCAGACTATTGCCGGCCATGGCGGGAATACCGATGAGTTTGCCGGCCTGACGATTCAGCGGCCGGCATTCGGGATCAATGGTGCTCCAGTCGACGGGAGCGCGGTCGTGCAGGGATTCAAGCCAGGACTGATAATGCTTCAGCGACTTCTGGGCCCGCTCGGCCCGTTTTTCCGAAATTCTGTTTTCTCCAAAGAGGATATAGATGACGGCGCCGACGAATGGAATAAGCAAAATGACAATAAGCCAGGCGATGGTGACCCCGTAGGGACGCTTTTTCAGGATAGCGCGGGTGGAAAAGCCAATGCGAATGGTGAAATCCGCTATGAGAATAACGGTGGTGATAACATGATAGCTCCAGTGATGGCTTTGTGGGTCCATGCGTTGCCAAAAAAGGATGAATGGAGGATCAATGAATACGAGGGTGAATGACGGCAGCCCTTGGCGTTGATTGTACCGCCATGATAGTGTGTTTTTATACTCATGGCAAATTATTTCGGTGAGTTCGCCAAAGCGCAGCTCCCCGACCCGGGACCTGCCATGATTTTTCCCCATAACATTTATTTATTGCTGGAAAATTACAGGAAAAAAATGGTACGCTTGGAACATTGGGACATTGGGGCATTGGGACAATTTGAATATCACCCAAATCCTGCACCAGGAATATGAGAACAGGTCTTCATCAAGAGAGTGATTGCAGAATTGTACCGGAGCATGCACAACATGCGGATATCACATCACTGAGGGCTTTTTTCTCACATTCGAAGTGCAGGATTGAGATTTTTTCGTAACCCATTACATCGAACAGGATGCTATGAAGATTAAAGGATTTTCCACCTCGGCGGTGGCTGCAGGAATCAAGTATGCGGACCGGCTCGATCTTGGTCTGATCTATGCCGATGAACCGGTGGTTACCGCGGCCGTTTTTACTAAAAACCAGGTGATAGCAGCACCCCTTGTGCTGGATAAAAAGCGCTTGAAGCACGGAAGATCGCAGGCCATCCTGGTCAACAGCGGCTGTGCCAATGCATGCACCGGCGAGCAGGGAATGGAGGCATGCCGGGTGATAAGCAGAATGGTTGCGGAAAAATTGGGCATCAACGAACAGATGGTGCAGTTGTCTTCCACCGGCGTCATTGGCGAGCAGCTTGAGCCCGAGGTGTTTGAGAAAGCCATGCCGCGGTTGATTGAAAACCTCTCACCGGACAACTTCGACGATGTCGCCGAGGCCATTCTCACCACGGATACGCATAGAAAGAGTGTGCAGCGAACTGTCAACATTGGTGAAAAAGAGGTCAAGTTTATGGCCATGGCAAAGGGCTCCGGAATGATCATGCCCAATATGGCAACCATGCTTGCCTTTGTGCTTACCGATGCCCGAATAGGGTTTGTCGAGCTCAATGAGGCGCTGAAAAACGGCGTGGAGAGCACCTTTAACCGGATCACCGTCGATGGCGACACTTCCACCAACGACATGGTGCTTATCATGGCCAACGGCAGGGCTGAAAACCCCTGGATTGAAGAGTTTGACAGTGAAGAGTATGTTGCCTTTGCCAACTGTCTCGAGGATATACTGGAGGAACTGGCCCTGATGATCGTGGGCGATGGTGAGGGTGCGACCAAAATAATCACCATTCGAGTGAGTGGTGCCGGGGAGAGAGAAGAGGCCATTCAGGTGGGTCGGACCATAGCCAACTCCAGCCTGGTAAAGACGGCCTTTTTTGGCGAGGATGCCAACTGGGGCAGAATCTTTGCCGCCATGGGGCGGAGCGGGGTGAAGTTTACTCCCGAGGTGGTGGATATCTACTTCGATGACGTGCAGATTGTCAAAAATGGCCTGGCAGTGGGCAAGGACGCCGAGAGCAGGGCGGAAAATGTGCTGAAAAAAAGGCAGATTTGCGTCACCGTGGATATGAAGAAAGGGAGTGATTGTGAAGAGGTCTATACCTGCGATTTTTCCATGGACTATGTCAAAATAAACGCCGATTATAGAAGCTGATGGTTGCGGGTAATCGAATACACTCACCGCTTTGTATGCAGAGGTGGAGTTTGCAGGGAACCAACTGTTGTTTGGTACACACCCTGTTTGGTCAAAATGTTTCTGGATGAATTGTGCTATGAAAAACGTACGCCATAAAAATTTCGTTATTGCTGACCGGGGCAAGTTTGAGAAGGCGCTGCTGCTTGCCGGTGAACTGTATCAGGTTCATGAAAGCGGGGTGCTCCAGACCAATGAGCAGTTTTATGATACCTTTGACTGGTTGCTCTACGACAAGGGCTATCTTTTGAAAAACTCCGGTGATCAGCTGCTCCTTACAACCGTTGATGATGGTATGATTGCCGGGCAGCCACGGGTTGCGGCACACCATTTTTTCTCCTGGGACCTCGATGAAGATGAGGTGCGGCAAACAATTGCCCCCATTGCCGATATTCGAGCGATGAGTCAAATTGTGTTGTTGAAGAGAACCACTACACAGTACGACCTGCGCAACAAGGACGGTAAGACCGTGGCCCGGCTATTTCTGGAAGAGGGGGTTGCCTGTGGTAATGGTTATGGCAACGACCGTGCGCAAAATCTTGAGCCTCTGCTTCGTGTAGAGCAGCTTAAAGGGTATGAAAATCCTTTTTCCAGGGTTGTACGATGTATTTGCCGGGCCGGCCTGCAGGAAGCGGCCGGCGAGGCGACCATGTTTCTCCGCGGTTTATCAGCGATAGGGCGCCAGGTATTTGATTATTCATCGAACTTTGCCATCCAACTGGAGCAGAATTGCACCGTTCGTCAGGCTTTTTGTCGAATCTGCCGGCAGTTGATGGAAAGTATGGAGCGCAACTATAACGGCGTCCTGGAGGATATTGATTCTGAGTTTTTGCACGATTTTCGAGTGGCGGTGCGGCGCACCCGATCCCTGGTCAGTCAGCTCAAAAAATATCTTCCCGCCGAGCGGATACTTTTTTTCCAGCAGGAGTTCAAATGGCTGGGGCGGATAAGCGGGCCGGTTCGAGATCTTGATGTCTATTTATTGAGCCGTGAGCAATACAAAGCCATGGTGCCCGAGCTGCTCCATGATGGTTTGAATGCATTTTTTGCCGATCTTACGGCGGCGCGGCGTTCGCGTTTAGAAGAGATGCGTGAAGGGCTGCGTTCACAGCGCTATGCCGATTTGATGGCAGGCTGGAAGGAGTTTATCGCCGATAAAGAACAGGGAGAGGAACAGGAAGAGCACTGGGCGGCGGCAGAGCAGCTGTGCCGCCCCGTTGCTGTCAAGAGAATCCGTAAGCGATTCAAGAAGATAGTTGAGAAGGGCAGTGGTATAGACAGTTCAACGCCCGATGAACAGCTGCACATGCTGCGGATTGACGGTAAAAAGCTTCGGTACCTGCTCGAGTTTTTTCGTTCGCTGTTTGATGACGATGATATTGAATATTTCCGCAAGCAACTCAAAAAACTCCAGAATAACCTTGGGGATTTCAATGATATCGCCGTGCAGCTGGAGATGCTGGCCCGACACCGCGACATGCTTTCCGGAAAAAGCAAGCGCTCGGTCAACATCGCCGCTGCAATCGGTGGTCTTATTACGCATTTGAGCGCAGAGCACATTGCTTTGCGGCAGGAATTCGAACAGGTTTTTGCCGGGTTCAGCGCGACCAAAAATATAAAGAAATTCTACGCAGCGATTGATTGATCAGGTAGTCAAGGCGCGGCACACCGGAATGGGACGAGTATGAAAACGGGGCGAGCATGAAAATTATAGCGGTGTATTGCAGCAAGGGTGGTGTGGGGAAGACGGCAACATCGGTCAATCTGGCCTATACGGCTGCCAGGCAGGGGTACGCAACCCTGCTCTGCGACCTTGACCCGCAGGGGGCGTCATCCTACTATTTCAGGATACGACCGAAAAAGAAATTCAACAGTAAAAAATTGCTCAATGCCAAGCTGCAGAACTATATACGGGGCACGGATTTTGACGATCTCGATCTTCTGCCTGCCCACTTCTCCCACAGAAACATGGACGTGATGCTTGACCGGGAGGCGACGTCGTCGAAATATCTGCATGATGTTCTGCAGTCGCAGGAAGGACAATATGATCTCATTATCCTTGACAGCCCTCCCAATCTTACCCTGCTCTCCGAGAATATCATTGCCGCCGCGGATATGGTGTTGACCCCCATCATCCCGACGACCCTTTCCATCCTGTCGCTGGAGCAGCTGCTGAAGCTTTTCAAGAAGACCGGGGCGGATAAGAGCAAGGTCCATGCCTTTTTTTCCATGGTGGAACGGCGCAAGAACATGCATATGTCGATAATGTCCAAGTACCAGAAATATACACTGTTCATGAATACTGTTATACCATATCTGGCCGAGGTGGAGAAAATGGGGGTGACCAGGATGCCGGTGGGAGCCGGCAGAACATCCAATGCCGCCCTGGCCTATACCAGATTATGGAAAGAGGTGGAACATCGGGGGCAGCTGCGATGAAGCGATTGGTGCTGATCAGACATGCAAAGTCGAGCTGGAGTGATGGGGCTGCATCGGATTTCGATCGCGGACTGAACGGGCGTGGCAAACGCGATGCCCCCTTTATGGCGGAAAAGCTGGCGCAGCGCCTGGGCGAGAAGGCGCGTGGAGTAAAGCGTGTTGTTGCCAGCCCGGCCAAAAGGGCGCGCAAGACGGCACAATTCATGGCTCGGGCCATAGGCTATGATACCGAGGCGATCCGCTATGACAATGCTGCCTACTGTTTCACCGCAGGTGGAATTATTGATGTGCTGCGGCGTATTGATGATAGCCATGACACCGTTGTTTTTGTCGGCCACAACCACGGTATCACCGAGCTGGCCGAACGGCTTTGCAGGGAACATCTGAACAATATTCCCACCTCCGGCATAATCGCCATTGACTGCTCCATTGAACGTTGGAATGACCTCGAAGGGGCACGTGGCACAATGGTCTTTTTTGATTATCCGAAAAAATTTATGAGGAAATGACCCGGCTATGGAAGATCCTTGTAATGCTGCCGGGAATATGCCGAACGGTCTCGGCAGGGCCGCTCGTGGAATCTTCTTTCTTGCCTTCCTCTTTTTTCTCAATTTTCTCTCCCGTGTGCTCTTTTCTCCACTGCTGCCTCTGATTAAAGAGGAGTTCCAGCTCAATAACAGTCAGTCGGGCTCTCTTTTTTTCTTTATAACCATGGGGTATATGCTTTCGGTAAGCATGTCGGGGTTTGTCTCCGCCAGGATCAACCACGCCAACACCATTTTCTTCTCCTCCTGCGGAGCGGGCGGTGTTCTTCTTCTTGTTCCCCTGTCCACCTCTTTTATTTCACTGTGTGTGAGCGTGTTTGTTCTCGGCCTTGTGGCGGGGCTCTACCTTCCCTCGGGATTGCGGACCATCTTTGCAAGTGTCCCCACAAGCTTCCTCGCCCGCGGCATAGCCATCCATGAACTGGCGCCCAACCTCGGCTTTATTATGGCGCCTCTTGTGTGGCAGGCCGCTTCACTGTACCTGTCCTGGCGGGGCTGCCTGTTCGTGGTTGGTGCATTGCTGGGGCTGACCGGTATCGTGTACCGATTTTCCGGGTACCCTTTAAAGAGCAGGGGAGTCAGTCCCAGCCGCCGTCTTTTGCTCCTGCTTTTTGGCAATTACCGGTTCTGGCTGTTGGTTTTTCTGTTTTCCTTTGCCATCTGTTCCACCCTGGGCATGTTTGCAATGCTGCCGTTGTTTCTGGTCAGTGATCACGGTATGTCGACACGGACAGCCAACTACATTGTTGCGGCGACTCGTGGTTTTTCTTTGTTTACCCCGTTTCTCGGTGGATGGCTGGGGGACAGGTTCGGCAATAGTGTGGTCATGACCTCGGTCTTATTAAGCGTTGGTGTGCTGACTGTTTGTATCGGACTGGGCAGCGGCACAACCTTGATTGTACTCATCACTCTACAGGCCATGATCGCCGTCTGTTTTTTTCCATCGGGACTGGCTGTTCTGTCTTCGTTCACCGTTGAGGGACAATCCAGTGCGGCGGTGCCCTTCTGTATCCCCCTGGCCTTTATGGCAGGAGGTGGGTTGATCCCCCTTCTTATCGGAGTTATAGGTGATATCACCTCGGTCGGCACCGGTATTGCCGTGGCCGGAGGGGGCATATTCGTAGCGGGCTGTGTGGCGCTGGTCCTGCTGCGTGCGGTAGTGGAAGAGAGCACATCTCAGATGTGATGTTGCCGATCATGATTGAAAAAATTGTTTCGTCAAAGTACCTTGCTCTTCAGAAATGACGCGCGCCTCTGTTGTGTGGCATGTTTTGTTGAGAGAAAACACTAGTATTGATGAAGAGCACAGCACCCAACTGCTATAAATGTTGTTTTTTTTATATAACCCATGATCCCCATAGGCCATATGGCTGCAGGGGCATGCGGTTTAAGTCAAAGCAGATCCCATGGCGGGTCGTCCTGGATTCATCCGGCGAGCATTGCAGGCTTTTTCGTCTCAAAAAATGATTGGCGTGTCACCCCATAAGTATGGCTAAAGCGCCATAAACTCTAAGCGAGGTTCCCTTGCCATCGTTCAAGCGTTTGAAAGAAAAAACCTTCCATGTTGCCGGCGAAGTGCTTGAGGAAGCGCTGAGAACCAGTTGGGAACTGCTTAAAATCACCATTCCCGTGGTTATTGTGACAAAGATTCTTGAAGAGCTGGGCATGATAACCCTGCTCAGCGAGTATCTCGAGCCGGTCATGGGATTGATCGGCTTGCCCGGATCGATGGGGTTGGTGTGGGCCACGGCAATGCTTACCAATCTCTATGGTGCCGTGGTCGTTTTTGCAAATCTGGCGGGGGAGCTGCATTTGACGGTCGCCCAGGTGACGGTGGTTTGTTCGGCGATGTTGATTGCCCACTCTCTGCCCCTGGAACTCGCCATTTCCAAGAAGGCGGGGGCGCCGTTTATGCCGATTGCTCTTTTGCGCTTGTTTGGAGCATTTATCTATGGCTATCTTCTGCATATGCTCTGCAGCAGTCTTCAGCTTTGGCAGGACACGGCAACCGTTTTTTTCCAGGCGGGGCAGAAGCCGGCCACGCTGCTGTTATGGGCGGTGGGCCAATTGAAAAACTTCGGCCTTATAATTTTCGTTATTTTCTGTATCGTCATTATAATGAAGATTCTTCGTGTAACCGGAGTGCTGGGGTTTCTGGAAAAAATGCTGGAGCCGGTCCTGCCCCTTTTCGGTATGAGCAAAAAGGCTGCTCCAGTGACGGTGGTGGGCATGGTTATGGGCATAAGCTATGGCGGCGCCCTTATCATTCGGGAAACCAACAGCGGTACAATGGCTAAGCGGGAGGTCTTTTTCTCTTTGGCCTTGATGGGCTTGAGCCATTCCCTGGTCGAGGATACTTTGCTCATGGTTGCTCTGGGGGGGCATTGGGGTGGTTTGTTGATTGGCAGGGTCCTGTTTTCGCTGGTGGTTATTTATCTGCTGGCCCTGTTCACCGCCGGCAGAAAACGGCAGGCCACGGTGTCTTGAACAAAAAAACCGATTGGCCATCACGCTCAGCTCATCGATCCGGGAAGCGTAGAATGGTGTTTTTCATGGGATGCCGAGAGCCCTATGCACAACACTCTCCTGCGATTTTCGGCCTGCAGCGTGTAGAGCTCCGGCGGTGCTTCTAAGTGAAAAGCTCATTAACTGACTGTAAACAAGTACTTATGTTCTTTTTGATTACCAACGAAACTCAGCTGATCGACCCAGGAGTCCACCGTGTTGTTTTCATGGGACGCCATAAACCCGTCCCTGGGGGCTTAGCTGCAGCCGTCCGGGCTGCAGATACCCATG
>JBHEOR010000047.1:0-4257 GCA_046260685.1 Desulfopila sp.
ACTTATGAGCGTAGTAGTTGGCTGCGCCTCAAAAAACCTGGAAATAACCCAAAAGTCGGCATATACAGCCTACAAAGAAAAGGATTATGCAACGGCAGCAAAGTCTTTTGCAGCGCTGGTGGAAAAAATTCCGCAGGACGCGGATCTTTGGTTTCGTCTGGGAAACTCCTATGCCAAAACATCTCGTCCCCAAAAAGCGGTGGCAGCTTTCGAAAACGCCCTGCTGCGTGACCCTGGGATGTCTAAAGCCTGGTACAATATGGGGATAACTTACCTGCAGCAATCATTAAAAGCTTTTGTTGATATGGAGCTGTATGTAGATTCCCAGGACCCCATTGCCTTACAGGGGAAGAAATTGCAGGAACAAATCTTTGTGCTGTTGGAAGAACCCATACCGGCACTTCCCGAAAATGATGAGTAAACGATATTGCCATACAGACCTGGCAACAGCGGGTATACATACCTCCGGCGGACAGAGTATGGTTGAGCTTCTAGTCATCCTGCCGGTTATGTTATTGCTGATCTTCGGCACCATTCAATTCGCTCTCATCTACCATGCCAAGATCACACTGAATTATGCCGCCTATGAAGGAGTTCGGGCCGGGACGCTAAATTGCAATGCCGTCTCAGAGGACTATAGCGACCAATGCGATTCCGAAATCGGTCAGTATGATGCGGTAAAAGAAGGATTCGCCAGGGGGCTGGCCCCTCTTTATAGTTATTTTGAACCGGATGCCAAAAAACGGGGAAAGATGGACACCCCCGCCGGAAATCAGGTTGAAGCCTTTCAGCAGGGGCGACAGAGAATCTTCACGGAGTTCGAATCAGAATATGACTTTATACGAATAGAGCGTCTCAATCCAACCGAAAAGGCCTTTACGGATTTCGCCGTAGATGATGTCATTCCAAATGACAATCTCAAGTATCGATCGCGCACTGGAGGTGCAAGTTCAGAGACGTCAATACAGGATGCCAACTTACTCCATCTTCGCATTACCTATTGGTATCCGCTTTATGTGCCTTTCATCAACCGCATTATGTTTAATACCATAATCTGCTGCAAAGGGGTGCCGGACGCCTTTGGCTGTAAATGGGCTCAGGACCCTGTTTGCAGTACAACAGACCCACGTATTCCGATAACCTCCACCGCAGTTATGCGCATGCAGACTCCGGTGGAAAACAGTAACAGATATTACTCTTCAGACAACTAAAAGCCCTTCAGCGCCGGCCCTGAAAATCAGGTGGGAATTGAGCCAATACTCCCCTGACCATTGTATTTACCTTTGCCGTGATTTTTTCAGGGGTGGAGTGAGTAGAGGTTATCGCCGAGCCTTTGCCGCGCCACATCAGGGAACCGCTTCGGCTGTCATAGATGTCGATGACCAGAATACCGACATCATACTGGCGGATATCCGAGCCCACATTGACTCCGAGCCCGCCATAGTAGGGATATCGACCGGTGCCGAAGCCAAAGTACCCGGAGTGCGGCTCCGACTCCAGCCTGGTTTCAACGGAGTAGCTATAGCTCACCTGCATATCGGCAGGATCGGCACGGCGATAGCCTCTCTCGCTCATCCCTCTGTTAATTGCCGCCACAATGCGCTTATGCAGCAAGGGGTCACTCTCCCGAACATCTTTATCTTCTTCACCGAAGGATTCCGGGGGTTGACGCCAGGTATATGTGTGCAATCCGGTAAAGCTCATCTCCTGATCATAATCAGAGCTCACCTGTACCCCGGAGCACCCCGTCAAGCCCCAGAGCAATGCTGCAAGTATAAACAGAGTGCCATTTTTCATTGTACGCCCTCCACTGAATACGCCATGGCTTAGAGCCTCAAGCTTGCCTATGATGGATCGGCTGGATTTATGGCGCCGACGTTCTCAGCAGATCTCGGCCCACTGGGAAAAATATAACTCCCGCGGATAAACTGTGCCAGAGCAAATAACCACCAAGGGCCAACAATACCGCAGCAGGCCGGTGAAGGGCACTGGTCATGCGTATTGGTCATAGACTGGTCAAGCTGGTTAAAAGAGGCCCTGGAGCCCGGTGAACGGGTACCACTTGGAAACCTAAAGGAAGAGGGAATAGGCCGGATTGTCCGTCTCTTCCCGGTATCTGTAGCCAAGGGCATCAAGCCTTGCCTCCAGACCGGGATCGTCTCCTTCGGGAAACTCAAAACCAACCAGAACACGGCCGTAATTGCTCCCCTGGGAACGATAATGGAACAGGGAGATATTCCTGCTGCCGCGTGTGGCATCGAGAAAGGTGACCAACGCCCCGGGTTTTTCCGGAAACCAGAAGCGAAACAGCCGTTCGTTGCGCACCTCATCCGAGTGTCCACCGACCATATAGCGTACATGGGTTTTGGCAAGATCATTGTCGGTGAGATCAAGGTTGTCATATCCCGCCGCACTGAGCTGCCTGCCGAAATCGTGACGCTCCGCCTCATTGCCGATGGAGATACCGACAAATATCCGGGCCTTGTCACGACCCGAGAGACGATAGTTGAATTCGGTTATATTTCTGCCGCCCACCAGTTCATTGCAGAAGCGCTTGAGGCTGCCGGGCTCTTCCGGGATTGATACGGCAAAAAGCGCCTCGAGCTGTTCGCCGATCAGGGTACGCTCGGCAACATAGCGCAGCCGCTCAAAGTTCATATTGGCCCCGGAATTAATGGCAACAAGGGTTTTACCGCGGCATCCGGTCTGCCGCACGTATTTGAGCAGACCGGCCATACCCAGTGCCCCGGCGGGTTCGACGATGGACCTGGTGGTTTGATACACCGCCTTGATACCGCCGCACAACTCATCGGTGTTGACCCTGATGATATCATCCACATTTTTTTTGCAGAGTTCATAGGTGAGTTCCCCCACCTTTTTAACGGCCACGCCATCGGCAAATATTCCAGGAGCATCCAGGGAGACAATCTTGTCCTGTTCCAGTGAGCGGATCATGGCATCGCTGTCGGCCGGTTCGACCCCAATCACCTTGATATCAGGACGAAGCGCTTTGATATAGGTGCTTATCCCGGCAATCAGGCCGCCTCCGCCGATGGGAACAAAAACGGCATCAAGCGCTCCCGGGTTCTGCCGCATCAGCTCATCGGCAACGGTGCCCTGACCGGCAATGACCAGGGGATCGTCAAAGGGATGGACAAACACCATACCATGCTCTTTCTGCAGCTGTTCAACATGCTCAGCCGCTTCTGAATAGCTGGTGCCGTGCAATATTACCTCACCGCCAAAGCGACGCACCGCATCGACCTTGATCTGCGGTGTGGTTTCCGGCATGACAATAAGGCAGCGCAGCCCCAGTTGGCGTGAAGCATAGGCAACCCCCTGGGCATGGTTGCCGGCCGAGGCCGCCAGAATGCCCCGCTGCTTTTCCTCGTCGCTGAGGTGGGCGATCTTGTTATATGCTCCGCGGATCTTGAAGGAGAACACCGGCTGCTGATCTTCACGCTTAAGCAGGACCCGGTTATGGAGAGTGGCAGACAAACCGGTCACCTCTTCCAGCGGGGTCTCAACCGCTGCCTCATAGACCCTGGAGGTAAGAATTTTCTTGAGCAGTTCATCCATGACTATTTCCCTATCAGTCCTGCAGCTTCCCGGCCGCCGGGAAGCCCGCGCTGTTCTAGGTACTCACCGACTGTGAGATACCATTCTCTTTGCTGATTACCGGCACAACTCAGCTCGAAGTACTCAAGGGCAAGGAGTCTGCCGTGTTGTTTTCGTGGGTATCTGCAGCCCGGACGGCTGCAGCTAAGCTCCCATGGATGGGTTTATGGCGTCCCATGAAAACAACACGGCAGACTCCTGGGTCGGATAGCTAAGTTGTGTTGCTCATCAGGTTCTCTTTTGAGGAAGCTGATGCCATAGAGGTTGACGGTGAACGGATGGCTCACCAGAGATCGAAAAGTTCCTGTATGCCCTTTTGCGCCAGAGCGGCCATTGTGTCAAATGCCTCCCTGGTGTAGGGTGCTCCTTCCGCTGTGGACTGGATTTCCACCCAGCGGCCGTCACCGGTCATAACAAAATTACCATCGACCTCTGCCCTGGAATCCTCCCCGTAATCGAGATCAAGCAGAGCCTCGCCGTCGATCATGCCCACCGAGACCGCGGCAACGGGAAGAAGACCCGGCATTTTTTCGATTCTTCCATCGGCTGCCATTGCTCCAATGGCATTACGGATGGCAATTGCCGCACCTGTTATTGCCGCCGTACGGGTGCCGCCATCGGCATTGATGACATCACAGT
>JBHEOR010000047.1:4267-19625 GCA_046260685.1 Desulfopila sp.
CAGCAAGGTCGACCATGGTTCGCAGGCTGCGGCCGATAAGACGCTGTATCTCGTAGGTTCGTCCCGATCTTCCTCCAATCTCCCGCCTGTACCGCGAGGAGGTGGCACAGGGCAGCATGCCGTATTCCGCCGTAATCCACCCTTTGCCGGTCCCCTCTAGAAAAGAAGGAACCTTTGACTCTATACTCACCCCTGTGAGAACATGCGTGCCGCCCATCTTGATGAGAATGGAGGCATCCGCCTGAGGCTGGATATTTCGGTCTATTTCTATGGTGCGCAGACTGTCTGCGGCGCGGTCATTGAGGCGCATAGGTACTCCTGTAGTTTTTGTGGGAACGCTATGGGTTTGTGTTGTCCATGCAACATTAGACTACAGTAATACTAGATCCGGCGCTTATCAATTACCCTGCTGCCTTTTCCGTCAAAACGCTCCAACGTCTTCTCCTCGACAAGCTGGATATCGACACCAATACCCAGCTCCGATGCCATGCGCTTTTTTATTTTGTCAATGAGGGCGCGCTGCTTTTTCATGGCGTCGAAGAAGAGTGATTCAACCACTTCCACCATCACCGTCAACTTGTCCTCGTTGTTTTCCCGTTCGACGATCAGGCGATAATGAGGCTCCATGCCCTCGAATTCGAAAAGGATGGACTCGATCTGGGTGGGGAAGACATTGACGCCCTTAATGATCAGCATGTCATCGGAACGTCCCATGATCCTGTGCATTCTCTGAAAGGTCCGGCCACAGGGGCAGGGTTCCGGCATAAGCCGGGTAAGATCGCGGGTACGGTAGCGAATAACGGGAAAGGCCTCCTTGGTCAAGGTGGTGATCACCAGCTCACCGTTCTCGCCCGGCGCCACCGGCTCCAGGGTCTCCGGATCAAGCACCTCGACAAGAAAATGGTCCTCATTTATATGGAGCCCATTGCATTCCTGGCATTCTCCGGCAACCCCGGGCCCCATGACCTCGGAAAGCCCGTAGTTGTCGCTTGCTCGAATGCCCAACCGTTCATTTATCTCGCGACGCATTGCTTCGGACCACGGCTCAGCCCCGAAGAGGCCGTAGCGCAGGGAAAGACCATGGGGGTTGACGCCGGTATCCATCATGACATCGGCCATTTTCAAGGCATATGATGGGGTGCAGACCAGCGCCGTGGTCTTAAAATCCTGCATGATCTGGATCTGGCGCTTGGTGTTGCCCGCCGATATGGGAATGACCGATGCCCCAAGCCGCTCGGCGCCGTAATGCAGGCCGAAACCGCCGGTGAAAAGACCGTAGCCAAAGGCGATCTGAATGACATCGTCATGGGTGACACCAGCACTACAGAGAATTCTGGCTACCAGATTGGACCAGGTTTTGATATCATTGCGGGAGTAGCCCACCACGGTGGCCATACCGGTTGTCCCCGACGAAGAATGGACCCGGACGACCTCGCGCAGCGGCACGGCAAAGAGTCCGTAAGGGTAGTTATCCCGAAGATCCTGTTTGGTGGTAAAGGGCAGCCGGCGCAGATCATCAAGAGTGCTTATACGGTCATACTCCAGCTTCAACTCATTAAATTTCCTGCG
Organism: Desulfopila sp.; assembly: GCA_046260685.1. Taxonomy (GTDB): domain Bacteria; phylum Desulfobacterota; class Desulfobulbia; order Desulfobulbales; family Desulfocapsaceae; genus Desulfopila_A. The sequence goes on from JBHEOR010000047.1 coordinate 5,837, forward strand.
ATAGAAAGGGACATGCGTCCCCACCCGGTACAACGTAGACTGCAATCTCTCAATCTGCAACTGTTCCAGGTCTTCACGCGACATGCATTCCTTGGTTTTTTCCCAGATCATAATGTTTCCTGTAACTTTACAATACTATTGTTATACGTTTTCACGGCTCCATCTTTTCACGACCGAGATAGGCTCGCTGTACATCGGGGTTAGCGAGCAGCTCCTCGGCCTGCCCCTGAACAATCACCTTGCCCGTCTCCAGAACATAGCCGCGATCCGCTATGGAAAGGGCCGCCTTGGCATTCTGTTCAACCAGAAGGACCGTGTTGCCTTCGTCGCGCAGCCGCTCAATCACCTGGAAAATTTCCCGAACGATAAGGGGTGCCAGCCCGGTGGAGGGCTCATCCATCATGACCAGCGACGGTTTGGACATCAGTGCCCTGGCCATGGCCAGCATCTGCTGCTCTCCTCCTGAAAGCGTGCCGGCAAGCTGGCCCCTGCGTTCCTTGAGGATGGGAAAGAGATGATACTGGTGCCCAAGCATTTCCTGTATAACAGACGCACCCTGCTTCTGAATGACGTGCGCTCCTAAAATGAGGTTTTCCTCCACCGACATGGTGGCAAAAACCTGCCGGCCCTCGGGAACCATGACACAGCCAAGCCCAGGAATTTTAGACGGCGCCACACCGCATATCTCTTTGTCCCGAAAGACTATTTCCCCGGCCATGAACTGAACCAGTCCCGAAATTGTGGACAGCAGCGTAGTCTTGCCGGCGCCATTGGCGCCTATGATGGTGACTATCTCTCCGGGGTCGACATGCATGGAAATGTGTTTGAGCACCCTCAGCTTGCCGTACCCGGATTCCAGGTTGCGAATCTTCAGCATGATTTTCCGTTGGTAACCTTCATCTGTCGTTGACCTTCATATGACGTCGCTCTTTCTACTCACGCAACTCTACAGGTGGGAGCACCAAATTGGCATAACCACCAAGTTGTAACTGTTCAAGAGTGCTCCATATTGGCTCATTTGGGACTTTGAAGCATTCGTGTGCTCTACGAGAAGGCTCAAATGGGACAAGATGGGGTGCTCCTGTAGAGTTACCTACTCACCCAGGTAGATCTTGACCACTTCCGGGTCGTTCTGGATATCAACGGGAACTCCCTCGGCGATTTTCTCGCCAAAGCTCAACACCGTAATTTCATCGGAAATATCCATTACCAGTGACATATCATGCTCAACCAGCAGCACGGTTATGCCCATGTCCCGTATCTTGGTTATGAGCCTTCCCGCCTCGGCTGTTTCATAGATATTGAGTCCGGCAGCCGGTTCATCAAGAAGCAGCAGCGAAGGTTCCAGTGCCAATGCCCGGGCCAGTTCAACCGCCCGTTGCTGACCAAAAGCCAGACTGTCCGCTTCGACATGGGCAAACGCGGCGATATCCAGAAACTCGAGCAACTCCATGGCCCTGGCTGCTATGGTCTGCTCCTCGCGTGTGGTCCATGGCATATGGAACATGGAGGAGAGAAATCCGCTACCGCTTCTGACATGCCTGCCCACCATAACGTTTTCCAGGGCCGTCATGCCATTGAACAATTTGATATTCTGAAAAGTCCTGGCAATACCAAGCTTGGCAATCTGATAGGGTTTCTTTTTGCTCAATGTATCGCCGTTAAAAAAAATGGCTCCCGAACTGGGCGGCAGCGTTCCGGCAATGAGATTAAAGAGCGTCGTCTTGCCGGCGCCGTTGGGCCCGATGATCGCCTTGATAGCACCATCTCCCACCGTAAAAGAGACGTCATTGACCGCCTTGAGCCCGCCAAATCGCTTATTGAGGCTTTCCACCTTGAGTAGTGCCATCTACGCCTCCCTTTTACGCCACGGCAGTAGAGCTGCCAGATGCACCAGTTTCGCTCTGAGATTGATGCGCAAGAGACCATTGGGAGCAAACAGCATGATAACGATGAGGATTACACCGAAAACGGCATCATCATAACTGCCAAAGACACCGCGTAAAGAAAGAAAATTGAGGACAACCGCCATGATCAGGGCTCCCCAAAGATGGGCCATGCCACCGACGGCGACGATCGCCACATACCTCACCGACTTCATCACACCGGCCTCGGAGGGGCCGATGCTGCCGTTGTAATGGGTCATGAACACCCCGGCAAGCGCTGCAAAGACGGCGGAGAGCACAAAGACCTTGAGCTTGTAGCCGGTGGTGTCGATCCCCATGGAATCGGCGGCATCCTCGGCGCTGTGGATGGCGCGCAGGGCTCGCCCGACCCGTGAATCAATGAGGTTGCGCAGCAGCACCATACCGAGAATCACCAGTATCCAGGCGATATAATAATTTTCCACCCTGCTGGTAAAATCGCCGCTTACCGCGATATCACCGAACAGGACAAAGGCGGGTACCTCGGAAATGCCGTCGGCTTCACCGAAGTAGGGTGTCGCCAGAACGATGCGGTAAACGATTATACCAAACCCCAATGTCGCCATGGCCAGATAATGCCCCTTGAGCTTGAGTGCCGGAATACCAATGAGTAAGGCCGCCAGCGCCGCTGCCGACACGGCGACGATACAGGCGAGCCAGGGGGTGATCACCACGATGGTATCACCGTAGATATCCTGTCCCGCCATCAACATGCCCATGGAATCAAGGAGCTGCACAAATGCTGTATCCTTGTACTCGAGCAGATTGCTGGTAGTCAGCGCGGCGGAAAGATAGCCGCCGATGGCAAAGAAACCGGCATGTCCCAGTGATATCTGACCGGCATAGCCCATCACCACGCACAACCCGATGACAAGCAGACAATAGTAGGCCGACATGGTCATCTGGGTGAGATAGTAGATGGTGCCCGTTGTACTTGTCAGCAGATGAACAACGACCACAAACAGGGCAAAGGGGATAAAAGGAAGGTATTTCTTCAGCATATCAAAACTCTTTCAGGCCGGCGGCATCCTTGGAGCCAAAGAGTCCATGAGGACGGATAAAAAGGATCAGGAGCAGAATGGCAATGGAAATAGCCTCTTGAAAGGAAAGCGGCAGCACCGAAACAGAGAAGGCCTCGATGATACCTAAAAGCAGCCCGGCAATGACGGCGCCGCCCGAACTCCCAAGGCCGCCAAGGATGGCGACGGTGAATCCCTTGATCGCCAATCCGGTGCCTATATTATACTGCGAATAGGTTATGGGCGACATGACGCATCCCGCCAATGCCCCGATGGCTGCACTGAGCACAAAGGAGAAGGTCACCATATTCTTGGTATTGATGCCACAAAGGATGGCGGCCGTTCTGTTTGCCGCGCAGGCCCGCATTTCCCGGCCCACCGAGGTCATTTTGAAAAACAGGCCGAGCAGCACCATCATGATGGTACATGTGGCCAGCACACAAAACACCTGCGGTGACACCCGCGCCCCCATAATCGCCACACTGGTGATCTCATCGCCGATGAAATAGGGCAGGGAGCGGACACCCTCCCCCCAGATATGCAGGGCCACCTCACGAATGAGAATGGAGAGGCCGATGGTGATGATGATCATACGGAGCACGCTGGGCCCTTTGAGCCAGCGGATAAAAATTATCTCTATCAAGGCCCCGATGACCATGGTGATAAACACGGCGCCCGCAATGGCAAAGGGCAGACCGGTATACTCAAGCAGGCTTATCGATATCATGCCGCCCAGCATAACAAATTCGCCCTGGGCGAAGTTGATAATCCCCGTGGTGTTGTAGATGATATTAAAGCCGATGGCTACAATGGCGTAGATAGCGCCATAGGATATGCCGGCAAATATATATTGAATGAAGAGTTCTAACGTCATACCACTCCGGGATAAGCAAAAAAAGAGCCGGGCCTAAGTTCAATCGGCATAGCGCACTGCACCACACTCTACATTACACTCTATACCCCACACTGTAATGTGATCCATGGACGACACGATGGCACGGTTGCCCATCGTCCCCGTCAATCATGACGTGCAATGGAGAACCGTTTTTCTACGCCAGCCTACATGTTTTCATAGGAGACGAATCTCCCGTCTTGAACGGTCATCATTTCAAAGGCGTCAAGCGTAAGCCCGCTGTGATCTTGCGGGCTGAATTGAAAGACACCACCGGTACCGATAAATTCCATACTCTCAATAGCCCGGCGAACATTTTCCGTATCAGCATCACCGGTTTTTTCAAGGGCCTGCACCAGAATCATAAGGGCATCGTAGGCGTGACCGCCGAAGGTGGAAACCGGCTCATCAAACTTTGCCTCATAACCACGTTTATAGTCGACCAGTACCTGCTTCTGGGGATGATCGTCTGCAAGAGCTTCTGCAAGAAGCAAACGGCCTGCGGGAAAAATCACACCCTCTACCGCTTTGCCGCCGACCTCGACATATTTTATATTGCCGAATCCGTGGCTCAAATAGAGCGGCACATCCCAGCCGGCCTGACGCATATTCCTGGCAAGAATGGTCTGCGCCGGCACAATGGACCAGTTGATGACTGCTTCGATCTCGCTGTTGTTGCTCCACTTGGCGACCAGCGAGGAAAGATCGGTGACATTTGGGGCATAGACCTCAGTTGCGACAATGGAGATGCCGTATTCCGGGGCCAACTCTTCCGAGTACATCTTGCCCATTTTACCAAAGCCCGTACCGCCAACGGCAACGGCAACCTTGCTGATGCCTTCGTTTTGCATATCCTCAAAGATCTTGCGCACGGCAAGGCTGTCATTCTGCGGTGTTTTGAACACATATCGGCCAACGGGATCGACAATCTTCTTGCTTGAAGCGCAGGAGATCAAGAGCGTTTTGGAGCGCTCACAAAGACTCTTTATCGCCAGAGTGGATCCCGTCCTGGTGGGGCCGAGAATGGCAAACACCTGTTCTTCCTCGATAAGCTGCTTGGCATAGGAGACCGCCTTTTCCTTTTGCCCCGCGCTATCCTTGATTATCAGTTCAAGTGTATTGCCGTTGACGCCCCCCGCTGCGTTAATGGACTCCACCAGCATCTCCATGGTATTGGCCTCCGGCACACCGAGAAAGGCAGTGGGACCGGTAACAGAGAGAATCGCTCCTATCTTCAATGTTTTTGCGGATGCCATTCCGGTCATCAAAACCGCTGTCAGGCCAATGAGTGCAAAGCATACAACTTTTTTCATGGATTCTCCTCCGGCTATTGAGTTTTTCGTGCATGGAACTGCCGCCACGGCTCTGCATCACTCTTATGTTCACGGGGCGGCAGCGATACACTCCCCTCACTGCAGCGCAGCTCAATCAAGAGCTTTTACAGTGCGCAAATCTCGGCACCGGACAGAATCACGATGCCATTATCCTGCAGGACCTGTATTGCCTCCTCTATTTCTTCAAAGCGAAAGATCATCACCGCATTCTCGTCGCTTTTGTTGACAAAGGCATACATATACTCCACATTCAACGCAGCGTTTTCAATGATTTTCAACACCGAGGCCAGGCCGCCGACCTTGTCCGGCACCTCAACAGCAATAACATTGGTCTTGCCGACGGTGAAGCCTCCTTCTTTCAAGACCCTTTCGGCATCCTCCACCTTATCGACGATCAGGCGCAGTATGCCGAAATCGGCAGTATCGGCAAGTGAAAGTGAGCGTATGTTGATATCATTTTCCGCCAGAACACCGGTTATTTTCGAGAGTCGTCCGGCTTTGTTTTCCAAAAAAACTGCAATCTGTTCTACTCGCATGGCTTCCTCCATCATCAGATATTACGCTTGTCAATAACCCGCTGGGCCTTGCCCTCGCTGCGCTGAATGGTTCTGGGCTCAACCAGTTTGACTTTGCAGGTTACGCCCAGCATGTCTTTTATTTCGGCTTCAATGGTCTTTGCCAGCCTCTCCAGCACTCGAATTTCATCGGAGAAAACGGAACCACTCACTTCAACCTGGACAAGCATGGTATCAAGATTGCCATGCCGTTCCACCACGATCTGATAATGCGGCTCAACTCCTTCAATTCCCATGAGCACATGTTCCACCTGGGATGGGAAGACATTGACACCGCGAATAATGAGCATGTCATCTGACCTGCCGGTGACCTTCTCCATACGCACCAGGGTTCTGCCGCACTCGCAGGTGTCGTAGATCAGGCGTGAAATATCTCTTGTCCTGTACCTGATAACGGGAAAGGCCTCCTTGGTGAGCGTGGTAAAGACCAGCTCACCCTGCTCACCCGGCGGCAATACTCTGCCGGTATCCGGATCGATTATCTCGGGCAGGAAATGATCCTCGAAAACATGCATGCCGCGGGTTGTCTGGAGACACTCCATGGCAACACCCGGTCCCATGACTTCGGAAAGGCCGTAAATGTCAACGGCCTTGAGATTGAGTTTGCGCTCGACCTCTTCACGCATATTCTCACTCCATGGTTCGGCTCCGAAAATTCCCACCCGCAAAGAGAGTTTAGCCGGATCGACCTTGAGCTCATCCATGGCCTCGGCCAGGTTGAGCGCATAGGAGGGGGTGGACAACAGCACCGTCGAGCCGAAATCCTTCATGATGTTGATCTGCCGTTTGGTGTTGCCACCGGAGACCGGAATCACCGTGGCCCCCATTCTCTCCACACCGTAGTGAGCGCCCAGTCCGCCGGTAAACAGTCCGTACCCATAAGCATTGTGCACCATGTCTCCTCTGTGGGCTCCGGCACAGGTCAGGGCCCTGGCCATGACCGAGGCCCAGAGGTTGATATCCTTTTCGGTATAGCCGACCACGGTGGGCTTGCCCGTGGTCCCGGAAGAGGCATGGACCCGGACGACCTCATCCAGAGGGGTGGTGAACATCCCGAATGGATAGTTATCGCGCAGGTCATCCTTGACGGTGAAGGGCAGCCTGGTGAGGTCATCAAGGCTTGTAATGTCCTCCGGCCGAACACCGGCTGCCCCCATTTTGTCACGGTACGGCTTGACTGTTGTATAGACCCGGGCAATGAGATGCTGCAGTCTTTTCAACTGGATGGATTGCAGCCCGACACGGGGCAGCGTTTCTATCTCCTCTTCCCAAAACAGTGTGGACATGTCTCCCCTCTCCTATTGGCTGGCCCTTTGTCCCGCTGCAAAGGCCTGTAGATTCACCTGACGAAATCGCTCCGGCACCCGTTGCTCGATAACCTCAATACAGACCGACGGATCAATGGGCAAAAAGGCCGACATGGCCCCCACCATGACCACGTTGACGGTCTTGACTTCGCCAACCGTGCGCGCCAGCCCCAGGGCATCGACCCTGACCACGGAGATCTCCCGCTCTTTCAGCAAATCCAAAACATTTTCCGGATAGACCGCCTGTCCCGTGGCAACCGCCGGCGGCAGGATCTTCTGAGTATTGACGATCACCTGAGAGCCCCGGTGAAGATAGGGCAGGTAACGCGCCGCCTCCATCATCTCAAAGGCCACCAGGATATCGGCCTTGCCCGGCTCGATAAGTGGAGAATAGACCTTGCCGCCGTAACGCAGCTGGGCGGTCACCGAACCACCCCGCTGCGCCATGCCGTGCACTTCGCTTTTCTTGGCATCAAAACCGGCGGCGAGCAGGCTATAGACCGTAATCTCGCTGGCCAGCAATATGCCCTGGCCCCCCACTCCGGAAAAGAGAATATTACCGTGACTCTTCATTATCCCTCCCCCCTGGTAATGGCATGGAACTTACAGAGCGAGGCGCACTGCCCGCAGTCGTTGCACTGTATCTCATCGATCTTCGAAAGTCCTTTCTGTTTCTTTTTATAGCCTCTTCGCTCCGCTTCCCCCTCGGCAAAAGGACTCCAGCTGATGGCCGGACATCCCAGGCGTATACAGGACATACAGCCGACGCAGTTATCCTGGTTGGTAAAATAGGAAACCGGCGTTTTCTCCTTGAGCTCCGGCAGCAATACGCAGGGCGCCCTGGAAATGACAACCGAAGGTTCCTCAAGAGCAATGGCCTCCTTGAGCACCTTCCTGGTCTCCGGCACCTCATGGGGATCGACTACATAGACATGCTTGACGCCAACGGCCCGGCACAACGCCTCAAGGTCGATGGCACTGGCCGCCTCTCCCTTGATATTGGACCCTGATGTCGGATTGTGCTGCTGGCCGGTCATCGCGGTGATTCTGTTATCGAGGATGATGAGCGTGGCAGCCGAGTCGTTGTAGACGGTATTAATCAAGCCGGTGATGCCGGAGTGGATAAAAGTTGAATCCCCCAGCACCGAAACCACCTTATTATGGGACCCTTCACCCAGCGCCTTGACCATGCCGTGGGCAATGGGTACCGCCGCTCCCATGCAGACCGTCGAATCCATGGCCGACAAGGGCGGCAGAAACCCCAGGGTATAACAACCGATATCACCGGAAACAAAGAGTTTCATACGGGACAGGTTAAAAAAGATACCGCGGTGTGGACAGCCGGCACACATATTTGGTGGACGCATGGGCAATTCGGGCGGCTCAAAGATTTCGCCACCGGAATCCGGCTCAAGGGCATGGCGTACGATGGCCGTGTTGAGCTCGCCCTGGTTCGGGATAATCTCCTTACCCCTGCAGGCAATGCCCATGGCCTTGATATGGGTTTCAAGAAAAGGGTCAAGCTCTTCGACAATAACAAGTTCGTCAACGCTTTCGGCAAAACGCCGGATCAACTTCTCCGGCAGCGGCCAGCACATACCCAGCTTGAGAACGGCCGCATCGGGGAAGGCTTCCTTGACATAGAGATAGGAGACACCGGAGGTGATAAAACCCCGAGTGGTGTCACCCTTTTCTAGAGTGTTAAAAGGGGCTGTTTCGGCAATTTCTTTGCATTTCTCCATGCGTTCTTCCACGGCGACACGCCGCTTGCGAGCATTGGCAGGGAGCATGACAAACTTGCCGGGCACCTTTTCGATATCCGGGGTTACCTGCGTTGCGGCTCTCTCACCCTTTTCCACGATCCCTTTGACGTGGGAGATACGGGTAGTGATGCGAAGAAAAACAGGAGTATCAAGCTCTTCGCTGAGCCGGTAGGCGGTTTTCAGGTACTCCTTGGCCTCGGCCGGCTCCGAGGGCTCCAGCATCGGTACCTTGGCGGCAAAGGCATAATTTCTGTTGTCCTGTTCATTCTGTGAGGAATGCATCTCTGGATCATCGGCACTGATAATGACAAGCCCACCACGGCCACCGGTATAGGAGGCGGTAAACAGCGGATCGGCGGCAACATTGACACCGACATGCTTCATGGTGGCCAGCGCCCGGCCACCGGCAAAGCTGGCGCCGATGGCCACTTCGAGGCCGACTTTTTCATTGGGCGCCCATTCGGTATAGACACCCTCGTAGCGCGACAGATTCTCCATTATCTCCGTTGACGGAGTGCCGGGATATCCGGAAGCAACATGTACCCCGGCCTCATACGCGCCAAGTGCGATGGCTTCATTACCCGACATCCAGATTGTAGGTGCTTTCATAATGATAAATGCATCTCCTCTTTCTCAAAAAAATGATTCCGGGACCCGCCCGGGCCTGAAGCCGCCCCACAAAAGTATGAAAATACGCATGCAAATACATGGAAACAACCAATTTACTTACTCCGAAATCGCCATGTCTAGCAAGCCTTTTTTCACTGTCCTGCAAAAACACATACATACCATATTTTTCTCAAATACCCATGAAGCTGTTGTTTTTTCTTCACATATGGGGTTACAATGATTATCATATCATGTTTGTCATGATGCAACAAACACTCCCCAACCTGTGACGCGGAGGCGCATACCATGTACGTTGGCCGAATAATGCATACCGAATTGATCACCGTTTCACCGACGACAAGTCTGGAAGATGCGAGTATTCTAATAAAGAAGAAAAAAATCGACCACCTCCCCGTCATCAGTGAAAATGGTAAACTCGTCGGCATCCTTTCCGACAGAGATCTCAAACAATATTGGGCCTCACCGGCGACCACACTGAGCAAAAATGAGCTCAACTACCTCATCCAACAGGTTATTGTGGAGATGATCATGATTAAGACAGTCATCACCATCTCTCCTGAATATACCGTGGAGCGGGCCGCCCTCATTATGCAGGAAAACGACATTAACGCCCTGCCGGTGGTGGAGAACAACCAACTGGTGGGCATTATCACCAGCAGCGATGTCATGGATGTTCTGCTCAGCGCCATCGGCATAAGCGATGATTCCGTTCGTCTCGGGGTTATGGTGAAAGACAGCATAGGCACACTCGCTGATCTCTCAGCGCTTCTCAGCAAGGAACAGATAAACATCCAGAGCCTTTTTTCCTGGCCTGAAAAAGGATATGGAGGGATCTATCAGATGGTAATGCGCATTCCCAAGGATGATGGGGACAAAGCAATCAAGGCGTTGTCTGCCAAGGGCTACAAGGTGATCGAAAAATACGAAAAAGATATAACACCTTTTCTGCCATGAAAACTTTTGAGAGGTCCTCCAGGAATTGTCTTTGCACTCTGTCTTTGATACCCCCGGGACATCATCCTCAAAGGTAAGGGTTCGCTCAAAAATACGTTCGCAAATGTGAGGTGCAAATGTGACCTAGATTGTGGTGAAGTTATTTTTGAGCGGACCCTAAGTACAGGTGAGTACACTCCGGTAGCAACTATGTCGCCGGTAATTTTTTAAGTTGGCCTCAATCTGAACAAAAATGATTATCATTGGACTATGACGTACTTGCCCATCACCCTCAACAGCAGCAAAAGTTTCATCACGGATTTTTTTTATTGGAGCATACCATGAACCCTACATTTTTCAGCCGTCTGCCTCTTTTTTGTATCACCGCACTGTGTCTTATCACCATGATATCCTGTGGTTTTCACACCTCAAACATCGGCAAAACTGCTCGACCGGAGCAGACCATCAGCACCGTCGATGATTTTGATTCAAAGGGCACATGGCAAACCAATGATCTTGAAATTGCCTATGAGATCATCCCCCTCGATGACACTTTTCGAGTCTCCGGAACGCTGCATGTGCTCAGATCCATCACCGCAACGTTCTCGAAGGCAAAGTTTTTTCAGCTCCAGATTAACTATCTCGATGCTGAACGGAAGGTAATAAGCAGCCATGAGGTAAGTCCGAATATGGGCTATAGAGTCGAGCTGCCCCGTAAAATGCCATTGCTCAACGTCCCAAATGCCCCACGCGGTGCAGTGGCCTTTACATTCAGCTATTGGGGTGAATTCGCCTCTCCGGGTATTCGCGATGAAAACGCCGGTGAATGGGAGGTGTACTTTACTCCATTTACCACGTAACCTTTTCACGAAACGACCTGAATTTTGACGGCCGTCAAGGAGTGTACCATGACCCTTCACTTTCTCATCAATATAAGTTGCGATACGGAAAATCTCTACGGTGTTCGCTTTTTCACATCGTTTTGCGCAAACAGCGATCAGTGCAGCGTTACACTGTTTCACATCTGTCGCCTGGACAGCAGAGACTCTTCGGCATCGCTGATGGAAATCTGGAAAAAACCGGATGCTTCAACGGAAAAAATGCTGGCTGAGGGAGCACAGCGGGCTTTGGACAGGGCCCGGCGCAATCTGGAGGATGCATCATCGGTTGTTATACGGGAAATGAAAACCAAGACCGTCCAGGAACGCTACGGCAAGGTACGGGATATCCTCTGCGAGGGCTCCGAGGGACTGTATGACGCCATAATTCTTGGCCGCCGGGCTACCTACGCCCTGCAATGGATGTTTGACCGCCCCGGTGATGAGATTCCCAAGGCATTAATCCAGCAGACAACCTTCAGCTGTCCCCTCTGGATCTGCTGCGACCCCGAAGAAGGACGAAAAAATGTACTGCTCTGTGTCGACGGATCGGCCAGTTCCATGCGGGCAGCCGACCATGTCGGCTTTATTGTCAGCCATACCCGGCAGCACAGCATCACGGTTTTTCATGTCAGCAACAGCTCCAACACCACAAAAATTTTTAACGCTGCAACAGCCATTCTTGACGCGCACAACATAGAGCGCAGCCGCATCTACTATAAGACTGCCTGGGGCCTCTCGGCAAGCGGGGCAATACTTTCAGAGAAAAACAGGGGACGTTACGCAGCTGTTGCCATCGGGGTAACAGGTGAACCTGAGAATGGTCTGCTCCACAGGCTCAGCGGCAAGGGTGAAACCGCTACCGCGCTCATTACTAAAATTTCCAGAGCGGCATTATGGATATGCCCGTAGTCGTCTCATTCTCTTCAAACTGTCTATTGATGAACAACAAGGACGTAACAATGCGACTTCTTACAATCGATGAACACAAATGCAACAAGGACTCTCTATGCGTACTGGAGTGCCCCTTCAATCTCCTCGCAGAGGATGAGGATGGTATCCCCGGCATGATTGCCGGAGGCGAAGAAAGCTGTCTACGCTGCGGTCACTGCCTGGCCGTCTGCCCCACCGGCGCCATAACCCTTGAAAGCATCGCTCCCACCGCCTGTGAAATAGCCGAAAAACCTGAACACATCGGCATTGATGTGATGGAGAAGCTTCTTAAAAACCGGCGCTCGGTGCGCATATATAAAAATAGGCCGATCCCTCGTGCAGACGTGAACCGCCTTATGGATATGGTGCGCTGGGCTCCCACGGCCAAGAATCTCCAGCCGGTCCATTGGACGCTGGTCGATACCAGGGAAACCATTACAAAGATGGCGGGGATGACCGTGGACTGGCTTCGGGACAACCAGCTCTTTCCCGAAATAGTCACCGCGTGGCAGGAAAGAGGCGAAGACATGATTTTACGAAGCGCTCCCCTGGTAGCCATCTGCCATGCCCACAAAGAGGCTCTTAATCCTCCGGTGGACTGCGCCATTGCCGCCACCTCTCTCGAACTTGCCGCCAGTGCCATGGGGATTGGCGGATGCTGGGCCGGTTTTTTCATGAGAGCGACCAATATGCATGCCCCTCTTACCAACTTCCTCGATCTCCCCGACAATCACAGCGTTCATGCCGCATTAATGCTGGGGTACCCCAAGTTCACCTACCAGCGCATCCCCGCGCGGCAAGCGGAAAAAACACGCTGGCTGGACTAGCCCGGTACGTAGCCCGGTACGTAGCCGGGTACTACAGGGACACTACAGGGACATACTTTTTACCAGCCCGGCAACGAAGGCCGCAGCACACCCGCTCTTGTGCATGACCGAGATCAGCGGGGCAATACCCGGGAAAAAGCCTGCCGTTTTTTTGTCAAAATATCCATTATATTCTGACAATATTTTCAGCATAACTGGCAAATTCCTGCCTAAATCACGCACTAAATCACCCCAATACTCTCCTTTTGTCTCTTTTTCCTGGCTCTTTGTGTAGAAATATTTTTTATACTAATATACGTTGACATAAGTCATTATAACATTGTTTTAATGTGTTTTTATTTATTTTTGAGAACACAATAAGAAGCTATTTTTTGCCATTTTGTCAACATTTATTGTATTTTTTGACGTTTTTGCTTTTTTTTGTCTTATGATATTCGTTCAAATCAGCCTGCAGCCCGAAACTCTCTTTTCCTGTCATGCATATGGCGTTATATAGCATTCAAACGGCGCCACTGGTGAGTGATATTGATCCAGCCGTTCATACTGTCTTTGTCAACAAACTCTTATATTGCAATATTATTGTATTATTATTAATATTTTATATGTTCTGTAGTTGACAGCCTAGTTGCACACACCGCCTGATTACACACACCATTTTGCACTGAAGGGCCCGCTGAGCTTTGTTGGTAATCAGGCCGTAACTATTCAGGAGCACCCCATCTTGTCCCATTTGAGCCTTCTCGAATAGCACAAGTATGCTTCAAAGTCCCAAA
>JBHEOR010000048.1:0-19591 GCA_046260685.1 Desulfopila sp.
TATCTAACCTTTGCAGCGTAGAAAAATAGCAATAGTGAAAGTTTATTGACTATACGGCATAAACAAACTAGGTTGCCACTCATTTGAGTCTGATCCGAAAAAACGTGTTGAAGCGCTGATGTTGCCTGTCAAATAAATTGCTTTTTATGCCCGATCAACCAATAACCAGCAGCGGAAAATGATACAGATAGCTGAACTCATCAATAAAATTAAACGTTATAATAATATTTCTGTCTATAACAGGAAGAACAGACTTCTTCCTCATATTGATGGTGGTATTGGAGCATTTGGGCAGGACGTTTTCATTGCAGAATTATTGAACCATAAAAAAAATGGTGTTTTCCTGGATGTTGGTGCCAACGACGGAGTCTCCATTAATAATTCCTTATATTTTGAAAAGCATTATGACTGGACTGGGATAGCAGTTGAACCCGTTGCGTATATTTTTAAAAAATTGAAAGCCAACAGGAAATGTCATGTGGTGCAGGGATGTGTCTCGCATCGACAAGGACCGGCAAAATTTATCCAACTGATCGGGGATGCGAATATGTTCAGCACCCTGAAATCGCATAACACCGGGTTGACCGCCCGTCGTGTGAGAAAAAGGCAGAAACGACAGAACAGCGAACTCAAAGAGATTGAGGTAGAATGCTTTACAATTTCCGACCTGACCCGGAAGTTTGGTTATAAGAATGTCGATTTTTTGAGCTTGGATACAGAAGGCGGCGAGCTTGAAATATTGAAAAGTATAGATTTTGCAGAGACTCCGATAACAGCCATATCTGTGGAAAATAACTGGCGCACACCCCATATTCGTAATTACCTCGAGGAGTGCGGTTATATCTATATCGGGACCTTTGGTGTTGACGAAATATATCTGTTTGGTGGTAATGGACTGCGAGAAGCCGTGAAAAGGTGAGGCAATGGTGCAGCCGGCAGGGTTTGGTGGAGGCGTAACCTCTCCTTTGGCTCTTTACGGCGTAAAAGGCACAGCTCAGAATACCTCCTGTCCCGTCTATTCAAACAGTATTTTATGGTTGACCAGATTCATATCTTTTATTTTCCCTTTGACCGTTTTTTGTTCTCCAAAAATATTCATGAGAAACCAGGTGGCATCATCCTGCGGCCTGACGACATCGACTGACTTCATCAGCAATTCTTCCTTACCTTCTTCATTCACAAAATACGCGCTTGCTTCACACATCTGCTAATACCTCCTTGATTGTTTTTACGGCTGCATCCACCATGTGAGGTAATGGTTCATCTACTATTCCAACTACTTGAATATTTTCCTGGGAAAGGGGAATGAAAATTTTCAAGGCGGAACTGGATGTGACCGCCTCGGCCATTTTGGGAGTCACTTCACCGAGCATGGCATTGGCCCACCCAACCGATAATGGACCAACTATCAGATCCGCAAACATTACCGTGCGGCAGATGGCATTCTCGCCACTGGCTCCCTTATTTGCTCCGGCTTTGAGCATCTGAACGGCCGCCATGGCATTGGTACCCAAACCTATAAGCTCGACTCTTTCACCAAAAGCCTCTTTGAGATACTTTACCACGTTCGCACCTATTCCTCCACCCTGGCCATCTATTATACATATTGTCTTCCGCATTTACATGCTACCTTTTTCCTTATAAGAACTATAATTCGCATTCAATACTTTTGCTGTACTTTCCATCGCCACGTTCACATTTTCATACTTCTTCTGTTCCACACCGGCATCGCGCCTGATACGCTGCAAGGCTGCTTCGGAAAAACCGACAAGCTCCCATTATAGAAGATTGCCCGTTCGTGTCAAAGAATTGAGACCTTACCGAGCTCCCCCGAGCAAGACGGACAGATGCCAAAAAGAAAAATATCATGGTCTTCCACGATAAACCCTGCTGGTGCGGCGTCATCAACCTTGAGGGCGCAACCGGGCAGCTCGAAGGCGCGGTTACATTCACGACAGTGAAAGTGATGGTGATGCCCCTTGCCGGCTCGCTCGTACAAGGTTCCGAAGGCAGGGTGGGATATCCTGTTAAGCCATCCGTCACTCACGAGAACCTTGAGGTTCCGATAGATAGTCGCTCGATTGAGAGATGTTACAAGCTCACGTCCGTAGACGAGAATATCGTCCACTCCCAGCGGCCTGTTATATTGCTTGAAGACCTGCTCTATGGCTTTTCTCTGTACCGTGTTACGTTTCACATGCTTGTCCTCCCTTGCCACCAATGTAAGTTCTCTTGAAAATTATTGCAACTTTTCTCGCAATACGCCTGACAGGTGAAAAGACACCACCTTCTGTTATGCGAATGCATTCGCATACTACATTATCTCCGCTCAGGACTGGGCCCTTACCGCCACCGGCGCCACCGTGATTCTGGTCTCATTCTGCTGGTTTCTGGCAAGCTTTTTGCTAACATTTTTCGTGGGAAAGCGGCAAAATGACTAACCTGTAAACTTTTGTTCAGTGACATTTCCCTGGATTTCATCTGCGCCGGTTACTGCAAGCATGAACTACCAATGTACCCACGATATCGTGTTACCGGGTTTGGCCAGGCAAGCCGTTTCCTCCAGAAGCGGTTACCTTTCAGGAAAGCTTCGCCCCGGAAGTTGTCAACATAAGTTTGCCGTGCTTGACACCTTTCGTACCGATCAAACCATCGGCCATTTTTTTTATTTTCTTTATCTTTCCCTTCACCACCACGATTTCCAGACAATGATGATTGTCGAGGTGAACATGCAGAGCGGAAATGATTTCATTATGGTGACGGTACCTGGGGATTAAAGGGTATCAATCTCACCGTCCGCCAAGGTGATCGTATCGCTCTTGTCGGGCCAAACGGTTCGGGCAAAACGACATTGGCCAAACATTTCAACGGCATATATGCCAACACGCCGCAATCACTACAATATATGGGGACCTCGCTTTCTTCCGATGTTATCACCAAACTCCGCCTGGCCACCGGTGTACTGTTCCAGGACCCCGACGATCATCTTTTCTGCAACACACTTTATGAGGATGTGGCCTTTGGTCCGATGAACCAGGGACTCCCCCAGGACACTGTAGAGCAAAGAGTACTCGACAGCCTCAGCGCCGTGGGCCTTGAGCATCTACTCTACAAGCCCGCCCATCTTCTCAGTTATGGGCAAAAAAAGCGGGCCGCCTTTGCTGCAATCACGGCCATGCAGCCGGAAGTTTTGATTCTTGACGAACCAACCGGGAATCTCGATCCACGCCAATCTGAAATTTTCAGAGAGATACTCAAAGCCTATACCGGCACCCTTATTATTATCGATCATGACCTCCTCTTTCTCTACGACCTCTGCGATCGGGCTGTGGTTCTCTCCGAGGGACTGATTCAGCACGACTATAGTTTTTATGAACTCATCAGCCGGCGGGAGTCACTTAAAACATACGGGCTCGACTTCACCTTTCGCTTCAGTTGCTGCAGCAGTAACCACATACAGAGCGAAAACGTTCACCACAGTCATCACCATGCGACCCATGATCACAGCACACGAACGCACCTGTCCGCCGGAGAACACCACGCTTTTCCTCTTCTTGAGCTGCAGCACTATTCCTATCGGTATCCCGACGGCACTCCAGGTATCAAGGATGTTAACATCGTCATTCGACCGGGTGAGAAAATTGCTCTGGTAGGAGAAAACGGCGCCGACAAGACAACGCTGGCGTCCTGTCTTCTTGGAATGAATCGCGGCAAGGGATACTTCCTTTTCCACAACAGGGTACTGCGCTCCGCCGATACCAACATGCTGTGGCGC
Organism: Desulfopila sp.; assembly: GCA_046260685.1. GTDB lineage: Bacteria > Desulfobacterota > Desulfobulbia > Desulfobulbales > Desulfocapsaceae > Desulfopila_A. The sequence goes on from JBHEOR010000048.1 coordinate 3,776, forward strand.
AGTATCGGCATGGTGTTCCAAAACACCGCCGATCAGCTTTTTTGTCCTTCCTGCGCCGAAGAGGTAGCTTTTGGCCCGCGACAACTCGGGGTGACCGGCACAGAACTGGAAGAGCGGGTACACAACGCTCTGGCCATGGTCCACTTGCAGGGATTTGAGGAAAAGGTGCCGCTCAATATGAGCGGCGGCCAGCGCAAACGACTGGCAATTGCATCCGTCTTGAGCATGCAGCCGGACATGATCATCCTGGATGAGCCCAGCGCAGGCCTTGATCCCCATGGGGAAGAGCTTCTTCTGGCTATACTGGAAAGTCTTCCAGCCACTATTCTGCTCATCAGCCATGATCTGTTTTTCGTCCAAACCCTGACCAGCAGGACGCTCGTCATGCACCAGGGCATGATCATACGCGATTACTCCACCCCCGAGTTTCTTCACGACGACCACCTGCAAAGCATCAACAAACTCAATTACACCTACAATAACACGGTGTGTGAGCGTATACAGAAAATGCAGGCCGGGACAGGCAGTTCTCCAAGATAACCCTTGTGCCCCACATACTACACAAACCACTCTGCACAACCGTACCTCTGAGCACCGCAGTTATTCCAAATTACCAGTTGTATATTTTATAGCGCAATGGTGATTGCACATCGACCATTTTAGTATTACTTTGTATTACGAAAATGATGCCGAAAATGATGCAAAAATGATAGAGTGAGCAATACAATGAAAAAGGAACGTGTTATCTCCTTCAAGGCGGACGAAGATCTCGCCGAGTTGCTTGATCTGCTTCCCAACCGATCCGATTTTATTCGGGGCGCCCTTGAAACGGCACTGCAAAACAAATGCCCGCTCTGCCACGGCAGAGGTTCACTTTCGGCCGCACAGCAGAAGCATTTGGAACATTTTCTCGACCAACACCCACTTAAAAAATGCGGTGAATGTAAAGCTGTTCACTTTACCTGCCAAACCAACAATAGCTTCACAACCATAAAATAGATATCAGCGGAGGTATGTATGAAAAAAATACTTGTACTTGTTCTTAGCGGCATGCTGTTGAGCACCACGACATACGCTGCCGACCAAATCGATGTATTTGTATCGATTGCCCCGATAAAGTGGCTGGTCGACAAGGTTGGCCAGGAAAGAGTTCGCACCCATATCCTGGTGGCAGAGGGGCAGGAACCGCACCGCTTTGAACCCACCCCCAGGCAGATTGCCACTATGTCGAAATCAGAAATCTGGTTTACCTCCGGTCTGGAGTTTGAAAAACAGCTGCATGCCAAGGTCGCAAATCTCAGCACCTCGCTCGAGATCATAGATATTGCCGACACAATCGACAAACTGCCGATGTCTGCAGCAGGACATCATCACGAAGACACAGCGCATGCAGCTGCGCATCATAGCAGCGATGCTACTGCTGCAAAGGAGCATCACCATGATGCAGGCCACGAAGAGGAGCAAGATCACGGCGACGATAATATCCATGGGGACACGGAAAACCATCATGCCGACAAGGAGCACAGCTCCGCCCGACAGCATGACCAAGGCGATGACGACCCGCATGTATGGCTCTCTCCGCGTAACCTGAAAATCATGGCGGACCGGATAGTCCTGGCCCTTGCCGACGCCGACGGGGCATCAGGTGATTTTTTCCAAAACAACGCTGAGGCCCTCCATGACAAGCTGAATGCCGCCCATACCCGTATCGCCGCGACACTCAAACCCTATGCGGGCTCGTCGTTTTACGTCTATCATCCTTCTTTTGGATACTTCGCCGATGCCTATGGCCTGGAGCAGCGTGCCGTTGAAATTGAAGGCAAGACACCCACACCAAAACAGCTCAAGCAGCTCATTACCCGGGCAAAGGAGCAGAACATGCGGGTCATATTTGTGCAGCCGCAATTCGACCCCAAAGGCGCCACCGCCGTCGCCCGGGCAATCGGCGGAAATGTCGTGCCGCTGGATCCACTGCACGGAGAGGTTCTTGAAAATCTCATGAAAATGGCGGAAAAAATATCCTCGGCTCTGGATAACACATGAGTAAAGAGGCAGGCGCGGCCAGACATGCAGCCCTTTTTCTGGAGGGTGTGTCTTTTCAATACGACACCGGCGTGGTTCTTGACGACGTCTCTTTGTCGATTTATCCAGCGGATGCCATCTGCGTCGTCGGACCCAACGGAGGCGGGAAGACCACGCTGGTGAAACTTGTCCTGGGGCTGCTCAAGCCCGACCGGGGAACAATACGGATATATGGAGAAAAACCGGAAAGCGGCAAAAAGCGTATCGGCTACGTGCCGCAATATGCCGAATACGACAGGGGCTTTCCCATCTCCGTTAAGGAAGTTGTCTGCATGGGCAGACTGGGAAACTCACTTTTGGGCTGGTACACCAAAGAGGATTGGAACGCGGTAACGCTGGCCCTGCACGAGGTAGGCCTTGCCCATGCCGCCGACGATCCCTTCGCCGATCTGTCAGGCGGGCAGCGACAGCGGGTTCTCATCGCCCGCGCCCTCGCCTCCGGAGGCGACATTCTCATCCTCGATGAACCGACCGCCAACATTGACCGGGAATCGGAGCAACACCTCTTTACCCTCCTGAAAGAACTGAATGAACGAATGACTATAATGATGGTGACCCATGACGTCGGTTTTGCCTCCACCTTCTTCAATCGCATCGCCTGCGTCAATAGAAATGTCATTATTCACCCGACCAGTGAACTCACCGGTGAACTCATAAAGGACATGTATGGCGGAGATCTCAGAATGATCCGCCATGATCACGCCTGTATCTTGAAATCGCACTCCCATGACTGAATTTATTGCGGCACTGTCCGATCCAAATTTTCCATTTATCCGTTATGCCCTGATCACGGGCCTGCTGGCATCCATACCCTTTGGCATTATCGGTACCTATGTGGTGGTCAGGCGAATCAGCTACATTGCCGGAGCAATCTCACACTGCATCCTCGGCGGCATAGGCGCCGGACTGTATCTGCAAAAAGAAACCGGGATCGACTGGTTTGGTCCCCTACATGGTGCGATAGTTGTCGCGCTGCTGGCGGCAGTCATTCTTGCTCTGGTCAGTTTATTTGCCAAACAGCGGGAAGACAGTGTGATTGGAGCATTATGGGCCGCCGGAATGGCGACAGGTCTGCTTTTTCTTGCCAGGACATCCGGCTATAATGATCCGATGTCATATCTTTTCGGCAATATCCTTTTGCTGTCCGATGCCGATATGTGGCTGGTGCTGGCTCTCGATATTGTGGTCATCGGCCTGGTCATGGTGTTTTACAATTACTTTTTGGCCATCTGCTTTGATGAGGAATTTGCCGGTCTGCGGGGAGTGAATACCCACCTTCTCTATCTCTTGCTCCTCTGTCTCACCGCCTTGACCATCGTTTTACTGGTCCGGATTGTCGGTATAGTCATGGTCATTGCCCTGCTCACTCTTCCCGCCGCTATCGCAGGAAACTTTGTCAGAGGGATCAAGCAGATGATGATAACCTCCACACTTCTTTGCGGCCTTTTTATTACATCGGGTCTGGCCGCAAGCTACACCATGGACCTGCCGAGCGGGCCGGTTATTATCCTCTTTGCCGCCTTGGTCTATCTCGTTGTCGTTTTGTTAAAAAAGGTGCCGCTTTTTTCCAAATAACGGGTAACGGCAGCCAAATCCCGCCGCATGATTAGATGACCGGGTAAACCGGCATGACCATATTTTCACCTGACTACCAACGAAACTCAGCTCGCAGCACTGCAGAGCAAGGAGGCCGCCGTGTTGTTTTACAGGTATCTGCAGCGCGGACGGCTGCGGCTAAGCGCCCAGGGACGGTTTCAACGACCTCCTAGACAAAGAGACTGTGCAACACCCAGTAACTTAAAAGCCCCATACCTATGGAGCCATAGATCATCATTCAGGGTATGCATTCACTGCCGAACTTACGGGCGATAAGAAAAAACGTCGCCAGTCCTATACCACCTGAAATACCGACCAGTGCAAACTCCAGCATAGTTCACCTCATCCACGGACCCGTACTCCTGCCCTTTTGCGCAATCTGATGGATTTTGGTGTTACCTCCACCAGTTCATCATCATTTATATAGGCGATGCAATCCTCAAGGCTCATCTCCACCGGAGGGGTAAGAATGACGGCATCATCGCTCCCCGAGGCCCGGACATTGGTAAGCTTTTTGCCTTTGGCCGGATTGACCACCAGATCAGCCGGTCTGGCATTTTCCCCGACGATCTGGCCCTGATAGAGAGGCGCCCCCGGGTGGACAAAAATGTTTCCCCGCTCCTGGAGGTTAAAGAGCGCATACGCCACAGCCGTACATGGCTCTTTTACTACCATAACACCGTTTATGCGGTTGACAATGTCGCCGGCATAGGGGCCATACTCGGAGAAGACATAGCCCATCATTCCCATGCCCTTGGTATCGGTCATAAATTGTGAACGGTACCCCAGCAGGCCGCGGGTTGGTATCTTAAAAACCATACGGATCATGCCGCGCTCGCTGCTCATTTCCTCAACTTGCCCCTTGAGCTGACCGAGTTTTTCCATAACCGGTCCCTGATAAAGTTCATCAACATCCACCGTCAGACGCTCATAGGGCTCCAGAGTCTTGCCGTTTTCCTCCTTGAGAATTACGGCCGGACGGGTTACCTGGAATTCATAGCCTTCCCTGCGCATTTTTTCTATCAGAATAGACAGATGTAACTCCCCTCTGCCGGATACCTTGAAGCCCACCATGGTACTCAGCGGCTCAAACCGCAGGGCAACATCCGCCAGGACCTCACGGTTGAGCCGCTCTTCAATATGCCTCGAGGTGACGAATCGCCCCTCTTTACCGGCAAAGGGCGAATCATTGGGCAGGAAATTCATGGAAAGCGTCGGAGGATCGATGGCAATCAACGGCATTGGTTTGGGGTCATCGGAATCGGTAAAAGTTACACCGACGGTGACATCCTCCATTCCGGCAACGGCGACAATCTGACCGACCGAGGCACTTTCAACGGCGACCTTGCCATCGCTTTCAAATTGATAGATTTTGGTAATACGAACAGGCTTTATCGAACCATCCCTTCTGGCAACCACAATGGGCTGATTTATGGAAAGAGTACCGTTGAGAACCTTGCCAATGCCGAGCCTGCCAAGATAGGGGGAATAATCGATGGTTCCCACCTGCATCTGCAACGGGTTATCGGACGAACCTGCCGGAGCCGGTATGTGCTTGACAATCATATCGGAAATATGCCGCATACCATCCTCAACGATCTCATCCGCCGGGTCAAGGAGCGAATAGCCTTCCTTGGCGGAGGCATAGACCACCGGGAAATCGAGAATATGATCAGGTGCATTGAGTTTGACAAACAGGTCGAAAACCTCATCCACCACCCAATCACAGCGTGCGCCAGGCTTGTCGATTTTGTTAATAACGACGATCACCGGCAGTTCATTTTCCAATGCTTTCTTCAGGACAAAATAGGTCTGCGGCATTGGCCCTTCCTGGGCATCAACAAGGAGCAGAGCTCCATCCGCCATACGCAGAACGCGCTCAACCTGTCCGCCGAAATCCGCATGGCCGGGGGTATCAATGATATTTATCCAGTAATCGGCATACCTATACGATCCATTCTTCGAGGTGATTGTTATGCCGCGCTCTCGTTCAAGGTCCATGGAATCCATGAGGCGCTCTGCGACCTCCTGGTTGTCACGGAACATGCCGGAATGCCGAAAAAGCTGATCGACCAGGGTTGTTTTGCCATGATCGACGTGAGCGATAATTGCCGCATTACGGATTTTTTGCTGTACCATCACTTTTTCCCGCCCCGGGGCTACGAGGCTCAATAGAGTCTATCCATCATCAATATGACGAAAATAAAAATCTGATTCCCATTCCACAAAGCTCAGCCCGAAGCACCGGAAGACAATGAGTCTTCACACGCTGTTTTCTTGGGGAGAACAGCCGAGCTTTGTATGGGAACCAGCAATAAAAAAGCACCCGTTGTGAACGAGTGCATGCTTCTACGTTTGATAAATTATGCGCCGAATAACAGCACAAGATACCTTGTTTAAGGCAAATTAGCAAATAAATACTCAGCCATGGCTATACACCCTGAAAAACTACTGGATTGAGGACTTTGCGCAGGGTTTTATGGCGCAGATTTGCTGACTTACGCAGGGCGGAAACCCTGTGATCAAGATAATCATAGACCCGCGCCTGTTTCCCTTCGGCAGGGCGCATGATTCTGCCGACAACCTGAACCAGGCGCCCCTCAAAGGTTATGGGGGTGGTCAAGAACAGATTGCTCAGGCCGGGGCAATCAAAACCTTCACCTATAAGCTGTAGCGTCGCTACCAGAATCTGCAGTTTGCCGGTCTGCACCATCTCGACTATGCTGCTCCGCTTTTCGGCAGGTGTCTGTCCCGTGAGCAGGGCAACGCCAAAACCTTTGCTCTGCAGTGCCTGTGCAAACACCTCACAATGGCTGACACGATCCGAAACCACCAGGGAAATCCCTCCCTGCCCATCAAAAGCCACCGCGGCTATGTCATCAATAATCTGCCGATTTCTCCCCTCATGGGCGGTCAAGGCGGTTATAAGAGCCTGATAATCGCCCCGATAATTATAATCAAAGGTGGTGGCATGAACGATCACCTTTGGTCGCACTATCGCCCCGCTGGCCGTCAACTCCCGCTGATCGACCTTATGAACGGGATCCCCCATATAGAAATAAATGAGCCTGGTCATCTGATCCTCATTGCGAAAAGCAGTGGCGGAAAGGCCCAGCAAATACTGACTGTCAAAGGCGGACACCACGTCGGTAAAAAGGGTGGCCGGCACACGGTGGCACTCATCAACGACCAAATGGCCAAACAGTGGAACCAATTCGGCCACCTGCTTCCTGGCACTATTCACAATAGCCACGGAAATCTCGGCCCTTTGGTTGTGACCGTCACCGATCAACCCCGGCGCAACTCCTAAGAACTCCTCTATTCGATCGCGCCACTGATACAACAACTCCTTGGTATGCACCACAATGAGCGTTGGCTGCCTTCGCTTGGCTATCAGCGCCAATGCCATAACCGTCTTGCCGCTTCCTGTGCCGGCCTCGAGAACACCGAAGGAACGGCTGCCGACATCCTCAACCGCCCGCACCTGATAGTCCCGCAACTCCCCTTGAAACGTCAAGGGCACCTCGTCAAGCAGTCTTCGCCTGTCTTCTATTTGAGGGGAGTCCCCGAGCTGCCGGCGACAGAGCAAAACAGCCTGATTGGAGTACCCCCTGGGAAAGCGGACACCGGTGGGTACCTGCTCATAGTATGTCAGTTGCGGCTTGAGCTTTTTCCCCACCCATCTGCCATAGCGCTTGGCAGCTATATATTTGGGATTATCTATGGTCAATTGCTGCTTTAAAAGACGCTCGATTTCCAATGGTATATTTTCGAGCAAACAATCATTGGCCACCGTCAGTACTATATCCTGCATACAATGACATCCCGCTGTATTTTCAGCTTCTGATCTCAAAATTTCCTTACCCGCAACATCCCACAGTTGCAAATAGCAGAGAAGCAATTATACTACGTCCCGTCGATCGTCAATACAATCACTTTGCACCAATGATCCTCCAACAACGCATGCCCCGCCCATGTGCAATGCGACAAACTTCAAGGATAGAAAGATGATGATAAAGAACCTGCGCCTCATTCTTGCAATACTTATCATGGTGCTGCACTCCCCCAGCGTGCAGTCGGAAGAAAACGCCGATAACCGCATAACCCTCGACATACCCGAACCTCTTATAGAAGACATCATAGACAAAATTCTGCCACTCACCTTTGCAGATGACTCATCACGGCTTGAGGGGACCATCACCATAGAGCAGATCTCCAACCTCTCTCTTCAACAGCAACGTATTTCAGGCCACATCACCATCAACGGACAAGACCTCAGCCTGGTGACCAGCGTAGCCAACCAAGACATTCGTTTGAAGCTGGGTTCCGCCCATGTCGATTTTGACAGCGACGCCGATCTGCGCTTTGACCGAAAAAAGCAGACACTCTATATTCGCCCGCTGGTCGACGGCATCGATGCCGAAGAAGCACTGCAGAACGGTGACATCGGCAAAGCAATACTGCTTTTTCTGCACGGCCGGGAATTCCCCCTCGACCTTCGCGATATCGAGCCGATCCTGGCCGAAACAGCCGACAAGACAATTGCAGTCAATACCCATATTGCCGACATACGCGTCATCCCGGGCAGCCTGCAACTCAGCCTGGTTCCGGTGGTGGAGGTCATTGCACAATGACAGCTTACCGATAGCCTTTGACGCACATGACGCACAATGCCCGTTTGCTTCTATGATTTGCAAACGGGCATTGCTCAAGGCTTTGCCGCATACGAGAAGCACCATGGTACCATCGAGTGCTTATCGATTACGCCTGATAATGGATGGTTCGGCCGCTATTCTTTTTCTATACACTCAGCCGGACATGAAGCAATAGCCTCATCTACGCAGTCGGCATCGGCATCGGCCCCATCAAGGACATACGCCTTCTCTTCATCGTCATCAAAACCAAAAACTTCAGGACATGCCTCTACACATGCTTCGCAGCCAATACATTCATCGACATCAATTACTACTTTCGCCATTTTGAACCTCCTGTTTACAAGTATCAAATAAAAAGTAAGCAGCCTGCACGACAATCGCGCACGCCGCCTCCATGTATACGCTGTTTCATTGACAGACCGTATCGTATTCCTCAACTTTTTTCCAGCTTTTTACAATTTTTTCAATACCACCAAACCAGAACTGCCAATAGCAGAACTGCCAATAGACCTCCAACCGGCTCCAGCCAACCACACTGGAAGCATTCCGTACGTCATATCCTTTCTTCATAGGGGTATTTATTTCTAAACCATTCCCTCCAACCGCCTTTCAATGTATGGACATTGGTGAAACCTTCCTTGATGAACTTTTGCGCCACACGGGTGCTGGTATATTCACTGGGTCAGGCACAGTAGAAAACCAGGGTTTTGTCCTTGCCATAGCTCTGCATCGCCGAGCTGTGGTCATTTTTGTCAAGCCGTTGGGCGCCCTTGATCTTAAATTCACTGGAGCTCCAGTCCCGGCCCGTTCGAACATCCAGGATGACGAGGTCGGAAGAGCCCAGCATCGCCTTCAACTCATCTTTGTCCATCTTTTCAACTGAAGCGGTCCAGCCATATGTTACACCACTCAGCAACAGTACCAGTAAAATTATTGTAACCTTTTTCATCATTGCATCCTCCCTTATCGAATATCTGTTTTCTTTTTTTTGGCAACCGCCATGGTATACACCAGCGAGACAAAAAACATTCCCGCCAGGATCTTGACAACAAAAATTGCTATATATGCTCCGTCGAAATCCGCAACAGCCAGAACTCCTGCCGCCAGCAAGGCAAGACAGCCAAGCAGATACCCAAAAAATCCACTGGGCACACCGGCAGTTTTGAGCAAATGGCCTGCACAAGCCGATCTCAGGCCAACATACAGCATCCACAGAACAATGGCCGCCCGTATCCGTGACTCAAGAAGAGCCTCACCCGCCATACCGGTCATCATCATCGTAAAAATAGCTAGAGCGGCCACCAGAACCACCAGCCAACTGCGGTGATTACCATGGGGCCCTAAAGACTCAAGTACAATATCAGCATAGAGCCTTTTCATGACAATAAACAAACCATTGACACCGGCAACAACACCAGCGATAACAACCATGCCCATAATATATCGGCCAAGTTCTCCAGCCACCGCCCTGGCGACGATCATGTGAGCAATGGTCGTTTCCGCCAGTCGGTGCGGAGCAACGGCGCCAATGGCCATAACGGCCGATGCCACCAGGAGGACCAGTCCGGCCGTCAAGCAAATATAGACGACACCGCTATCGGGGCGCGGTCGATGAAAATCAAAACCGAGAAACGGCACACAGCCCATGGCGATCAGCAACGGGGTCAATCCCTGCTGTATCTCATTGTTACTGCTCTGCACAACAGTGTGCTCGTTGAAGCCCATTACGATGAGCACCAGCATTCCCAGAATCATCAGCCCGACACTGAAAATCTGCAGCATTAAGGCAAAGGGTCTGGTAAAAATATTGAGAAGCGTTACACAAAGCAGCAGCAGAGAAGCAAAAAGAAAATTTGGGAACCAATATAAAAATATCTCATTGAAAGCGAAACCGGCGCTCACAAGCATGCCGGTGGAAGCAAAAAGCAAAAGTGGAACCCGACCGCTCAAGACAGCCGCCAGCCCAAGCGGCTGACCAAGGACAGCCCGCATCACCCTTACGTCGTTGTCATACCCATGACGTACAAGCTGCGGATTATGCATAACGGCAGCGCTCGACACGGCAAACATCGCCCCGATCGCCAGAGCGACAATAATGACACCTCCCGCCATGCCGGCCCCTTTATTGACGAGCATCATCGACTCCGGTGTCACAAGCCACGCCAGAATCAACCCTGCCGAAAGAATACCGTGGTTTCCGTTGCCGTATTGGCTCATGTTGTATTGTAGGTTACTATGCATTCGATATTGCCGTCTTTGTGACTGAGCGTTTTTATGGCTGCGTTGTTTTTAATTCTCGCCATGCCGGGGATCCAGACTGTCATTGACGCCTGCTACCGGCAATCAGTTGCTCCAGCCCTGATGTTGAAAATCAGGATTGAACTTTGCGCTACTCACAGGGTGAGTTGTTTACAACATATCCTTTTTTTAATCACGTGGATGAGAACCCTCTGCATGTACTATTATTCCCGTTATTTTCGTTTCCAGTCTGCCTGCCCTCAAGCAAGCAAGTAAGCAAGCCATCCATCCATCCATCCAGCCAGCCAGCCAGCCATTTTGACTGCTTAGACCAAATTATGGTAATATGGCAGACAATGGGCAATGCCAGAAAAGAATATAACCATAAAATCGAGAAGGAGAAGTGGCATGAAGGGTATGGAGGAAATTGACAATGGCTGAGGAGATCAATGAAAACGGTGCTTGATCATATCGTCATCGGAGCCGCCGATCTGCAAAAGGGCGTGGAATATGTAGAAAAACACCTGGGTATCACGGTTCCCTTTGGCGGCAGTCATCCCGTAATGGCAACCCACAACTGCCTCACAAGGCTGAGTGATACGACTTTCCTTGAAATCCTGGCAATCGACAAAGAAGCCAGGCAACCATTGCAGCCGCGCTGGTTCGGCCTTGACGATCCCGCCGTTCAAAAGAAACTGGAACACGGCCCCGAGCTGCTGACCTGGGTGGTCAATTGCGACGACATCACCGCCGCGTTAAGCAACGCTGAAATTGGATTTGGCAAACCGCAACCGCTCAGCAGAGGCGATTTGCGCTGGTATTTTGGGGTCCCCGACGACGGCAGGCTCATTGCCGGAGGCATCCTCCCCTATATCATCAGCTGGCAGACGGAACCCCATCCTGCGGCTTCAATGACACACCTGGGCTGTAGACTTGAAAACATTACCATTTTCACGCCGTTCTATGACTGGACGATGCGTCAGCTGGAAGCCATCGGCGCTCTTGGCCAGGCCAGGGTAGACAACTGCCCGCCGGCAAGAGCTCCATACCTTGAAGTGGAGTTTACCACGCCAGGGGGGAAAAAAGTTCTGCTTGTTACATCATAGACTGCGTCATCAATCTAACTTTTCCATGCTGACTTCCATGAAGTCAAACCAGAAACCGTTGTTCGAGGCATGATCGAGCTCCATGCGTACCACGTCGGTGTGCCGTTGCTCGATTTCGACGAATTTTTCCATGACCCTGCGAACATGGCCCTCGGTTTTTTGGGCAGCTTCCTTATAAAAATCAGTGGTCTGCTGCTCCATTTTCAGGGCGCCGCCCAGCACAATTTTAATATCCCCAAGCATTCGTTCAGGAATACTGGTTTTCATCTTTTCGATCTGGGCACGATTGCTTTTTACATCGGGAATAGTGGTGGTCAACCCTGCCGGGTCGATTATTCCATCGTTTTTCAAGGTTTCAAGCCCGGCCTCTAAAAAGTCGATGTGAGACTGTTCATCCGTGGCAAGGCCCCTGAAAATGGCTTTTCCCCTTTCATCATCAACCATTGACTCGGCGGATATATACAAATCACGAATCTTCTTTTCAAACTCCAGGGCCTGGGTAAAAATTTTTATTGAATCCATGGATCCTCCTGTGGTTGTTAGAGTCATACTTAAATGGCACCTCTACTGCAGCACCCCATCTGCACACGATCAGTTTGAAAAACACGGGCACACTATACTTTTTCAGGCTGATCGTGTGCACATCCGGACCGCGCTTACCTGGAAGACTGCCGAAAAGTTACAGTGCAGGGTAAACTTCCGGATTTTAGGTAGTTGCTGAATAGTTACATCAGTCGAGACAATAATCCTCTTTGGCCGGTTTGTCGACAACAGGGCTCCCATCAAACCAGGGATTCACCCAAAATCACCTGCATATTTTGTGGCGCAATTTTTTTTGAGCGTACCCTCAGGGTCCGCTCAGATTGTTTGCAACCATGAGAGCCTGCCGGTTGAAAAACTTTTCAACACCTTACGCTTGTGAAACTTGAATAAAGCTATAGTGTTGTGCGTAAGACATGGTAAAGACCTCCCCCTTCCGTCGTGCATGCAAAACGGCGTGTCCGGGGGCAACACCACTACTCTTTCAAAAATATTATCCGGCATCTTTCGTGAACACCTCCACACCAGATACCACCACAACCCACAGTACACATGAGCAAAATGCAGCTCCCCTGTCACGGCTGCTGCGCCATATCGCCCCCCTTTTTCGTCAGCACCGCTGTCGACTGCTGCTCGGTTTTACCGCCCTTGTCATCGTCGACATGCTCCAACTTACCATACCCCGTATCCTCAAAAAGGGGATCGACGGCCTTGCCGCCAACAGCGCCGACCCGCAGATACTATTACGCTATGGCCTGTTTATCATTATCATCGCCCTGGCCGTCGCCGTGCTTCGCTTTGTCTGGCGCTATGCCATAATCGGATTTTCCAGGTATCTGGAACGTGCCATCCGCAACCGCATTTTTGCGCATATCATCAAAATGGATATGGCCTTTTTTGAGAAGCGGACAACCGGGGATATCATGGCACATGCCTCCAACGACCTCAACTCCGTGCAAATGGCCTGCGGCATGGGCATGGTGGCGGCACTTGATGCCCTGGTGATGACCATTGCCGCCATCGCTTTTATGGCCACAATCCATGTCAAGCTGACCTTTCTGGCCCTGCTGCCCATGCCCTTTCTGGCGATCCTGACCCGCATCCTTTCGGCACGGCTGCACCGGCATTTCAATACGGTGCAGGAACAGTTCTCCCTGTTGACGGAATTCTCCAGGTCGACCCTTGTTTCGGTCAAACTGATCAAGGCCTATACCATGGAAAAATTCCAGACCAAAGAGTTTGACAAACTCGGCCGCCGGTATATCACAAGCAATCTCAAGGTGGCCCGTGTCCAGGGAATAATGTTTCCCGTGGCAACGCTGATCGGCAATATGGGAATGCTGCTCATTTTGTTTTTTGGCGGACGACTGGTTATACAGGGAGAAATCACCATGGGCGATTTTGCCGCTTTTATCACCTACCTCTACATGCTTGTCTGGCCGATGATGGCCATTGGCTGGGTCGCCAATCTGGTGCAGCGGGGCATAACCTCCCTGCGCCGCATTGACACCCTCCTGCACCAGGGATCACTCCTGCCCGATCCAGAAGGAGCGGCTGTGACAACCAGCGCCGCCCATTTCGAACTGCGCAACCTGAGCTTTTATTACCCCTCCTCCACCACACCGGTGCTCAAAAACCTGTCGCTCACTATTTCTCCCGGCATTCATGGCATAACCGGTAGAACCGGCAGCGGTAAATCGACAATCTGCAAGGTGCTGGCCCGGCTCTATCCCGTGGAAGACAAGAGTCTTTACTTTGAAGAGCACGATGTCAACACGTTGGCACTGGACACCGTCTGTTCCCATATCAGCTACGTCGCCCAGGAACCGACACTCTTTTCCGATACCATCGGCGCCAATATCAAACTCGGCAACCCCGACGCCAGTGATACCGCAATGCACCAGGCGGCCCGGCTGGCCGCCGTTGACGGGGATATCGACACCTTTGAGCACAAATACGACACCCTCGTCGGCGAACGCGGCGTCAAACTCTCCGGCGGCCAGCGTCAGCGCCTTGCCCTGGCCCGTGCCCTTCTTGTCGACCGCCCGGTTCTGCTCATAGATGATGGTCTCTCCGCCGTCGACGTGGAAACGGAGCACGATATTTTTACCCGACTGAAACAGCATCTCAAGGATAAAACCGTGGTTGTTGTCTCCAACAGGCTCAAGCTCTTGAGCATGACGGATCATATTCTCATTCTTGAGGAAGGCTCCATCGCCGCGGACGGCAGACACGAACAGTTGCTTGCCACAAGCAGATTCTATCGCAGCATGTATGAAAAACAGACACGCGAAGACAACATTCCGGCAGCAGGGCAGCCATGAGAAACTTTGGCTATGAAGAAGACAATACCACGGTCCCGCTGACCGACTATCACCTGTGGGGGCGTATTTTCACCTTCTGCAAAAAACACTGGCTGCTCCTCGGTCTTGCCGTCATGCTCAGCTTTGTCATAACGGGAGCAACTCTTGGCCTGCCCTACCTGCTCCAGCATGCCATTGACAATTACATAACCAACGACGAGCTGACACAAGGGGTGCGATTCAGCGGACTGACAACGGTGTCCGCCTTCTTTTTCGCTCTGGTTATCATCATCCTTGTTGCCACGTTTTTCCAGGTGGTCACTTTGGAGTGGATCGGCCAGTCCATCATGCACCGCATCCGCCAGGATCTGTTTGCCCATATTATCACCCTGGATCCGCCATTTTTCGATAGAACACCAACGGGACGCCTGGTTACCCGTCTGACCAATGACATTCAGAACATGCATGAGATGTTCACCTCGATTCTGGTGACCATCTTCAACGATTTGCTGCGCATCGCCGGTATTCTCGTTGTCCTTTTTGTCTATAATGCCAGATTGGCCCTGATCATGTGCCTGTTTGTTCCCCTGGCCATGATTATCACTCAGTTTTTCGCCCAGCTGGCCAGAACGCAATTTCGAAGCATCCGCAGCCAGCTCGCCAAGATGAACAGCTTCCTCTCCGAAGCCGTCTCCGGTATCTCGACCCTGCAGATTTTTGGCAGACAAAAGGAAAGCAGGACGATGTTTGAAAATCTCAGCGGGGAGTACCTGCGCAGGAACCTGAAACAGATCAAACTGTTTGGCACGTTCATGCCACTGACCGAATTCATGAGCTCCACCGCCATTGCTCTGATACTCTGGTTCGGCGGCCGCGAAATTCTGCGGGACCAGCTTACCATCGGCGAACTGGTGGCCTTTCTCAGCTATATGCGCCTGTTCTTTCAGCCGCTGCGCGAACTTGCCCAAAAGTACTCCATTGTCCAGTCGGCCATGGCATCGGCAGAGCGCATTTTTCAACTGTTCGACCAAAAGAGCAGCCTGGCACTGCCGCAGAAACCGGTTTCAGCGAAAAACCGAACCGGTAGCATGCGTTTTGCCGATGTTTCATTTCGCTATGACGGAGATACCGATATTCTCAAAAAGATCGACTTCAGCGTGGCACAAGGGGAAACCGTGGCCCTGGTGGGAACAACCGGCTCGGGCAAAACCACCATCGTCAACCTTCTCCTGCGGTTCTATGAACCCCATACCGGCACCATACAAATCGACGGCATCGACATCCACCGTTTCAACC
>JBHEOR010000049.1:0-19070 GCA_046260685.1 Desulfopila sp.
CGCTATGTAACCGAAGAAGTAACGAAGTCAGGAAGTCAAAAGGGCAAGTGAGATCCAACAGGTGAGGCTTGACAGGATACTAGGATCGGCATGATATGACACAGGGGCAGAGCCTCCAGGAAGTCCAAGCTGTGCAATGCCCTGCTACGAGCAACGAGCAGCCAGGGCCGCGCCCGGTTTACCGCCTTCAAACGGCGCAGCAATAGGCCGACAGCATCTACTACTGCAACACATGGTGACCACTATGCCAACACAGGAAGAACCGGCGGGAGAACTGGTCCTGCGAACCCTTGCCATGCCGGCCGACACCAATCCCCATGGAGATATTTTCGGGGGCTGGATCATGGCTCAGATGGACATCGCCGGCGGCATTATGGCAAAAGAAATAGCAGAATCACGCGTGGTGACGGTTGCCGTTGAGACCATCAAATTTCTCAAACCGGTAAACGTCGGCGACGTGGTCTGCTGTTATGGTAAGATTTTAAAAATCGGCACAACTTCCATCACCATCAACCTGGAAATATGGGTCAAACCGGTGCATGCGCCGGCCAAGGATCTGAGTAAAAGGTACAAGGTCACCCAGGCCGCATTCACCTATGTCGCCGTCGATGACGAAGGCAACAAACAGGTAATACTGAAAAGACTGTAAATGGCTCATGCTGATAATCGAATTATAGTTCCGTTTGCTGAAAACGCTAAACTTCACATTTTTTTTGCATCCCATGTATCTCAACTTCTATCGATTCAAACATAAGCCCTTTCAGATAAGCACCGATCCTCGCTTTCTCTGGCTTGGCGAGAAGCACAAGGAAGCACTTGCCACACTGCGATACGGTGTTCTCGACAACAAAGGTTTTTTACTGCTCACCGGTGATGTCGGTACCGGCAAAACCACTCTCATAAATGCCCTGCTCCAGACTCTGGATAACAACACGTACGTGGCCTTCATTCGAGACCCCGCACTTGACCCGTTGGATTTTTTCCAATACACGGCCCATACCTTCGGTATGCCGATTCACTCCATAACCAGCAAAGCAGCCTTTCTTATCCAGTTTGAGCAATTCCTCCTCGATGCCTACGAACGAAAACGCAAGGTGGTCCTCATCATTGATGAGGCGCAGCGCATAAGCCAAAATTTGCTGGAAGAAATTCGTCTTCTTTCCAATATTGAACGTGCCGAAAGCAAACTGCTTAATATATTTTTCATCGGCCAGATAGAATTCAATGACATTCTCCATCGCCCTGAAAACAGACCGATTCGCCAGCGAATCACCATAAATTACAATATCTCCCCCCTCAGCGAGAAAGAGACCAGGCGCTATATAATGCATCGCCTGGAGGTCGCTTCCCTTGACAACAACATCAGCTCCTTCACCCCACTTCAACGACAGTCCGACGGCCAATATATCAAGCAGGGATACAAGCTCCCGCTTCCCGAAACACGTAGGGGGTTCTTCTCCGACCAGGCCATCAGGGAAGTCTACGCTTTTTCCAAGGGATATCCACGGCTCATTAATATCATTTGTGATCGGGCAATACTCACAGGAGCCTTGGAAGAAGCTACATTTATCACCCTCAGACATGTCCAGGAATGTGTTCAAGAGCTCGAAATTCCACGTTTTAAAGAATCCGAACCTTCTTCGACGGCTTCACCTTCCCCTCAACAGCATGCCAATGAAGGCGATGTCAAGCCGCAAATCATTGATACACCCTCCTCCCACATTGCCGAAGCGAAAACACCTGACAATATTCAACACAGCATCAGTGAAGAGATGCTTCCGGAAGCTGCCGCAAGAGTCCCAACGACAGACGAGAAGGCAGAGTCACTGTCCTTTGAAACCGCAGGCATGGCCCAAGACACCACTCATAGCGCAAAGAAAAAAGGACACGCCGCCCACCACCCACCATACATCCATGACAACGACCAGCAAAACACGCAAGCTATTCTGGAGGAGCTGGCACAACTGGCGCAGCAACAAAATGCCGACTCCCAAGGCAATATCAACATCCCCATCAATGCTCTTGCCGCTGAAAAGCACGACGGTGAGACAGCCACGCCGCCGGCGGTAGCTTCCTCCCGCCGACGTCGGCTTTTCTTCATCATGGCGCTATTGCTTGTGATCGCCTCAGGCCTTTATTACGGCACACCATATATGAAAAATGCATCGTTATTATCGCCCACCATTACCACCCGTGCCCAGGATCTTTGGCAAACAACCTACGGTGCATTCAAAGCGTTTTTTGCCAAAGAAAAAATGTTTACAGGAGACACGCAGCCGACTGACTCAACATCGAAAACGACTTCCTCTGCCGCCCCTGTCACCACCCGGCAAAATAACACTCTGCAAGCTTCTGCAACACTCATCATCCCCTTTCGCATCGGCTCCAGCATCCCCAGTGACTCTTCATTGGCTGAGCTCAACACATTCGCCGATACGCTCCAAAAATCCCCCACCACCACATTGCAAATCACCTATTTCAGCAGTCAGGATGTCCATGAAACCATGCCCGCTGAACTCATTGAGCTTCATGCCAACGCCATAAAAGGCTACCTGATGGGCAAGGGTATCAATGGCTCACGCATTGCCATGAAAAATGGTTCCAAATCTCACTCACCGCCAGGCACCAATACCGACGGCAGCACAATCACCCACTGGGCTCAATTGGAAATCAGCAGATAGCGTCAAATCCGGTGCGCAGGTAATGTGGATGGCCGGGAACAGAGACTTATGGGAAAAATGACGTAAGTGTTCGCTCAAAGATACGTTCGCAAATGTGAGGTACAAATGTGAAGTTATTTGTTGACAGGCCTACGTGCTAATTGTCAGGAGAATAATGAATCAAGCGGAGTTAGATCCGTATCGACCGGCCCAAGTCGGCAGGCCGCTCCTCTCGGGAATGCTCTGCAGCCAGTTCCTGCAGTTTTTGCACGACAGGCGTGTCAAAGGGGCGGACCTTTTCCGTAGCAGTGTCAACATGAAGAAGCAGTATCTCCTCCGTAGCCAGCACGGCCCCATGGGCCCCCCGGCGCATCGTATGGAAAATCCTGACCTTTTTGGTGCCGCAATCGGTCAGCAGGGTGGAGACATGCAACGGCTCGCCGAGCAGTCCCTGATCCAGGTAGCGGATATGGGCCTCCACCGTAAAGGCGGAGACATTTTTCTCCGTGCGATATTGCTCGTCAAGTCCAATTGCATCAAGAAACACATCGGTGGCATAGCCGAATACAAGGACGTAAAAGGCCTCGCTCATATGGCCATTATAATCTATCCATTCCCGACGAATTGTATCTTCATACAACAGCGGCATACCGTCCTCCTTCATCCTGCTTTTTATACTCTGCCAAAACCTTCATTATCCTGATCAAGCATTCATCTCGTTCCCGCACTATTTCCTCCACACCCCTGCCATTTGCCATTTTCTCACACCCTTCAATCATACGTGAGCGCAGGTCTCCGGTGAGTTCCGGTGCCTTGAGACGCGTCCATGGCGCTTCCAGAGAAGGGCCGAAATGATCAAGCATATGCGCCATCCCCCCCTCTCCACCAGCAAGGTGAAAGGTCAGGCACGGCCCCATAATAGCCCAGCGCAGGCCCGGTCCGTATTTGATCGAGGTATCGATCTCCTCGGGTGTCGCCTCGCCATTTGCCACCATATGCAAGGCCTCGCGCCACAGTGCTTCCTGGAGTCGATTAGCTATAAAACCGGGGACTTCTCGTTCCATCTTGATCACCTGCTTGCCATGCAGCGTATAAAAACGATCGACCCAATCCACCACTTCCCGGCTCGAATGCTCCCCCCCGACAACTTCGACGAAGGGCACCAGATAGGGGGGATTGAAGGGATGCCCGACACATGTCCTGGCCGCGGTTGTACACCGGGCCTGAATATCGGTCATGGCAAAACCGGAAGTAGAGGAGATAATAGGAACACTATCAGGGATAACACTATCGAATGTTGCATACAACGCCTGCTTAGCCTCGAGGTCTTCGGGGGCATTTTCCTGGATCACATCGACATCTTCGAGCTCTTCCAACGATGAGACCAGGATAAGGTTTTGCAAAGAAGCCCCTGGGGCCAGGCCCATTTGCTCCAGAGTAGGCCAAAGATCAGTGGCCTGCTTTCTGAATTTCTCCAGGGCAATGGCGGCGGGGTCCCAGACCATCACCATCTTTCCCAGACGCAGGAAGTGAAGGGCCCATCCTCCACCAATGACACCGGCGCCGATTATTCCTACTTTTTCCACATCTTCTTTAAACTTCGACATTGCGCTCCTCTTTTTCCAGCCCCAGTATCTGCCTGGCACGATTCGGGGTGACAAGCTGTCCACCAAGGTCTTCCACGATTCTCTTCGCCTTTTCCACCAACTGCTCGTTGGTCGCCTTAACACCTCTTTTGAGATACAGGTTGTCCTCAAGACCAACTCTAACGTGGCCGCCGAGGAGCATACTCTGGGCCACGAAGGGCATTTCCATTCTGCCAATGGCAAACGAGGCCCAATGGGCGTCAGCGGGAAGGCTGTTGCGCATGGCCAGAAGGTTTGCGGTTGTAGCTGGTGCTCCGTAAGGTATCCCCATGCATAACTGGAAGAGCGGAGGGGTACTGATGCATCCTTCTTCTATCAACGTTTCAGCAAGCCAGATATGACCGAGCTCGAAGCACTCTATCTCAGGCTTGACCCCTGCTCCATCAATAAGACGGGCCATCTCCCGCAGCTGATCCGGAGTCGATATGTAAGCGGTATCGGCATAATTCAGGCTGCCGCAATCCAGCGTGCACAATTCCGGTTGCAACTCCAGCACATGAGCAACCCGCTCATGAGCATCGGCCATATCACTCCCCTCACCGGCGAGGGCGGGATTCTCGGGGGAGGGCACAAAATCCGCCCCCATGCCCGCCGTCAGGTTCAAAATAACATCCGACTTCGAGGCCCTAATTCGTTCAACAACTTCAGCGTAGAGGTCATACTGTCGCGCCGCTTTGCCCGTTTGGGGGTCGCGAACATGGATATGGGCTACCGCTGCCCCAGCCTGTGCCGCCGCAATAGCGGATTCGGCAATTTGTGCCGGTGTCACCGGAACATGCGGGCTCTTGCCCTGGGTATCACCTGCGCCGGTGACGGCGCAGGTGAGAATGATCTCGTCTAGCATAAACCATTCCTTCTAATACGTATTATCGTGCTGATATTCTCGTAAGGGGCTCGCCAACAGCGGCTCCCGAAGGGAAGTACCGCTTATTTAAACGCCGCCCGGATACCCTCAATCGCGGGTTTGCCATCCTTAGCCTTTACTCCTTCGACCCATTCGGCGACCAAGCCATCGATATTGGCAGCAATCCATTCCTCCGCGACCTCTTGTGGGGCTCGCTTATTGCGTTTATATTCAAAAATCCAATTACTTTGCACCTGGCTGGGAACCCGAAGCTGCTCCATTACCTTGAATACCTGGGGCTCGCTCTGAGACAGAGCAGCACTGGTAATGGAATAAACAATACTTTCGGAGGCGCCAATGCCGGCCGTGGCCTCGGTCTTGGATTCGAGAAATACAAGATCCATGGAGACATTCATCCAATGCGGTTCCCAACCATAGAACACGACCCATTCATTCCTCTTGACATGACCAAGGGCCTCTGCGATCATTATTGCTGTCGGCGTTTCCATGAGTTTCCAGTCACCCAGACCGGCGGCATCCGCGTCTTTGGCCTCATGTAGAGTATCACTCCATCCTGTCCCTGTTTCGATGGAATAGATGGTCTTCTTGAATTTATCTTTGTGCTTCTCCAGGTCTTCCACCGATGTCACCCCGGCCTCAGCCACGTACGTCGGTACAGCAAGTGCCGTAACCGCACCTTTGATATTTATACCTGCCTTGACAATCTTCTCTTTTTCGACGAGGGGAGCAATCATGGGGTCTTGAAGCGGAGACCAGCCGCCAAGAAATACCTGCATACCGTCATTTGCAAGAGAACTGAATATTATAGACGGGCTGGCGACCATCTGTTTAACGTCATACCCCATTGACTGAAGAAGCTGAGCGACTACCTCGGACTTAATCGTTACTCCAGGCCATGAGGGTACCCCGAAAATCACTTCTTTGTTTTTCTGGGCCATGGCTGCTGTTGACAGCGAAAGCAGCAAAATGAGCGTGCAAACACCTCCACGTATCAGATTTTTCATTATACATCCTCCTTTAATTAACATTTCAGCGCACTACTCCAGTGCGCAGGTTGCCTAAGACTATAACCAATCGCGCAAATTTTACTTCATGCATTAAGACATTTAATTGTTTATTTGAGACACTTTTAAGGCAAAGTATCTTGACAAACATCGCCAAAACGCATTTACTTCGTCAAATTATCGAGCTACAACATTAGATTGCAGAAAGCATTTTACTGAAAAAACCTTTTGCGGGCGAAGTGTCCAGCACCCTGGGACAAACACATAGCGATTCCACCATGGGAAAACAGTATGATGAGCATCCAAGGGTTACCAAGGGGATGCATGCCGTTCCTGACGCGGGGTATAACCAAAAAATGACTTGTAGGACTTTGTAAAGGACGCGTTGGAAAGAAAGCCACAGGCCAAGGCAATATCGAGAATGGACATACTTGTCTGACGCAGAAGCTGCCCAGCTTTTTCCAACCTGAGTTGCAAATAAAACCGCCCTGGAGAAACATGTAAATTTTGCTGGAAGGCTCTGGTGAGTTGACGGGACGACATATCGATTGTTTTTGCCAGTTCTTCAATGGCCAAAGGCTCATCAAGCGTATTTTCCATGAGTTCTACAATTTTGATAAGCTTTGGATGATGCACCTGCAAGCGCAGGTTGAAGGGCATACGCTGGTGGTCATGTGGTTCCCGGATTCTCTCATGGATGAGTTGCTCCGATACGTTAACAGCCAGTTCATATCCATATTTTAGAGAGATGAGCTGAAGCATGAGATCGATGGAAGATGTTCCACCAGAGGAGGTGAAACGATTACGGTCTATTTCAAAGAGGCTGCCGGTGACTTTGACATTGAGGAAATCCTCTTTAAAAGCTGCCAGGTGCTCCCAATGGACCGTGGCCCGGTAATTTTTCAGCAGTCCCGCCCTGGCAAGAACTACGCTCCCAGTATCAATACCACCGAGTATGGTGGAGGCCAGAGCCATTGTCCGCAACCTTGACAACAGTTCCGGCGTACAGATACAGTCCGGTTTAAACCCTGAACAGACAAACAAAGCGGAAGGTTGAGAGATGGAATAGATAGAACATTCAACCTTGAAATCGATTCCATTACTTGCCCTGACCGGCAGCCCGTCCACGGAAACAAAATGGATACTAAACAGATCGTTATGAAACTGGTTTGCAACTCGCAGTGGTTCCGTCGCAGAAAACAGACCAAGCATCGAAAACCCGGGAGCTACAAGAAAATGAACTGGATCCGGGCCTCTATCAGATAAAGAGCTGGTCATCATAGATACTCTCAGAACAAGCTTGGGGACGCACTCCGCAACCAACAGGAAAAAACAAAAACAAATGCCCTGTGAAGATACACTCTCCACAGGGCATTTGCAATTTTGAGGTTGAAAAAAAAGGGGCGCTCACTAATTCTGCAAAGCATTCACCCCATCGCCGGTGATTCCATACTTACAGCGGACAGGGCTATCCAGCAGATTGGTTTTTTTCAGGGTGGAGATGGTGCTGCTGATAACTTTTTTATCAAGTCCGGTCGCCTCGGCGATATCCTTTGCCCCGGCAGGCTTGTCACTCTTTTGAAAGGCTTCCAGTATTTTCCTCTGCTCCTTGGACAAAATCTGTTGTGCAGATCCTTGAAATCCTGCCATCTTCAACTCTCTTTTTTTCTGTTTTGCTTTTTTCTGCAGGCTTCGCACAATCCGGAAAATTCCAGTCGGTAGCCACTGACCCGGTATCCAGCTATAGTTTCATCGGGCAGTATATCAAGGTCTTCACGATTGATCTCAAGATTGTCGATCCGGTGACACTTCACACAGCAAATATGATCATGCTCTTCAGCATTCCAGTCAAAGCGCTTCTGTCTGCCGCTGACCTCGAGCTTACCTATCATAGCTGCCTCGGAGAGTATCTCAAGATTTCGGTACACCGTGGCCAGGCTGATTCTCGGCATCCTCTTGCGAACTCGTTCATAGAGTTCATCGGCCGTGAGATGCTCCCTGCTTTGATTCAGCTCTTGAAGGATCATCTCACGCTGGTTGGTCATTCGCAGCTGCATAGCACACCTATACTAGGAATAATTCTTAGTATTATATTACCTCAATTGCTCTGTCAAGTAAAATTATACCCTTACCAATTTCCTTGCTGATTACCAACGAAACTCAGCTCGAAG
This sequence comes from Desulfopila sp., assembly GCA_046260685.1. GTDB lineage: Bacteria > Desulfobacterota > Desulfobulbia > Desulfobulbales > Desulfocapsaceae > Desulfopila_A. The sequence continues at coordinate 8,347 of JBHEOR010000049.1, forward strand.
CACTTAAGGGCAAGGAGTCCGCCGTGTTGTTTTCATGGGTATCTGCAGCCCGGACGGCTGCAGCTAAGCCCCCAGGGATGGGTTTATGGCGTCCCATGAAAACAACACGGCGGGCTCCTGGGTCGATCAGCTGAGTTTCGTTGGTAATCAGGATTTCCTTTGTGTTCTTTCTTGTGATTGTCATGGAAATAGATATGGTCTCACCCATCTTTATACGATACAGTAGCAACACCTATTATTGCAAAACCGGAGTGAGGCGCAATGGAAAGATTCACCAGGATCATACAGCTGATCGGAGAACAGAACTTTGCCAGACTGCAGCAGAGCAGCATTACCATTGTCGGGCTGGGGGCTGTTGGCGGCTATGCCCTGGAGGCACTACTCCGTGCCGGAGTCGGCCACTTCCGCCTGGTCGACTTTGATACCATCCAGCCATCCAATATCAATCGCCAGATCCTTGCCCTGACCTCCAACATCGATCGCCTTAAAGTTGATGTTGCCCGTGAAAGGGCACACGCCATCAACCCCGACTGCTCCATTGATGTTCTTTCCGTTTTTGCCGCCGAAGAGACGGCCGCTGAAATACTTATGCCCCAACCTGACATCCTTATCGATGCCATCGACTCGCTCAACCCCAAGACGCAACTTCTGACAGCCGCCTACAGTGCTGAGATTTCGACTATCTCCTCCATGGGAGCGGCGTTACGGACCGATCCAACACTGATTCGTTTGGGCGATATCTTTGACAGCACCAACTGCCCACTTGCCAGGCACATGCGCAAGCGCTTGCGTCGCCGCAACGTCAGCCGCGGCATACGCTGCGTCTACTCCACCGAAAAGATCGATTTCGACTATCGAATAGAAGATGGCGAAACATCGTCCACAGCACATGCTGCTCCTCCGAATACACCCTATGCCGATCGGGGCCGGCAGCGTAACGTTCTGGGCAGCCTGCCCACTCTCACCGGCATCTTCGGACTTGTTATCGCCAACCAGGCCATACTTCAGTTAAGCGGCATGGCTGAAGAACAGGCTCTTTCCGAAGAAAACTAAGCAGAGGTAATAGCCCTCCATGCCTGTTCTATCCACCCCCGATTACACACCCCGTTTTCCCTTTACCATTGGTCATGTTCAAACCCTGTACCCCACACTTTTTCGCCCGACACCTGTCACCACCCCGATTCATGAACGAATCGAGCTTGATGACGGAGACTTCCTCGATATTGACTGGCACTATCATCGGCCGCACCACCGTTCTTCCAAACTGGCTGTCATCAGTCACGGCCTTGAGGGCAACTCCAGGAAAAAAAATATGTTGGGCATGGCCGCGCAGTTTACCGATCACGGCTGGGATGTCATCTGCCTGAATTTCAGGGGATGTTCCGAAGAGATGAACCGCCTGCCGCGCCTCTACCACTCCGGAGTAACAGATGATCTTCACACCATACTGAGCCACGGTCTTACCACAGGCAACTACCGCCATGCCGCCCTCATCGGCTTCAGCATGGGGGGAAACCAGACCTTGAAATATCTTGGAGAAGCACCAGAAATGCTCCCACCGCAGGTCAAGGGCGCCGTGGTCTTCTCAGTACCGATCCAGCTGGCGGATTCCGGCACGGTGCTGGACCACTGGACAAACCGTATCTATATGGAATATTTTATGAAAGGTTTGAGAGAAAAAATTCGTATCAAGGCTGCAATGTTTCCTGAGCTCTACGACACCACGGGACTCGCAGAAATGAAAACATTCACTCCCTTCGATGATAAATACACCGGACCCATCCATGGTTTCAGCGGAGCGGCAGACTACTATGCCCAATGCTCATCCAAGCAGTTTCTTCATACTATCCGCACACCCACCCTCATAGTCCAGGCCCAGGACGACCCCTTCCTCCCGGCAAGCTGTTACCCACACGAAGAGGCCCGGCAAAACGACAATATCTTCCTGGAAATACCGCGCTATGGCGGCCATGTCGGTTTTATCGACAACGGCAGCAACAACCGTTACTGGCTGGAGTATAGGGCGGCCGCCTTCCTTAAAACAATTCAATAACCATGTTCCGGCCGTTGAGCCGTTCTCACACTCATGGTATAGTGAAGTTCAGAGATCGTTGAGCATAGGAGCAAGACGACCAAAAACCGACAAATACTGCAGCGGATAAAACTCCATGATACGCCTGTTCACAGCCGTTCCCATCCCGGCCGATATTCGTCACACACTGCACGCCATGGGACAATCACTCCCCGGCGCCAAAGCCGTTGCCGAGGATCAGATCCATATCACCCTTCGCTTCATTGGCGAGGTGGAAGGCAGCATCTATAAGGATATCCAGGAGACATTGCATACAGTTGAAGCACCACCCTTCAGCGTGGGCATACACGGCGTCGGACACTTTCCACCACGGGGCAAACCACGGGTTCTCTGGGCCGGTCTCCAGCCAACGGACGAGCTCATTCGATTGAAACGCAAAATCGACACCTGCCTCTTCGACTGCGGCCTGCCCCCCGACAGCAGAAAATTCTCGCCCCACGTTACCATCGCCCGCATCACGGGCAGCCCACTGCAGCGAGTAACCCGTTTTCTTGCAGGCAATGCCTTCCTCCAGTTCGACGCTTTTCCAGTGGACGGCTTCAATCTCTATTCCAGCAAACTCTCCTCTAAAGGCGCCCACCATACCATCGAAGCCAGATACCCTCTCAAAGCAGGCAATCTCACGTAACTGCTCAGGATGCTTCTACGTAACAAACTTATCAACTAACTAAAAATACATACTTTATGTTTTTTTTATTACCAACAAAACTCAGCTGATCGACCCAGGAGTCCGCCGTGTTGTTTTCATGGGACGCCATAAACCCATCCCTGGGGGCTTAGCTGCAGCCGTCCGGGCTGCAGATACCCATGAAAACAACACGGCGGACTCCTTGCCCTTGAGTGCTTCGAGCTACGTTGTTTTTAGAATAAAGGCCGGGGCCCCGGTTGTATCGCTGTAGAGTTACAATCTTATTTTGTAGCGGCACTGAACTGCAGCACAAACATGGCCACGAGAACGACAAGTACGCCGGGCAACACACGCAGGTCAGGCAACCCTTTGCCCACGGCAACATCCATGAGAAGTACCAGGGTTGGATAGAGATAGGAATAGGCCATAACGCGGGTCGGGCCGATATAGGCAACACAATATTGTGTCAGGAAAAAAGTAATGACCGTGGTGAACATGGCAAGATAGGCAACCCCGGCCCAGAGCGACGGAGCGACAGCTCCCCATTCAAGCATGGTCAGCCGGGAACCCGAAAGCATGAGCAGCCAGCCGCTGCCGGTTACAAGAATCCAGAATGTCATGACAACCATGGGCTCTTTTCTGGTGAGCAGACGGACAAGCGGCGTATACAGCCCCATGGCAAAACAGCCGCCAAGAAAGATAAGATCACCCCGGTTCCATTGTATCGCCAGCAATGCATCTATCTCTCCACCAAAGATCACCCATATGGCCCCGATCATGCCGCACAACAGCACGATGATTTTCCCTCCGGTAAGCTTTTCCCGCACCAGTATCATGGCATAGAAACCCGCGATGGAAGGTACCAGTGTGAAGATGACACTGGTGTTCAAGGCACTGGTGTAGCGCAGCGCAAGAAACATGCAGTAGAAGAATGCCACCAGGGAGAGACTGACAAGGCTGCAGCGCAGCAGCAGCGACCAGCTAAAACGCAGCCCATGACAGATTTTGACATATGGAAAGAGGAAGATCGTGGCAAGGACAAAGCGAACCAGTGTCAGGACGGCCGGATCCAATCCAGCCGTTATCGCCTTACCGACGGTAAAGGAAGTGGAAACCAGAAAGGCACAGACCACCATGAGCAGATGGATAAACCATTGCGGATGCGCCTTGCGTCCTTCTCCACCCTGCGCTGCTTCAACAAATCCTCTCAAAGCAAAGACATCCAGGGTGTCGCCGATGAATCAGGCAGTTGTTCAAAAACAGGCATTTTCATTGAGATGGAGACCAAAAAACCATTCCTGAAGAGCCTCTAGACATTCTCCACCTCTTCGACCATACCAAAAAAGTGGTAGTACAACACGCCCACCATCACCACAAACATGGGGACGGTCCAGATAAGGCCCAGCCCTGCAGGAATAGCCGATATACCCATCAGAACACTCATGGCGATAATGGCGAAAAAAACCGTCCACCAGCGTTTATGCACCGCCTGGCGCGAAATTTCCAAGGCCTGCCATGGTCCCAGACCACGAAGAAAAATAAGAGGTATTGCAAGAATATATGCGACGCTGAGGTAAATGCCCGGGAGTATAAAGAGTACAAAGCCAACAACCAGCATAATTGACTGCAGCACAAACAACTGTAATAATACCCCAAGTCTTCGAAACCCAACAAAAACCATCTTCCAGTTAAAATACCTCTGGCCGATTTTATTGACGGCAATCATCAAAATGCCGGCAGTAAAAAGAAAGGACAAAAAACTCAGCAGCACCTGGAGCGCACCTTCGGCTGCAACAGCCGCCAGTGGTACGCTGCCGCTGAATAACGGCGGCGCGAGCAGCGCCACTGCTCCACCAAGCACAATGAGCACCAGGTGCATTACTATCAGCGCTCCCCAGAGGGAACTCTTTACTCCTTTGGAATATCGCCAGGCATCATTGAGCAGTGTCAGCACTGTAAACCTTCCGGGAGTCATTTCCGCTAACTGCGCTGCGGCCCCCGCGGCGACCGCCTCCGGGGCAACTTCACCCGGAGCCCGGCACTGCTGGTCATCGTCTGGACCACTCTTTTCTTCCTGCTCCTGCAGAGGCAGGACGGCAGGTTTGCAGCGGGAGCAATACACCATACCGTCATGCTCATATTTACTGCTGGGATCGACATACTCATTACATGCACCACATTTGCGAATATGGGTGTATGCAGTCTCCTCATCCGCACCATCAGCCACATCATCAGCCCAATCTTCGGAGTCGGCCGCATCGTCGTATTCATCAAGTGAATCTTCAAGAAAAGAGGCGTCCAAAGGTTCGGCGTCATCCCCCGATTCTTCATCTTTACCATCGAGGTTTTCAGATGCTATATCACCACCGTCACTTGCAACTGCTGGGCCATCATCATCTATCGCCGACAAAACTCTGTCCAGCTCGGAGGTCTCAGCTGCTTCTTCTTCCTCGATGGCGGCAAGCTCATCATCAAACGTCAGGACATTATCGACATTCTCACCTGCCCCGGAATCGTTCTGTTCTAAAACAACATTTTGATTGCCGGCGCCATCGGTTGCGGCTGCATACTCTTCCAAATCAGTGGGCTCCTGTGCGGTGGGCTCCTTCGGCATCACCTCTTCTTCATCGGCGTAGTCTCTCTTCTCCGTTTCCGCTGCAAATGGTTTTTGGGGAGATTCTTCTATAATGGTAAGGGTTTCATCCTCGTCATTTTCATCCACCACAGTCTTTCCAGCCTCGGAGTGGTCATCATAACCGGATAAGGCGGCAACAACCTCATCGTCGGGGAGCGAGGTCTCTTTTGTTCCTATCGATTCATCTGCCGACAGAGCTTCGGGAAGCTTCTCTTTCTCCCCCTCGTCGGCAAGCCCTGGATACCTTATGCCCTGGTCCTGCAGCTGCTCTAAATCATCTACAGGGATAGCCTCGACAAGATCTGCAGTTACATTAAACACGTATAAGCATTTTGGACACTTCACCTTCTCCTGGAAAAGTGAATCATCTGCAGAACCCTTTACCCCACAATGGGGACACATCATTTTCATCTCAACCCTCCGGTCGGCTGCTTGCTCAATGGTGTAAAGCTCTCCCTTGACAGGGGCAATAGACATATGTGAATGACAAATTTATAACCATGATTCCACGTAATATTCACGGCCATTATTCAAGATATGTCCAACAAAGACAATGCTTTTTTTCAGATGAGGCGTACAACTCGGCACAATACCCCAATTTTTGCGTACTCCTGACGGGTTATACTTTTACGGCAAAGCCTTCACCTGCAAGCTCACTGTAGCCCGCCTCCACGGCTTTCTTGCTTACAAGGGCCGGCAGCTGGAGCGGATGTGGCGTTTGCTTGAGAGTAAATTTAAAAAAGTTTGACGGTAAAGGTGTTCAAACCGTTTTATTTGTACTACTTTAGCTACATTGACAACAGTGAGAGCGTACTACCATGCCTTGCTGCAACCGCTACACCATGAAACAACGCACCATGTAAACAACGCACCGAGGCTGCTCGACAATGAATCTGTGGAAGAACATTGGCGGCCATCGGCAAATTTTCCACTGACCTCAGCCCAGCATCGATAAAAATTATGGAATCACTCAATCTGAAGACGTACCTGCTTTACGCCATATATATAATCCGCACCAATCCGGCCATCCTTGTCTTCCTTGCTATTTTCGGCCTTCTCAACGGCTCAACTGTTTATCTGCCGCCAAGCGGGCTATCCAACAGCCTTAACAGTCTGACCATAATCGCGGCAATTTTTATCAGCCCGGTACTCTATGGCGTGTACTATGAGATTCTTGAAGACAGATATACCTCGATCACCAATATTTTCCGAACCTATGTCGGCGGCTACCTGCTCGTGCTGTTCTGCATGTATATCCCCATCATCACTACCACGGCTCTGCTGATGGCTTCAATGCAGAGCGCCAATACCGGTATCATCATGATCACCATTTTGCTCTTCAGCATGCTTTTTATTTACGTTATACCGGCCTATTACATCTCCGGCAAAATACTGGATTCCATCACCTTCGGCGTTCGTTTTTTCTTGAGCAATATCCTCAGTTCGGCACCGCTGTTGATGCTGGCGCTTTTTTCCGAGCTGCTGCTGCTCCTCTCCCACTTCAAGCTTCAGGGCTTACGGGAGGGAAGCCCCGGCCTTTTCGTCGCCATGGATTTTTCGCTCTATATGATCGCTTCGGTTGTCGACTTCCTGCTTTTTATCATGATTATCTATGTCCTCAAAAATACCAACCTTCCCAAACGGGGCAATGATGCGGGACCATGATGCCGGGCATCGTTGATGGATGCTCCTCTATGGACCACGGAAGTATATTTTTTTATCGGCCTTGCCTTTATGGTTGCCGGACTCATAAAAGGGACCGTGGGCCTTGGGTTCCCCACTGTCATTCTTGCCATGCTGTCGTTGAGCCTGGGGGTACGCGAGGCCATGGCACTGATGCTGCTGCCCTGCTTTTTCACCAATATCTGGCAGGCCTTCAGTGGCGGCAACATGGCGGCAATACTACGGCGTATCTGGCCGCTTTTGATCTGCGCCGCGATTACCATCTGGTTTACTACCTCAATTGTCGGCACCATGGAGACACGGCTGCTCTCCTGCCTCCTCGGCCTGGTGGTCTGCGCCTACGCGCTGGCCGGGTTGACATCACCCAGATTTATCTCACCAGGCAATCATGAGTACTGGATGACACCGGTCATCGGTACAGTCAACGGCATGGTTACTGGATTAACGGGGACATTCGTGGTCCCGGGAGTACTCTATCTGCAGAGCCTGAAACTGACACGGGATGTGCTGGTGCAGGCAATGGGTATACTGTTTCTTGTCTCAACAACTGCTCTGGGAATAGGATTGTCCGGGCACGGTCTGCTCAATACCGGCTACCTCCTAATATCGACACTGGCTGTTGTCCCGTCATTTATCGGCATGACCATTGGCCGAAGGGTGCGCCGAGCCATTCCGGAAAAGCGCTTTGCCAGGATATTCTTTTGTTCTCTGCTCCTGCTGGGAATCTATATAGTCGGTAACTGCTTTTTCTGATAGTACGTCATCCTGCTCTGCCCCAATATACTTCCAATGCCATGACTCCCAGGGAAAACCTTCACTGCCACGCTCGGGATACCTCTCCATAAAACCAAACGATGCCGCGTTCTGCTTAAGCCATTCATATTGCTCAGTAGAAGCAAAACGCCAGTTGCTTGGGAAAAAATCCACCGCCGTTCCAAGCATGTGTTCGGAGTAGCCCGGGGGAGCAACATAGCGAACCAGATCCTCCCAGGTCCTTCCCTTGGCCATGAGCTTCTTAAAAATTTTTTCCTGGTACCACTTACTGCGAAAACCGGAATTGACCAGGAGCCGGACATCATCCCGCAGGGCCGCCTCAGCCATCAGGATAAAAGCGTCACACGCCTCGCGATGGACATACAACTCCATCTGCTTATGGGCAAACTCGAGCGGAATCCTCTTCATGGCAGAAGGGCTTGGGGTTGGCCCTTGGACTTTTTTTCCTGCCCAGGGTGAAGGGATAAGATATTTTTCCCCGTTGATTTCTACAAACTCAACAATCTTCTTATGCTCCTGCGCTTTGAAATGTTCGACAACGGTTGAAGGAGCAATGCGCACGGAGGCAGCATGCGGAGGGGGGTGCTTGCTTGCTCCGCTGCATCCGGGAAGCAGGAACAAGCAGCATATCAAAAACAAAAGACGAGTATTGGTAGACATATTCATCAAAATAGTAAGGGTTCGCTCAAAAAGACATTTGCAAAATTGAGGTGCAAGTATGACATACATTGTGGCAGGCCACAGTCGGCAAAACCACAGCAATGGCAGCGCTCTTTTGCGGATTGTGTCGCTTGTGGATCGCTTCAAGGGAGGTTGCAGTTGCGCCTCAAAATGTGACGTTTTTTTTTGAGCGAGCCCTGAGTACGCGTACACCCCGGCACCACAAAGAAAATCTATGCACAAACAGCTTCCTATAATATTACCCTCTTTACACTTTCATACAACTAGAAAAAAGTGCAATAAAAGGATATGCGATGTGCTTGTCTTTGGCATCGTGCCTGGCAAGGCAAATATCCGAAACGCCGCCCAAGAGATTGCCCAGCCTCCCAACGAAAAACTGGTTCGATTTATCGATTTGATATGCTGGGAAAGTTAAATGAAAAAAACCGCACAGTGGAACGGGAATTGCCTGTTTTGAGTTGCTTTTGACATGCTGGATACCCGGAGTCAGGATTTAAGAGGATGTACTGTAGCAAGTAGTGATTGTCCAAAATAAATTGAAGCAGTAAAGGCAGAACCGATAACGCTGTCGTCCTTTACCAACCAGAAGAAATCGTCTTGAGAGAGGAGAGCAGAACATGTTTCATAGGAAGTGGACATTCATAGCCGCAACTCTGGGCCTGTGGGTCTGTCTCCTGGTACTTGCTGCGTGCAGCGGGGACTCGACGGATGAAAACGCGACGTCCGCAAAAGAAGCGACCACGACTCCTTCGGCTTCCGAATCCAAAACCGGGGCTGCTGTCCCCATTGTCCCGTCGGGATGGAAGACAGTCTCGGACGGTCATTGGCGCCTTTCCGTTCCCGAAGACTGGGTCGATGACGCAGGTTTTTATTATCCAGAGGGGGCCGTCAGTTCCATGACCGGGGCACCGAACGTCTTTTGCGTCATCAGCGCACGAACCATAGCAGAGGGAAAGACCCAGGATGACGAGCTCAAGGCAATGTTCGGTTCGAATCCCCTGACCAAAACTCCAATAACTGTCTGCAACGCCGACGGCTTCAGGGTAGAGGGGCAAAACAGCTTCGCACTCATCTTCGAAGATGAGGCGCTAACGTCATCCGGCCCTATGCCCGGGATAGAATACATTCATTGTCGTGCTCCGTCGTCCAGCTTCAGCCAGTACGAGACGATTTTCCGGCACATCCTCGAGTCTGCGGATTGTTCGACCGATTGATCACCTTTTGCAAAGTAGCGCCATCAAAAGCGTAAAAAGGCACAAAAGGGGTCAGAAAAAAAACGGATTTATTTTCAACCAATTTTTAAAAGGCCATTGTTTTGGGCTTTAGCAGCAAATTAATTTTGAACAATCTATCCAGAACGTTTCCGCTTCATTTTATCGGTGGGGTTCTGGTTTTCACATGGTGTTTTTGTCTGGCAAAATCCACAACTGTTAACTCTGAACCCTAACTGTTCTTCTTCAACATAAACAGCAGTCACGTTACGAATAAATTCCTTACATCTGACCTTGTCATGACCATATTCAGAAATCGCTTGAGTTGGGCAACGACGCATACAGACCAAACATTTACCGGTTGAATGATACAGGCACCATTCGTTGTGATGTTGGTATGTTCTTGGAGTAGGTGTATACTTCTTTCGTACAATTACAGATCCGACCCGAATGGCTTTTCCGACAGGTGTTATCAGACCATCAGATACCCCAAAAGTACCAAGTCCACAAACATGGGCCGTATGACGCTCTGACCAAGATGAAGCAAAGCCGTATTTATTCGACTCAGCCCCTGCCCATTGTGGGAGCAACACCGGCGCACAAGCTTGATATCCGGATCTCAAAAACAGGTCTACTACATAACGGCGTAAATTTTCATTTACTTTCTCACCGTAGTGCCTTGCCTTACTCCATTCGATACTCGGTTTATCGACAGCCTTTCTGTGTGCCAGCCTGGTCTGTTCAGTTTGAGGCAATATCCATGCAATAACACTAAGTTCTTCTGGCGCTACTCTTTCATCAGGAAATGCAGTTGCAAAAGCATCTTCAGGTTTCCAATAAAAGTTTGGACCAATATCATATTTTATGAAGTGAAATAGTTCATCGTCACCCGATGCGAATCCAACCAACGGTTTGGAGAATGCTTTTAGCACCGAACTTGGTTCTAAAGCATTATGGGTGAGATCATCCATCCACAATTCAATTTTTTCAGTGATTTTATCCATACGATTTTATGAGGAG